>CAZNVY010000037.1:0-18260 GCA_964576605.1 uncultured Elstera sp. | reverse complement strand
TGTTCGACCGCCGCCCGGATGGGTTCACCCTAACGGCAGAGGGCGAACGGCTGCGCAGCGTGGCGGAGGAAATGGAACGCGCCGCGATTGCCGCGCAAGGCCTCGTCGGCGATGCCGACCGCGCCATGAGCGGGACCGTCCGGGTTGGCGCACCCGATGGGTTCGGCAGCTATTTCCTGGCCCCGCATATCGCCCGGCTGTGCGACCGACACCCGCAGTTGGAAGTGCAACTCGTGGCAACGCCGCGCGTCTTTAGCCTGTCGAAGCGCGAAGCCGATATTGCCATCAGCCTCTCTCGCCCCACCGAAGGGCGGCTGGTTGTGCGTAAACTCACCGATTATCAGCTACGACTTTACGCAACCGCCGAGTATCTGGCCGCGCACCCAGCGATCCAAACCCGCGCGGATCTGCCCGGCCATCGCTTTATTGGCTATATCGACGATCTGATTTTCACCCCGGAACTCGATTATATCGCCGCCCTGGGCGACATTACGCCGCGCCTAAAAAGCAGCAATCTGATTGCCCAGCATAAGGCTACCCTGGCCGGGGCAGGCCTGTGCATCCTCCCCCGCTTCATCGCCGACCCCGAACCAACGCTGGTGCCGGTGCTTGCCCAGGAGATTACCGTTACCCGCAGCTTTTGGCTGATCGTGCACGAAGACCTGCGTGCCCTGGCCCGCGTTGCCGCAACGGCAGATTTCATTGCCGAAACTGTTGCCCGGCATCAGGGAGAGTTTCTGCCGGGGGCCGCCGCTAGTGCCGTTGGCGGAACCCGGCCAAACTCTCCGCCACCCATGCCACGATAAAATCAGCAAATTCCGTTACCAGGGGCGGCGGGCTGGTGCCAATCGGGATGACCAGATCAAAAATCTGTCGGTCATCCCCCAAGCTGATCGGGCGCAGGGTTACCGCCGAACTTTCAAACTGCATCGCCATCAGCTCGTTCACCACGGCAACCCCCAGACCAACCGACGCGAACCCGCAGCAGGCGGCAACGGTCATTGCTTCCACCTTTACGCGTGGATGCACACCTGCGGCCAGCAGCGCCTGTTCCAAGACGTGCCGGGACGGGCTGTCGCGCCGCAACATCACCAGCGGCACGTCGCGCAGATCGTCCGGAGCCAGGGGGCCGCGCTTCTGGGCCAATGGGTGCCGGGCGGGAATGATGCAAACGGTTCTCGCCTCAAAACTCTGGAGAATGCGGGTGCCAGGATGGGTGACTGGGCGTTTCAGAATCGCAAGGTCCAGCGCGCCAGACGCCACTTGACCGCCTAAAACCTCGTAATGCGCGGCCTGATGATCGAAGCCTAAGGCCGGGTAGCGGTCGGCGAAGGCCCCACAGATTTGCGGCAAAACCTGTACCCCCAGACTATGGGCCGCCCCGATGCGCAGCACGGCGGGGGCATCGGCTTTCAGGCGGCTGGCGAGATTGACGATCCGTTCGATACTATCGAAAGCATTGGCCACCTCCCGATGCAGTTCGACCGCCGAATCGGTGGCCGTCAGCCGACCGGCTTTGCGCTCGAAGAGTTTAAGGCCCAGCGCCTCTTCCAATTGGGCCAGTTGCTGGCTAACGGCAGGCTGGGTGATCGCTAACCGATCCGCAGCGGCGGTCGCCGATCCCGTGGCCATGATCGCCCGAAACACACGCAAATGGCGCAAGGTCAGCGTCAAATTTTCCATCGGCACCAGACCCTCCACAGCCACCGTCCGAGGCAGATAATCTTCCCTAATAGCCCCATCAGAACAAACGATTTCCGTTAATGCGGGGAGCGGCGCAATGATCTTTCCTGGGGTTTCACAGAACCATAATAATCTTAGGGACCGGGAACCGTGCTGATCTTCATAATCCGACGATTGCTGCAAAGCTGTATCGTCATTTTGGCGGTGTCCGTCATCGTCTTTATCGGCCTGTATGGCGTCGGCGACCCGGCGCTCCTGCTGATCGACCCCGATGCCACAGCGGCGGAGCGGGATCAGGCGGTGGCCATGCTGGGCCTCGACCAACCGCTGCATGTGCAATATGCGACCTTCCTATGGAATGCGGTGCAAGGCGATCTGGGGCGCAGCTTCGTTTATAACGAACCGTCGATTTCCCTTATCCTTGCTCGCTTGCCGGCCACCTTGGAACTCGCCTTTGTCGCGCTGCTGCTGGCGGTGGGGATCGGGATTCCCTTGGGTCTATGGGCGGGATTACGCGGCGATGGGCTGGTGGATCGCAGCATCGTTACCGCGTCCATCTTTGGGTTCAGCCTGCCGAGTTTCTGGCAGGGGATGATGCTGGTTTGGATTTTCGCGGTGCTGCTCGGCTGGCTCCCCTCGAATGGGCGCGGCGAGATCGGTGAGATTTTTGGGATCAAAACCAGCCTTGCCACGCTCGACGGCTGGCGGCACCTGCTGTTGCCCGCCATTAACCTGGCCCTATTCAAAACCGCCCTGCTCATCCGCCTAACCCGTGCTGGGGTGCGCGAGGCGCTGGTGTTGGATTTCGTGAAATTCGCCCGCGCAAAGGGACTGCGGGAGCGCCGCATCATCGGGGTGCATGTACTGAAATATATTCTGGTACCGATTGTGACTGTGACCGGCCTTGAGTTCGGGCAATTGGTCGCTTTCGCCACCGTGACCGAAACGGTTTTCGCCTGGCCTGGCTCTGGCAAGTTGATTATCGACAGTATCTACAAGCTCGACCGGCCCGTGGTCGTTGCTTACCTGATGGTCGTGGTGGCGATGTTCATCACTATCAATCTTTTGGTGGATATTCTGTACTCGGCGCTCGATCCGCGCGTTCGGCTGGCGGAGAAACGCTGATGACCGCCGCGATGCTTTTGCGCCTCTTCGCCGGCTCGCCGCTGGCGGTTGTGGCAGCCGTGATGGTGCTGTTCCTCCTGCTGACCGCGCTGATTGGCCCCTCGCTGGTTCCACAGAACCCCTATAACCTTGCCGAACTCGGCCTTGGCGACAATATGCTGCCCCCCGGTGATCGGGCCGAAGCCGGGTTTACTTTCCTGCTGGGGGCCGATGCCCAGGGGCGCGATATGCTATCCACTATGGTCTATGGGCTGCGGACCAGCCTGGCGGTCGGGGTGAGCGCCTGTGTGATCGCCGTTTCGCTGGGCACTGTCCTGGGATTGATGGCGGGCTATTTCGGCGGGCGTATCGAAACGCTCATCATGCGTCTCGTCGATTTTATGCTGAGTTTTCCGACCATTCTGGTGGCGCTGATGATTATGGCCTTCCTGGGCCAGGGGGTGGGGAAGCTAATCTTCGCCCTGATCCTGGTGCAATGGGCCTATTTCGCCCGTGTCGTGCGCGGGGCCGCGTTGGTCGAACGCTCGAAGGATTATATCGAGGCGGCGCGCTGCCTGCGCCTAGGGCCGGGGCGGATTATTCTGCGGCACTTGCTGCCGAACTGTCTGCCGCCCGTCATTGTCGTCGGCACGCTGCAAATCGCCTCTGCCATCGCCACCGAAGCGACCCTATCGTTCCTTGGCATTGGTCTGCCGATCACCGAACCCTCCCTAGGGTTACTGATCGCCAATGGCTATGAACATTTGCTGACCGGCAAATATTGGGTCGCCGTCTTCCCCGGCCTTCTGCTGCTGGTGCTGATCTTCAGCATCAATATCGCGGGCGATCGGCTGCGGGAAATTCTCAACCCCCGGCTTCAGGGACGCTAACGGCCATGCGCGACCCGCTTCTGTCGGTCCAGAATCTTGTGACCGAATTTCCCACCCCGAAAGGCCCGGCTCGCGCGGTCGATGCTATTTCCTTCGATCTTGAAAAGGGCGAAATCCTGGGCCTGGTTGGCGAAAGCGGCTCTGGCAAATCCGTAACCGGCTTTTCCATCCTAGGCTTGGTCGAGCCGCCGGGACGGGTGACCGCCGGCAAGATCCTGTTTCAGGGCCAGAACTTGCTGACGCTCGATGCCGAAGGGCTGCGCCGGCTGCGCGGCAATCGCATCGCTATGATCTTTCAAGACCCGATGATGACCCTAAACCCGGTTCTGCGTATCGACACGCAGATGATCGAAACCGTGCAGGCCCACACCGACCTAAGCCGGGACGCCGCCCGGCAGCGGGCGCGCGATGTACTGGCGAAAGTTGGCATTCCCGCCCCCGATGAACGGCTGCTGTGCTACCCGCACCAGCTTTCCGGCGGAATGCGGCAGCGGGTGGCAATCGCCATCGCCCTACTGCTCGACCCGGACCTGATTATCGCAGACGAACCGACAACCGCGCTGGATGTCACGATCCAAGCGCAAATTCTGTTCGAGGTGCAGACATTGTGCCGAACCAGCGGTACGGCGCTGATCTGGATTAGCCATGATTTGGGCGTCGTCGCCGGGCTGGCTGACCGGATCGCCGTTATGTACGCCGGGCGGATGGTGGAATTCGGGCCAACCGAACCAACCCTGGCCGCCCCCCTACACCGCTACACGCTGGGGCTGCTGCAATCCTTACCCAGCGTCAATCAGCGCGGCGCGCGTTTGCAGCAGATCAGCGGCATGACCCCGTCGCTGGCCACCCTACCGCCGGGATGCGCTTTTGCCCCGCGCTGCACGGCGGCCGATGACCGCTGCCATGCCCGCCCGCCGTTGGTGCTGCGGGGCGATGGTCGCCAGGCCGCCTGTTTTCATCCTGTTGTGCTGGAGGAGCGATGACCGCCCCGATTCTGGAGATTGCCGAGGTCAGCAAGCGCTTTGAAAATAAGCCCGACCTTGCCGGCAAAATCGCTCGCCACCTGGGGGCGCGGGTCGACGAGTCGACCGTCCACGCCCTGGATGCGGTTTCGCTAACGGTCAAGACCGGCGAAGTTGTTGGTATTGTTGGGGAAAGCGGTTGCGGCAAATCAACCCTAGGGCGGATTGTTGCCGGGATTATGCCCGCCAGCGACGGGCGGGTTCTGTACCATGGCCGCCCCGTGGGATCGGGGATCGCGGGTCTTGGTATTCAGATGATCTTTCAAGACCCTATGTCCTCGCTGAACCCTCGTCTGAAGATTATCGAAACCATCGGGGAAGCGCCGCTGTACCACGGGCTGATCCGCCGGCGTGAGATGGAAGATTATGTGGCCGCCGTGATGGAAGACGTTGGGCTGGACCCTGATTTTCGACACCGCTACCCGCATCAATTTTCCGGCGGGCAGCGGCAGCGGATTGGCATTGCCCGTGCCTTGGCCGTAAAGCCCGATCTGCTGGTCTGCGACGAATCGGTCGCGGCGCTGGATGTTTCTATTCAGGCGCAGGTGCTGAACCTGTTTATGGACCTGCGGCGGGCGCGCGGCCTGACCTATCTGTTCATCAGCCACGATCTGTCGGTGGTCGAGCATATTTCTGACCGGGTGGCAATTCTCTACCTGGGGCGGCTCGTCGAACTTGCGCCGACCGAAGTGCTGTTTGCCCAGCCGCAGCACCCTTATTCGCAAGCGCTTCTATCGCAAATCCCGCGCGTTGGGGCCGGTCGGCAGCGGTTTGCGCCGGTGAAAGGCGAGATCCCTTCGCCCCTGACCCCGCCGCCGGGCTGCCATTTCCACCCCCGCTGCTCTGCCGCGATTGATCGTTGCCGACAGGAAAAGCCCGTGCTGCGCCCCGTCGGCCCCGGCCATATCGCCGCCTGCCACCTTAGAGAACCAGCATGATGACGGAACTTCTCGACGATGGCCGCGTCATTCGTTGGTCCAATGTGATGATCGCCATGCGCGATGGGGTGCGGCTGGCGACCGATCTTTATTTCCCAGCCGCCGCGGGGGAACCTGCCCCCGGTCCCCGCCCGGTTTTGCTAGAGCGTACCCCTTACGACAGGCGCTCGGCTTCCCATTCCGAAATAACCGCGACCAACCGCGTCCCGGTCGAACGCCCCTTGGTCGCCTGCCAGTTTGCCCGTGCGGGCTATATCGTCGCTCTTCAGGATTGCCGGGGACGCTATGGATCGGAAGGGCGGTTCAGTAAATATACCGGGGAAGCCGCCGATGGGGCCGATAGTTTGGCTTGGCTGGCCGCCCAGCCTTGGTGCGATGGCCGCATCGCTACCCTGGGGCTGTCCTATGGGGCGCATACGCAAATGGCGCTCGCCTGCCTGTCCCCGCCAGGGCTAGCGGGAATGCTGCTTGATAGCGGGGGGTTTTCCAGTGCGTACCAGGGCGGTATTCGGCAAGGCGGGGCCTTCGAGCTAAAGCAGGCGACCTGGGCGTATAAGCAGGCCTGCCTGAGCACTGCCGCCAAGACTGACGCGCTGACCGCCGCCGCCCTGGCCCAAGAAGATATCCGCGCCTGGTTTCAGCGGTTGCCGTGGAAACCAGGACATAGTCCCCTGCGCTGGGTGCCGGAGTATGAAGCCTATTTCTTCAGCCAATGGCAGGCGGAAGAATTCGACGAAACCTGGCAACAACCGGGGCTTTATGCCCTGGGGCATTTGGCGCAGGTACCGGATGTGCCGATCCTGCTGATGTCCAGCTGGTATGATCCCTATCCGCGCACCGCGACAGAGAATTTTATGGCCCTGACGGCAGCGGGGCGGAAAAGCCCAACCTATCTGGTCCTCGGCCCCTGGTTACATGGGCGACGCAGTGATCGTTTTTCCGGCGATGTCGATTTCGGCCCGGCGGCCACGCTCGATGGCTCGCTGGCGCCAGATTTCCTAAGGTTTCGTCTAAACTGGTTCGCCCAGGTTTTCGGCACCGCGACCCACCCGCCCCCCCCCGCTGTCCGCTATTTTCGGATGGGGGGCGGCAGCGGCACGCGTCGAAGCGACGGGCGGCTCGACCATGGCGGGGCTTGGATGCAGGCCGATACCTGGCCGCCCAGCCCGGCCACTCACGATTACTTCCTAACCGCCGAGGGGGGCTTGGACTGCGCCCCACCAAGCGTAGCCACCGCGTGCCGCGCCTATCTTTCGGACCCCAAGAATCCCGTCCCCACCATTGGCGGGGCCATTACCTCCGGGGCACCGATCATGGAAGGCGGCGGCTTCGACCAGCGCGAAGACCCGCGTTTTTTCGGCTGCCGACCGCCCTATCTGCCCCTGGCCAGCCGCCCGGATGTGCTGGTGTTCGAGACCGCCCCCCTGACCGAAGATTTAGACATTACCGGGCCAATCGTGGCGGAAATCTTCGTCAGCTGTTCGGCCCCGGATGTGGATATCTGTCTGAAGCTAATCGATGTTTACCCGCCCAACGCCGACTATCCCCAGGGATTTGCCCTGAACCTAACCCATGGGATTCTGCGCTGCCGCTTTCGCGATGGGTGGGAAACTCCCCGCCCGATGGTGCCGGGCGAAATTTATGCGGTGCGGGTCGAGGCCTTTCCAACCGCCAACCTGTTCAAGGCCGGGCATCGGTTGCGGCTGGATATCGCCAGTTCTAATTTCCCGCATTTCGACGTGAACCCACAGACCGGCGGCCCTGCTTGGGCCAGCGGCCCCACGCAAACGGCGGAAGTGCGCATCCATACCGATGCCGCGCATCCGT
The DNA here is from genome assembly GCA_964576605.1 of uncultured Elstera sp. Classification (GTDB taxonomy): domain Bacteria; phylum Pseudomonadota; class Alphaproteobacteria; order Elsterales; family Elsteraceae; genus Elstera. Next base: position 10,796 of record CAZNVY010000037.1, on the reverse strand, counting down.
CGCGGTTAATCCTGCCGCAACTTACGGCGGCCAAACCTTACAATGACCGACTGGGAGACTGACCATGCTACACCGCCTTCGCCCGTTTGCCCTGGCCTTTGGCCTGACTGCCGCCCTGGTCGCCGGAACCGCCCTCGGCCAAGCCCCCGACCTGATTATCGCCCGTGGGAACGAGCCGGTCTCGATCGACCCACAGTTCGCCCGCACCGGCAATAATCAGATGACCGCCGCCCATATCTTCGAGCGGTTGGCGGGGGTTGACGAGAATATGCGGGCCACGCGCCAGCTTGCCCTATCATGGAAGGCCCTATCGCCGACCTTATGGGAGGTGAAACTGCGCCCGAATGTCACCTTCCATGATGGCAGCCCCTTTACTGCCGAAGATGTGGTTTTCTCGCTACAACGTCCGCCGACGATCCCGAATTCCCCCGCATCCTTTGCCCCGTCCGTGGCGGGAATCGAGAAAATGGAGATCCTCGATCCGCTGACCCTCCGCATCACCTCCAAAACCCCCGACCCGCTGTTCGTGAATGAAATTGGCCGAGTGTTCATCGTCTCGAAAAAAGCTGCCGACGGAGCCAGCAACGATCAATTCAACAAAGGCAGCGCCGCGATTGGCACGGGGCCGTATAAGTTCGTGGATTGGGTGCCAGGTGCCCAGCTGAACCTTGTGCGCAACGATCACTATTGGGGCGAAAAACCGGCCTTCGAGCGGGTGCAGCTTCGGTTCATAAGCAACGCCGCCGCGCGGGTTGCCGCTTTGAAGGCGGGCGATGTGCAAATGATCGATCTGGTGCCGCCAAATTTTGTCGAAGAACTGAAGAGCGATCCGAATATCAGCGTGGCCGAAGCCTCGTCGCTACGGCTGATCTATCTGGCCCTCGATAGCGCCCGCGATGTCAGCCCCTTCGTGACCGATAGCGAGGGAAAGCCGATGACCAAGAACCCGCTGAAGGACCAAAGGGTACGGTTGGCCCTGTCCAAACTGATCGACCGTCCGCGCCTCGTGGAACGGGTTTTGACCAACGCCGGAACCCCCGCAGGTCAAATGGTTCCCGAAGGGGTTTTCGGCCATGATCCGGCGATCCAGCCCGCTGCCTATGATCCCGACGGGGCAAAAAAACTACTGATCGATGCAGGCTGGCCCAAAGGATTTGGCCTTACCCTGCACGGCTCGAACGATCGCTTTGCCCAGGATAGTGCCGTGACCCAGACCATCGGTCAGCTTTTTGCGCGCGGCGGCATCAAGGTAAATGGAGTCCAGACCCTGCCCTATAGCGTCTTCGCCAAGGCCGCAACCGCCGGGGAATATTCGGCTTTCCTGTTCAGCTATGGGTCAACCACGGGCGAGGCTTCAGCTGGTCTTGATAGTGTGCTACATACGTTCGATAAGGATAAGGGTTTGGGCGGCAACAACCGCACCCGCTACTCCAACACGAACTTCGATCTGCTGCTGGAACAGGGGATCGCGGAATTCGATGACGATAAGCGCGAAATTCTGCTGCAACATGCAACCAAAATCGCCTTCGAGGATGTGGGTATCATTCCGCTCTATTGGCAGAAAGTGGCCTGGGCGACCCGCAAAGGGCTAACCTACCAGGGGCGGCGCGATGAACATACGGTCGCAATGAATGTCCGCCGCCAATAGGCTACGGCTGGCCGTGGCGGGTCAATCCCTGATCCGCCACGACCCGTTCGCCACCGATAATCCCGAAGCACAAGCGGTTGCCGACATTATCCAGGGCTGCGATGCCGCCTTCACCAATTTCGAGGGCTGCATCGCCGGGCGGTTTGGCGGTTGGCCGACTAAAGATAAGGCTGCCCATGGCGTTTCCCCGGCACTCCTGGGGGCTTTAGTCCGCTTCGGCTTTACCCATCTGTCGCTGGCCAATAATCACGCGGGCGATCTAGGGCCGAACGGTATTCTTTCCACCTTGGCCGAAACGGCGGCCCGCGGCTTTACCACCGCCGGAACCGGGCCGACGCTTACGGCGGCAACAGCCGCTGCCAGCGGGCGGGGGGTGGCCTTGGTGGCGATGGACGCCGGGCCGTGGGATGCCTCGGTCTATGCCAGTGATGGGAAGCAGGGACGCGGCAGCCGCCCCGGCGTCAATCGACTGCGCGTGGAGCGGCGCTTGGCGGTGCCCCCTGCTTTACTGGCCGAAATGACCGCCTATGCTGAAACCGTTGGTCATGCGCAGCGGCTGGCAACGCGGGTGGCGGTCGGCTTTCAATCCCCCGCCCCAGCAGGCTGTGTGGATTTCTTTGGCCTGCCCCTCTATCCCGCCGAAACCGCCGCCGAAACCTGGCACGTCGCCCCCGATGATTTGGTCCGGCAGGAAACGGCAATCGCCGCTGCTAAGGCCAGCGGGGACTTGGTCATCGCCTCGCTGCACACCCATCATTGGCCCGCCGACTGGCAAACCCCTGGCCCCTGGGTGCGGTCCGTGGCCGAACGTTTACTGGCAGCAGGAGCGGATGTATTTCTAGGCCATGGTGCCCCAGTGCTGCAAACTGCCGCCCTGATCGGCGGCAAGCCTGCCTTCTTTGGGCTTGGCAATTTCCTGTTTCACTCGCAGCGCGCCAGCGTTCGCCCGCATCCAGAGATTTGGCGCAGCCTGCTAGCCTGCCTAACCTTCGAGAATAGATACTTAATCCGTATCGACGTCTATGCACTCCGCCTCGGCGGCGGGACCGAGCCGACGACCGCGGATTTTCCGCGCCGGTGGACCGGGCCTGAGGCGACGGCTTTCTTGCAGGCGTGGGGGAGCGGTCTCGACCTGTCGCCGACCGCGACCCTGCAATATTGCGACGGGGTTATGACGATCCACCTGCCACCGGGGGCGGCTGATAGGCCGCGCGGAAAGCCTGATACTGCGCCCGATAGGCATCACGCCACGCGGGGTTAGGTTCGATACTATGATCGACCACCGGGGGACGGCAGACCACCGCCGGGTCTTCCCCGGTTGCCGCCAGCCGCGCTAGCCGCGCCGCGCCAAAGGCTGGGCCGAAATCGGCCCCCGTGGGATAGGTGAGCGGCAGATCGAGGATCGAGGCGAGAATTCCCCCCCACAGCCGCGACCGTGCGCCGCCACCGATAACCGAAAGGCTGTCAACCACCGTTCCCGCCGCTCGCAGCGCCGCCAATCCATCGGCAAAGGCGAAGCCTACGCCTTCCAACACGGCGCGCCCCAGGTCGCTACGGCGGGTTTTATGGGTGAGATTGGCAAACAGCCCGGTCGCGTGCGGGTTATTATGCGGCGTGCGCTCCCCCGAAAGATAGGGCAGGAACAGCTCCCGCCCCGGCCCGTGGGTTTCCGCCGCAATCTCTGCAATCAGCGCCGCCTCACTCGCCGCGCCGGTCACGCGCGCAACCCACGTGAGGGACGCCGCCGCACTCAGCATCACCGCCATCTGATGCCAGCGCCCCGGCACCGCGTGGCAGAAACTATGCACCGCCTGGGCGGGATTGGGGGCAAACCCTTCCGTCGCCGTGAACAGCACGCCGGAGGTGCCGAGAGAGATGAAGCCATTCCCCGGCGCAATGCAGCCGATCCCGACCGCCCCGGCGGCATTATCCCCCGCCCCGCCCGCGACCGGAATCCCGGCAGGCAGGCCAAAAGCAGCCGCGATATCGGGCAACAGCAGCCCCCCGACGGCCGAGCCTTCGACCAGCGTTGGCATCGCTGCCCGCGTAAGACCGGTGGCCGCGAGCATCGCGTCCGACCAATCGCGGGCGGCCACATCAAGCCAGAGGGTTCCGGCACTATCCGAAAGGTCGGAGATCGCCGCCCCCGTCAAGCGCAGGCGCAGATAGTCCTTCGGCAGCAGCACGCGGGCAACCTGGGCGAAAACCTCCGGTTCGTGCTTTTTTACCCACAGCAGCTTCGGCGCGGTGAAGCCGGGCATGGCGAGATTGCCGGTGATCTGGCGCGACTGCGGCACCAAGGCTTCCAGTTCCGCGCATTCCGCGCCGCTGCGCCCATCGTTCCACAGGATTGCAGGGCGCAGCACGCGGTTATCCCGATCCAGCAGAACGGCGCCGTGCATCTGGCCCGACAGACCGATACCGCGCACCGACGCCAGGACTTGGGGATGATCGCGCCGCAAGGCCGCCAGGGCCGTTTCCAGCGCCGCCCACCAATCGGCGGGGTTTTGCTCCGACCATAGAGGCTGCGGGCGCTGCACGGTCAGCGCTGCGCTGGCTTCAGCGCGGATAGTATCCGCATCGTCCACTAACAGCAGTTTGACGCCGGAGGTGCCGAGATCGATCCCCAAATACACAGGCAAGGCTCCTAAATGAAGCGCTGGACGAGGTTTTCCAGCATTTCCTGACGGCCGGAGACCGGGTGCGGCACCGGGGCGGCGACGGCCTGATCGGCAATCTCCGCCAACGAGAGTTTGCCCGCCAGAATATCCGCACCCTGGGCGGTCTTCCATCCGGCATAGCGGGTGGCGACGAAGCCGGGCAACTGCCCATCGGCCAGCAGCGCTTCGGCATTCAGCAGGGCGCGGGCCAGCAGGTCCAACCCGCCAACGTGACCGTGCAGCATATCAACCGCATCGATCGACTGGCGGCGCACCTTCGCGTCGAAGTTAAAACCGCCGGTGTCCAACCCGCCCGCCTGCAGCAGGCGATACATAACCAGGGTGGTTTCCTGAATATCATTCTGGAACTGGTCGGTATCCCAGCCGTTCTGCGGGTCACCGCGGTTGATATCGACACTGCCGAGCAGCCCGTAACCGAGGGCGTAGGCGACCTCATGCTCGAAACTATGGCCCGCCAGGGTGGCGTGATTCACCTCAAGGTTCAGCTTCACTTCGCCCAGCAGCCCGTATTTGGCCAAGAAGGCGTGCACGGTGGCGGCGTCGAAGTCGTATTGATGCTTGGTCGGCTCGCAGGGTTTCGGTTCGATCAGGATCGTGCCCTTGAAGCCGATCTTATGCTTATGCTCGACCACCAAATTCAGGAACCGGCCCAATTGGTCGAGTTCCTGACGCATATCGGTATTCAGCAGCGTGTCATAGCCTTCGCGCCCACCCCACAGCACATAGTTCTTGCCGCCCAGGCGATGGGTCACTTCCAGCATATTGCGCACCTGGCCCGCCGCATAGGCGAAGATCGCCGGATCGGGATTGGTCGCGCCGCCCGCCTGATAGCGCGGATGGGAAAAGAGGTTCGCCGTGCCCCACAGTAGCTTCACCCCGGTTTGTTGCATTTTCTGCGCAAAATAATCGGCAATTGCATCGAGGTTGCGGCGCGCGTCGGTGAGGTTATCGCCCAGCGTGATCGCATCGACATCGTGGAAAGCGAAATAGGGAATGGTTAGCTTTTGGAAAAAGTCAAAAGCATCATCCGCCTTGGCTTTTGCCGCGTCCAGCCCCTCGCCCAGGGCCAGCCACGGGCGGGTGAAGGTACCGGGGCCGAACACATCGCTGCCCGGCCAGCAGAAGCTGTGCCAATAGCACACCGCCGGGCGCAGATGCTCGACCATCGGCTTGCCCAGCACCAGCCGATCTGGCTGATAATAGCGGAAAGCCAGCGGATTGCGGCTCTCCGGCCCCTCGTAGCGGACGGTGGGAAGATCGCTGAAGTACCCCATAATCGCTCCTTGCCCAGTCGTGGGCGTTTTCTTTAATTGTATCAGAGGGTTGCCGTGGCCTTATCCGGCATTTTGCCGCCGATAATCATGCCCAGCACATCATCGTGGCTGACGTCTTTGGTGTGGCAATGGCCGACGACGCGGCCACCCTTCATCACCGTCAGCCGGTCGGCCAGCTCAAAAACATCGTGCAGATCGTGGCTGATGAGGAAAATCCCCAGGCCCTGGCGTTTCAATTCCTGGATCACCGCCGCCACCATCGCCGTTTCCTGCGGCCCCAAGGCGGCGCAGGGTTCGTCCATAATCAAGATTTGCGCCTTGAAATGGATGGCGCGGGCGATGGCAATCGATTGCCGCTGACCGCCCGATAGGCTGGACACCGGCGCGCGGACGGATTTGAGATCGACGACCTTCAGCTTCGACAGAACCTCGCGCGTCGCATGTTCCATCGCCGCATCGTCGAGCCGCCCAAAGGGGGTAACGATTTCTCGTCCCAGGAAGACATTCGCGACGGCATCAAGATTATCGGCCAGGGCGAGGGTTTGATAGATCGTCTCGATCCCGGACGCGCGGGCGTCGCGCGGGCTGCGGATTGTCACCGGCTGACCGTCGATGAGAATCTCGCCGCCGTCCGCCTCGTAAGCACCGGAGAGAATTTTAATCAGCGTCGATTTGCCGGCACCATTATGGCCCAAGAGGCCAACCACCTCGCCCCGGTGCAGGCTGACCGACACATCATCGAGCGCCACGACACCGCCGAAGTGCTTGTGAATATGACGCATTTCGATCAAAGGGGTGCGCATTCTGTTTCTCCCGTCAGGCCATGCGGCGGCGATAGACGACATCGGCCCAGACCGCGAGAATGAGCACCATGCCGATCACCACCTGCTGCAGCGCGCTGGGCAGGCCCAACAGCACCATGCCGTTCTCCAGGCTTTGCATAATGACCGCCCCCAGGATCGCCCCGGCAATCGATCCGGCCCCGCCCGCAAGACTGGTCCCGCCGATCACTACCGCCGCGATCACCGACAGTTCGGCCAGAGTGCCGGTCGAGTTCACCCCAGCATTCAGCCGCGCCGTTGCCAGAACCCCAGCGACCGCCGCCAGAATGCCCATGATGACGAAGATCATCAGCACCAGTTTGCGCACATCGATCCCGGCGAGGCGCGCCGCTTCCGGATTGCCGCCATAAGCAAACACATAGCGGCCAAAGCGCGTTGTGCGGGCGATGGTTTCCATCACCAAAATCGTGCCGATCAGGAGCAAGACCGGGATGGGAATGCCCTGCGGGATGGTCGTGCCGGGCCGATTGTAGGAATTCATCGTGGCTACAAACGCCACGATTGCCCCAATCCAGAGACCACCGGTCAAAATATCGCCCCACAGCGGCTTTTCAGTAAACCCATAGCTCTTGCGACGGTGCCGGGCGCGGACCAGCTGATAGACCACCGCGGCAATCGCCAGCAGGCCGAGCGCCCAGCTCCAGCTAGCCCCGATGCTGCCGCGCAAACCGCCGCCGAGAAGTTGGAAGCTCTCTTCCATCGGGGCAACCGTGCGGCCTTCCGTGACCATCCAAGCAACGCCGCGAAACACCAACAACCCAGCCAAGGTCACGATAAACGACGGAACGTGCCGATAGGCAATCCAAAAGCCCTGAAACGCCCCAATCGCCACCCCGAACGCGACCGCCGCCAAAATCGTTAGCGGTGTGTTCCACCAAACACCCGGCGGGAGGAGTTGCACCTGCACCACTGCAGCCACCATGCCGATGGCCCCAAGGACCGAGCCAACCGACAGGTCGATATTGCGCGTGACGATGACCAACACCATGCCCGTGGCAAGAATCCCCACCATCGAACTTTGCACCGCGAGGTTCCATAGATTACGCGGAGAGAGAAAGGCACCGCCGGACAGCGAATTGAACACTAGGGCGATCAGCACCAAAGCCCCGGCCATGGCCAGCAGGCGCGTATCAAGCCCCGTCGCCGCCGCAAGACGCCGGAGAGAAAAAGACTGCATTCGGAAAAACTCCCCAAGGCGGGGTCGAAAAGCCCCCTGGGGCAGCACAGACGCCCCAGGGGTAGAAAGGGGGAGAGAGAGTTACTTGCAGGCTGCCGGCGGATTACTGGTCACGCCGCGGCACACTTGCTCCTTCGTGCTCCAACCCGCCGCGATGACCACGTCGAGATTGTCGCGCGTTACGGGCACCGGCTTCAGCAGGATCGTATCGAGCGAAACCTTATTCGGGCCGTCGCCCCATTTGAACGAACCAGGGATCTTATCCATCGCCGTGCCCTTGGCCAGTTCGGCGGCCACTTCGGCGGCCTTTTGGCCAAGCGTGCGGGCATCCTTCCAGATCGTCACGGTCTGCAGGCCGCGCGCGATGCGGTTCAGCGCCGCCTGATCGGCATCCTGACCAGAGATCGGAATGCCGGAGAGGCCCTGGGCGGTCATCGCGGCCACCGCGCCGCCTGCCGTACCGTCATTGGCGGCAACAACGGCATCGACCTTATTGTTATTGGCGGTCAGAATCTGCTCCATATTCTTCTGGGCATTTTCCGGCAGCCAACGATCCGTATATTGCTCGCCGACGATTTTAATATCGCCCTTATCGATGGCGGGCTTCAGCACTTCCTTCGACCCCATCGCCAGGAAATCGGCGTTCGGGTCGGCGTTATAGCCTTTAATGAAGACGTAATTGCCGGTCGGCTTGGCCTTCTGGATTTCGCGCGCCATCATCCGCCCCACTTCGATATTGTCGAAGGTCAGGTAGAAGACGCCGGGGACTTCGATCAGCCGGTCGTAGCCAAGCACCGGGATTTTTTCGGCTTTGGCTTTAGCGACGGCGGGCTGAATGGCCTGGGCATCCTGGGCCAGCACGATCAGCGCCTTGGCACCGCGCGCGATCAGGCTTTCCACATCGGCCAGTTGCTTTTGTGGGTTCGACTGGGCGTCGGCGCTAATGTACTCGGCCCCCACGGCGGCAAGCTGCTTTTTGATTGCGGCTTCGTCGATCTTCCAACGCTCTTCCTGGAAATTGGACCAGGAGACGCCGACAACCAGTTTCGATTGCGCCTGCGCCCCGGTGGTTAGGGCCAGCAGCGACGCGCCCGCAGCCAAACCTAGGGCGAATTTCTTGAAGCTCATCTGTCGTTTCCTCCTCTTGGCGCTCTGCGGCGCTTCTTTAGGCCAGGCAAGGCTGCCCGGCGGCATCCGCGCCGTATGGCGTTAATTATTTTGGATGCTGAAAAAAACGGTAAAGCCGCTGCCGGGTGATTGCAAGCCGGTTTATTTCGACAGGTAAAAAATCAAGCGCGACGGTGCCAGGGGGCCGAATAAAGCCCCCGCACCACCAGGGCTGCCGCCCCGCGCGCCCATAGGTCCAGCCCGTCGGGTAAGGGGGTCAGGGGAATTCGCCCGACCAGCGGGGCGATGAGCCGGGCGTCAAACGCCGCACGCAGGGGCTTTAACAATAGCCCGCCCGCCCGAATACCCGATCCGGCCAGAATGACCCGCGCTGGATTGAAGAGATTGCAAACATTGGCAAGCTCCCCGCCCAAAATGCGCCCTGCCTCGGCAAAAACCGCCGTTAGATCGGGGTTCCCCGCCCGCGCGCCCGCTAGCGCTTCCTGAAACCGGATCTGGGGGGAGGCATGGGGGGCGGGCGAGAGGAACGGATCGGCGGCGCGGGCGATGGCGTAATCGGCGGTAAAAGCTTCAACACAACCGCGCTTACCGCATTGACACAGCGGCCCATCGTCTCGGTGGCGGGTATGTCCGAACTCCGACCCCAGACCAAAGGCCCCGCGCAGCACTTCCCCCTTCTGGACCAGCGCCATGCCGACCCCCTGATCGACCGTGACGACCAGAAAAGTTCCATCCGCCTCACTCCCGAACCAGGCTTCGGCCAGTGCCACCAACCGCGCCTCGTTATCCATTACGCAGGGCAGCCCCAGGGCCTGGCTTAACGGGGCTACGATCGGCAGCGGGCCAGGGCCGAACAGCGGCGACCAATGGCAGATCCCTTGCGCGGCATCGATCATGCCCGGCAGAGCGATGCCAACCCCGGCGATTTCGGCAAGCGCCAAGCCCGCCGATTGCACCGCCCGGCGCAACCCGGCTTCCACATTTTGCAAGGTTGTTACCAGCCCATCGCGCTTCGGTTGCGCGGGAAGGGAGAGGGCATGAATTTCCTCGGCCTTCAGATTGGCAACGGAAAAACTGAGACGGTCGGCGGAAATATTCACCCCCAGGACGACTGCCGCCTCGGCCTTCAAGCGCAGCAAGACGCGCGGCCGCCCCCGCCCGCTCGCCTCCTCCGGCTCGGCTAGGTCGATCAGACCTTCCGTCTCCAGATCTTGCACAATGGCCGAAACCGTCGCCGGGGAAAGCTGGGTGCGCTGCGCTAACTCGATCCGGGCGATGGGTTCATGGCGGCGCAGGCAATCGAGAACATGGAAGCGGTTGATCTTCCGCAGCCATTCCGAATCCACGGTTTTCATTGCACCTTCGTCCGCCCGTTACCCTGCCCCACCATAGAGGGGTTTTTTGCTGAAAGGATAGGCAGTTTAGCGCGCCAACGCTTGCCCCTCGGCATCGAACCGATGGATTTTCGCCTCAATGGGTGCGAGGCGCAGGGTCTCGCCCACTCGGTGCTCGCTCTCCTCCCCCATCCGCACGGTTAAGGTACCCGCACCGGGAACCTCGGCATAGATCATCGTATCGGCCCCAAGATATTCGATATGGATGATCCGGCCTTCCCACGGCCCATCGGTGGCCAGGCGCAGATGTTCTGGGCGGATGCCGAGGGTGGTCGCCCCGACCCGCGCCGCCGCCTCCCCGGTCAGGAAATTCATTGTCGGCGAGCCGATGAACCCGGCAACGAACAGATTGGCCGGGCGGTGATAGAGGTCCATCGGTCGCCCAACTTGCTCGATCCGCCCGCCGTTGAACACGACGATACGGTCGGCCAGGGTCATCGCCTCGACCTGATCGTGGGTGACATAAATCATCGTTGCCCCCAGGGTGCGGTGCAGCTTGGCGATTTCGATGCGGGTGCCAACGCGCAAGGCGGCATCGAGGTTCGATAGCGGCTCGTCGAACAGGAACAGGCTGGGTTGGCGCACAATGGCGCGGCCAATGGCCACCCGCTGGCGCTGCCCGCCCGATAATTCTGCCGGACGACGGGACAGC
>CAZNVY010000036.1:29197-31113 GCA_964576605.1 uncultured Elstera sp. | reverse complement strand
ATCAGAAAGGATGTTCGGGTGAGCCTGCGCAAGACCGAGTTGGATGCCGATTTCGACCAAGCCGCCCTGGTGGCGGGGGAGGAAAAAGCCTGGGGCCGCTTTATCGCCCGCTTTACCCGCGTGGTCGCCTCGGCAATCCGGGGGGTCCCCGGCGTTGGCGCGACGGGGCGGGGCGAACCGGGGGATTTGGTGCAGGATGTTTTCGTCAAGCTGCTGGCCGATGACCGGCGGCTGCTGAAAACCTATGACCCCGCCCGCGCGGCCCCGGCGACCTGGCTCACCCTGGTTTCGCGCTCCATCGCCCGCGACCGGCTGCGCGCCAAGCAGCTTCCCGGCGTTCCGATCGAGGATGTGCCGGAAAGTGCCTTTGCCGTCGAACCGGTGCTCCCGGCGGAAAAGCTCCAGATCCCGCCCGGTTTACTATCCCCCCGGCAGGAATTAATTCTCAGCCTGCTCTACGATCAGGATATGGAGGTGGCCGAGGCCGCCGCCTTTCTAAAGGTCGAGGCCCAGACCGTGCGGTCTATGCACCATAAGGCGCTAACCAAATTGCGGGCGCATTTCGCCGCCGCCGATGCCACTGGGGATGAAACGCCCCACCCGTCCCTACAACGGGATAGGAGATGAACATGACCCGCCGCACGCCCCCTTCCCCCCCGCCGATGCCCGATGCCCCTGAGGCCCGGAGCCTGTGGCAACAGTATCGTCGCGCCGCCGCCCCCCTTCCGGTAGAGCCAAGCCTGCTCGATCTTGCCGCCTATACCGACGGTCGGTTACGGGGGGCCGCGCGCGACCGGGTGGAAGCCTATCTGGCCCGGCACCCGCAACTTTTGGCCGATGTGATCGCCGCCCGCGGCGCGCAGCCAGCACCGACCGAGAGTAAACCGTCATTACGGCGGCGCGTGGGGCTGGTGGATGGTTTGGGGTGGGGGGCCGCCGTCTGCGGCTTCGCCCTGGCCCTGTGGCTCGGCTTTGCAACGGGCGAACAAATGGCCCTCGCCGAAAGCGAAGCCTATGCGCTGTATATTGCCGCGGGGGACGAGAATGCCGATCTTTAGCCGTCTTCCGTCGTGGCGGCGGGCGCTGCCCTCGGTGTTGCTGGTGATCTCCCTCGGTTTCAATGCGGCGTTCTTCTTAGGTCAGCGCTGGCACGACCGGCTGATCGCCGATATCGAACCCACGATGGTTAAGCGCGCGGATCTAACGCCCGATCAGGCCGAGGCCTTCCGCCAACTGCGGGCGCGGGTGCTACAGGAGATCAAAACCACCAGCCGGGAAGGCGCACGCCGGGCCGGGGTGATTTGGGACGATCTCGCCAGCCCGCCCGTGGATCGCCCGCAGGCCGAACGGCTGATGCGCGACATGGCCGACCGGCGGGTCGAAGCCCAGGCCCGCGTGCTGGACGATGTGATCTTGTTTCTCGACCGCCTTCCCCCCGATAAGCGGGCCGAGGTAGTTGACGCCATCCGCCGCCGCGATCCCTTGACGCGCACTCTGCTGTTTGGCCCCGGTGGTTTTCCCCGCCCGCCACATCCGGGAATCCCCGGTGCGCCCCTCCCCCCTCCAGCCGGTCCGGTGCCGAAATGACCGCTTACCCCGATCCCACCCGTGCCGCCACCACCCCGACGCTGCCCGCCGTTGCCGATCCGACGCGCCTTGTCAAACGCTCGGTCGTGGTCGCCGGGCACCGGACCAGCGTTTCCCTAGAAGATGCTTTCTGGGCCGAGTTGCGCCGGGTTGCCCTGGCGCGCCGGTGCAGCATCAACGCCCTAATCGCCGAGGTGGATGCGGGCCGCTCCGGCAATCTATCCTCCGCCATCCGGGTCTTTTTGCTGCTGAACCGGGTGGACGCGGGCCGAAGCTAGCCGATGCCCACCCCTGCGAATGATTGACCTGCGGACGCACCGAGGGTAAAC
>CAZNVY010000036.1:17667-29182 GCA_964576605.1 uncultured Elstera sp. | reverse complement strand
TCCCCCGCTTCTTGCCCTGCGCAGCGCGACTGTCACCTTTGGCGCGAAACCGATCTTCAACGACATCGATCTCTCGATCACACCGGGGGAGCGGGCGTGCTTGGTGGGCCGCAATGGATCGGGCAAATCCACCCTGCTAAAAGCCCTGGCCGGGGAGGTGGACCTCGATAGCGGCGAACGCTTTCTGCAACCGGGCACCCGTATTGCCTATCTGCGCCAAGACCCGAATTTTGGCCCGGCCAAAACGGCGGGCGACTATGTGCTAGCGGGTCTACCGCCCGACGCTGGCCCCGAAGGCCCCGCCACGGTGGACGCCGTGCTCGCCGCCCTGACCCTTTCGGGCGAAAAGCCAGTGGCGGGCCTATCGGGCGGGGAAGCGCGGCGGGCCGATCTGGCGCGGGCGCTGGTGTCCCGCCCCGATGTGCTGCTGCTCGACGAGCCAACCAATCACCTCGACCTGCCAACGATTGCCTGGCTGGAAGAGGAGCTTGCGGGATTTCGTGGTGCCCTGCTGGTCATCAGCCATGACCGTGCTTTTCTGAAAGCCGCCGCCCGTCGCACCCTCTGGCTCGACCGGGGCACCGTCCGGCGGCTGGATAAGGGATATGAAGCCTTCGAGGACTGGTCGGAGCAAGTCATCGCCGCCGAAGAACAGCAGGCCCGCAAAGACGCCGCCAAGCTGAAGGAAGAAATGCGTTGGCTGCGCGAAGGCATCTCTGCCCGCCGCCGCCGCAATATGGGCCGGGTGCGCGCGCTCTACGACCTGCGGCAGTCCATGTCCGAACGGCTGAAAGTGGCCGGATCGGTCAAGGCCGAGATCGCCAGCACCGATACCGGCGGCACGATGGTCGCCGAAGCCGAGCATCTGCGCTACGAAATCGATCAACCCCGCCCCGATGGCAGCATGGTCAAGCGCGTGTTGATCCCCGATTTCAGTTTCCGCCTCCTGCGGGGGGCGCGGATCGGGGTTATCGGCCCCAATGGCGCGGGCAAGACCAGCCTGCTGCGCATTCTGCTGGGCCAGCAGCGCCCGACCAGCGGCAAGCTGCGGATCGGTTTTGGTATCGAGCCGGTGTATTTTGACCAGAAGCGCGAACAGCTTAACCCCGACGATACCCCTTGGCAGATTCTCTGCGACGGCGGCGGCGATCAGGTGATCGTCAATGGGCGCCCCAAACATGTGGTGGGCTATCTGCAAGATTTCCTCTTCGCCCCTGAACAAGCGCATAGCCCCGTGCGCAGCCTATCGGGCGGCGAGAAGAACCGGCTGCTGCTGGCGAAACTCTTCCTGCGCCCCGCTAATCTGCTGGTGCTGGACGAACCGACCAACGATCTCGACCTCGAAACCCTCGACCTGCTGGAAGAGGTGTTGGCCGATTATCCTGGCACCGTACTGCTGGTTAGCCACGACCGCGATTTCCTCGACCGCACCGTTACCGGCACGATTGCGTTCGATGCCGACGGCGAGGTGCGCGCCTATGCGGGCGGCTATTCCGATTGGCTAACCCAGCGGCCTGATGCGCCCGCCGCTAAGGCCACGCCAAAAACCGCTGCAAAACCAGAACCAAGCGGGCCGAAAGCCGCCGCCACAAAACTCTCCTTCAAAGAACAGCGCGAGCGGGAGCAATTGCCGGGGCAGATCGAAGCCGGCAATAGTTTGCGCGCCAAACTGGAAGCCCGGCTGGCCGATGGCGATTTTTATTCAAAAGATCCGAGAGGTTTCGCCGAAACATCGGAAAAACTGGAAGATTTACGCGCAACCCTCGCCATTCTCGAAGACCGATGGCTGGAGTTGGAAATGAAAGCCGAAGAATTGGCCCAAGGGCGGTCTTAGCCTATTGATTGGGCAATATTAGCATATTGTTAACCTTGTGGCAGCTTGTGCTCTTAATGAAATCTTAATACGCGACTTATGCTTAAATTATTTTGACGTCTTGCGGAAGCACCCTGAAATGGGTAGGCTAGTGGCCGATATTATCTTGCGTCATGGAAGCGGCTACGTGACCTTCGCCACCCCGTCCCGTTCCGGCACTCACGCCGCCGCCGCTGCCACCGGGTCGGCCCGTCCCGTGGCCGATGCGCGTCTGGCCCGCCTGCGCGAAGATCGCGCCCGGCTTTTGGCTTTCTCCTTCTCCCGCACCGAACTTTTGGTCGAAGTCGATGCGGCGATGACCATCACCTATTGCTTCGGGGCCAGCTATTCGCTGACCGGTCTTTCGACCGACGATCTGATCCAGCGCCCCTTGGCCGATTTGTTGGCCGACGCCAGCCGCCCGCTGCTGAAGGAAGTGAAAATCGCCCTAGCCAATGGGCTGCGGTTGCGCCCGCAGGCGCTGTTCCTGAAAATCAACGATGGGCGCATGGCCGCGGGCACCGTCGCCGGTTTCCCGCTGCCAGAGCGGGATGACCGATTTTACCTGTCCTTCGCCAATAAAACCGATGTGGAGGAAGAAGGCCTCCCCCGTGCCTTGGAACAGACGAGTGACGCCGCCCACCTGCGCGACCGTTCGACCGGGCTTTTGACCCAAGACGCCTTTACCGAAATCGCCGCCAAACGCCTGAAATATGCGAAGGATCATCCCGATCAGGAACCCTTGCGCCTGACCATGGTTGATTTGCAGGGCGTCTCCGACCTCGGCGCGAAACTGGATGCGACCGAACAGGCCGCCTTCCAGCGGGCCTTGGGCGCGCTTTTGTCCAGCCAGAGCCAGGGTGGGGACAGTGCGGTGCGCCTGTCCGACGATAAATACGGCGTTTTGCACGATGCGAAGGTTGATGCCCGCGACATCAAAGCGCAGGTGGAGGCGCTGGCCAAACAGCTTGACCCCGATGGCGAGGGCATTCACGTCATCGCCAATGAATTGAAAATCGATATGACGGATATCAACGTCGTCGATGCCAGTCGGGCGCTGGTCTATGCCGTCACCAAATTCACCCAGAACCAGCAGGGCGATTTTACCGTCAACAACCTGAATGAAAGCCTAGGGGCTTTGATGAAGGATACCGTGGCGCGCGTAACCTCCATCCGCGATATTCTGGCCTCGCACGGGTTTAGCTTGGTCTTTCACCCAATTGTTGATCTCAAAACCCGCCGTATTCACCATCAGGAAGCGCTCTCCCGCCTGCCGGACGGTTCCTCGCCGTTTGAAACTGTTACTTTTGCCGAACAATTGGGCATGGTGACCGAGCTTGATTTGTCGATCTGCCGCCAAGTTCTCAAACAACTGGATGCCGAACCGGAAGCCTATGATGTGGCGGTGAATATTTCCGGTGGCTCCTTCGAGTCGGAACTTTTTGTCAATGATCTGGAAGAATTGTTGCGCCGCCACCCGAAACTGCGCCGCCGCCTGCTAATCGAAATTACCGAATCGGCGTCGATCAGCAATCTAGAGCGTGTGGGTAAAGTGGTCGATCGACTGCGGGCGCTGGAATATCGCGTCTGCATCGATGATTTCGGCGCGGGCGCGGCAGCCCTGCATTATCTGCGCGCCTTCAAGGTCGATGTGGTTAAGCTCGACGGCGTTTATGTGAAGAATATCCAAAGCAACGACCGGGACCGCATGTTCGTCCGCGCGATCCTGCAGCTTTGTAAAGAGCTTGGCATCGAAACCACCGCCGAAATGATCGAGACGGAAGCCCAGGCCGCTATTCTTACGTCCCTCGGCGTCACCCATGGTCAGGGCTATTTATTTTATAAGCCGAATGGCCGGATTTTCAAACGCCCGGCCTATTCACCCATCCCCGACCAATGGGACCCGGCAAAGACCCGCGTGCGCACGCGGCGCAGCGTGTGGGAATAGGTGGGCATTCCACCCGCGCCCCCTCTCATGCCTCCAGCACCCCTGGCCCCCGCCGCACCGGGCGGATGCTCTCGGCCAACCCATTCGCCCCTAGGGTGACGAGCGCGCCGCAGATCGTGCCGTCGCCTTCCGCCGGGGTCAGCCGTTCACCGGGCAGTTTGCGCACAAAGCGCGCCACCGCCGGTTCGGCCTTCATGCCGATGATGCTATTATAATCGCCGCACATGCCCGCATCGGTCTGATACGCCGTCCCCTTGGGCAGAAGGCGCCCATCGGCGCTGGGCACATGGGTATGGGTGCCGACGACGAAGGATACCCGCCCGTCGAGATGGTAGCCAAGGGCCATTTTCTCCGAACTGGCTTCGGCATGAACATCGATCAGAATGCCATCGACGCTGCCGCCCAGCCGGTGCTTCGCCAGTTCAGCATCCACCGTGCGAAAGGGATCGTCCAGCGGATCCATGAACAAGCGGCCCATCACGTTCACAACCAACAGCTTCTTGCCGCCCTTGCTGTAAACCTGCGCGCCGCGCCCTGGCGTTCCCGGCGGATAATTGATCGGGCGCAGAATGCGCGGTTCGGCATCGATCTGGGTCAGCAGCGTGCGTTGATCCCAGGAATGGTTGCCAAGGGTCAGGCAGTCCACCCCGGCCTTAAACAGATCGCTGGCGATTTCCTGGGTTAGTCCAAAGCCGCCCGCCGCATTTTCGGCATTCACGACGATGAAATCGGGCTGAAGCTCGGTCATCAGCCCCGGCAGCCGCGCCATCAGGGCATCGCGCCCGGCCCGGCCCACGATATCGCCAAAAAACAGAACCCGCATCGGCCGACCTCCCCCGCCGGCGCGCGCCCGGAATCGATTAAGATTCCTGCGGAAACTGCCGACACCCCCGTTCGGTGACAATCACCGATAAAGGTTTGTCATAGGGTCCCACGGGCAAAAGGGAAAGGGTCTCGTCTTCCTCTGCAGGGCAGCCCTGCGCGGCGAAGGCAACGCCAACGGCCAAAGCCTGCGGGCGAACCGCCAGCGTGCGGTCATAAAAACCACCGCCTTGCCCTAGCCGCTGACCCAGCCGGTCGAAGGCTAGCAGCGGCACTAGGATCACATCAGGGTTACACAGGGGCGCTTCCAGGCGCGGTTCGGTGCTGAATATGGCGTGCACCAGCGTATCGCCGGGCTGCCATTGGCGGAAGGCCAGCGGCTTGTTCATTTCCTCCACCACCGGCAGCGCTAGGGTCCAACCGCGGTGGGCCAGCCGCTCCAACGCCGGGCGCGGGTCAAGCTCCATCCCCTGCGGCCAATAGCCCGCGATGCACCCCACCGGCTGATCCGCCAAAAACTGCTCAAGATGCAAGGCGAGCATCTGCGCCGATCCCGGCTGCTCGCGCGCCGCCAGTTTGCGCCGTTCGCGCGCACGGCGACGGTGCCAAGCCTTGCGGGTTTCAAGGGGAGCCGCGTGCCAAGCCGCCGACCCCGGCGTCAACGATGCCGGGTCCAGCCCCAATGCATGGGCGGGTAAGGGCGAAAAGGCCATGGCGCGACCTCCGAAGCTACGGGATAAATCTTAACCCGATATTAATCGAAAGCGTGGGGCCACGGAAAGAATTTTAGGTAAACGCTGAGAAGATACCGCACCCGCGAGAATCGGGACACAGTCTTAACAGTGTGGGCGGGCGAGACCATGGCCCGCGAGACGATAGTATGGGCGGAGAGGTAGCCGCCTTGGCCGTTGGCGCAGCATCCTCTGTGGCCTGCGCAAGCAGGTGGGCACCGTTTACCGAAACCACGATCCCGGCAGGGACAGTTCCCGAAGGATGGACATTGGCCCCAGGGAAATATTGGCCTGACGCACCAGGCAGCTACCAGCCAATAATCTAGGCGTGTTCCAGCGAACCCGCAAGCTGTTCGATCCGATCGGCCAGCGCGTGCAGCGCATCGGCCGCGCGTTCGTCAAGCCCCTGCAAACGCTGTTGCGTGGCGCGGTTTTCATCCAGCTCATCGGCCAGCAGCAGGGCGGCGACCAGCAGAAGCTGGGCTTCGCCCACCTGACCGAAGCTGCGCACCAGGCCAGTGATGCGGCTATCGACCTGCCCCGCCAGGGCGCGCAGCCGTTCTTCTTCCCCCGGCCCGCAGGCAACCCGGTAGGTCCGGCCATTCACGACTATATCGAGATCCGGCATTCTGCCCTCTCCTCCGTCCGGGTAGGTCACGTGGCGAGCAGGCCGCGCAATCGGCCGATCGTCTGTTCCAGCCGTTCGGCAGCTTGGCGGTTAGCCTGCACCAGCGCGGCATTCTGTTCTTCGGCGGCGCGCAAGGCCGAGGCCACCCGCGACACTTCATCCGGATCGACCGGGGGGCGCGCTTGGATGGCCGCTTCAAGGCGAGCTAGGGCGTGTTCAACCCGGTTCACCGCTTGCGCGTATCGACTGTCCGTCATCGTCATAGCCCCTATTCCCTAACCTATACTCCCGCAGGCGACAAGGTTATTGACGCGCCCCCGTGGGTTGCTATGGTCCCGCCGATTTACGGTTCTCCTGGAACCGGCCCGCCCGGAACCCCTGCCCCGCCCGCCCTGCGTGCCCGCCGAACGGAAACATAATCATGACCAATAGTTTAGCGCCCCTAGACGTCACGCGCCAGAAGCGGATGGCGAATGCCGTGCGCGCCCTATCGATGGATGCGGTGGAAAAGGCCAAATCCGGCCACCCCGGAATGCCAATGGGGATGGCCGATGTGGCGACCGTTCTGTTCACCCGGCACCTGAAGTTCGATCCGGCAACCCCGGCGTGGCCGGACCGCGACCGCTTTATCCTGTCGGCGGGCCACGGCTCGATGCTGATTTACAGCCTGCTGCACCTCACGGGGTACGCCGATCTAACGCTCGACGAAATCAAGAATTTCCGCCAGTGGGGCGCACGCACCGCAGGCCATCCGGAATTCGGCCATGCCGCCGGCATCGAAACCACCACTGGGCCACTGGGGCAAGGCATCGCCAATTCGGTCGGCTTCGCCCTGGCCGAACGGGTGCTGAACGCTAAATATGGCGATGCGCTGGTTGATCATTACACCTATGTGATCGCGGGTGACGGCTGCCTGATGGAGGGCATCAGCCAGGAAGCGATTTCGCTGGCCGGGCACCTGAAGCTCAACCGTCTGATCGTGCTGTGGGACGATAACCAGATTTCCATCGACGGGCCGATTTCCATGTCCTCGTCGGAAGATCAGGCAATGCGCTTCCAGGCCGCTGGCTGGACTGTGTTGAGCTGCGACGGGCATGACGCCGCCGCGATCGACGCCGCCCTGACCGCCGCCAAGACCAGCGATAAGCCGGTGCTGATCGCCTGCCGCACGACCATCGGCTATGGCGCGCCGAAGAAGGCGGGTACGTCGGGCGTTCACGGCTCGCCGCTGGGGGCGGAGGAAATCGCCGGTGCCCGCGCCGCGCTGGATTGGCCCTATGCGCCGTTTGAAATTCCCGATGATATCCGCGCCGATTGGCTGGCCGCTGGACGCCGGGGTGCCGCCGATTTCGCCGCCTGGACCGACCGTCTGGATCAGGCCGACGCGGGCAAACGCGCCGCCTTTGAAGCCGCCCTCTCCGGCGAGCTTCCGGCCAATTTCGCCGATGCGGTTGCCGCCGCTAAGGCCCAGTTGGTTGCCGAAGCGCCGAGCATCGCCACCCGCCAAGCCTCGCAAAAGGCGCTGGAAGCGCTAGCCCCCGTGGTGCCGACCTTCCTGGGCGGCTCTGCCGATCTGACCGGCTCGAACCTAACCAAAATCAAGGCCGATACCGCCGTTTCCGCCGATAACTACGGCGGGTCCTACGTTTACTATGGCATCCGCGAACATGGGATGGCCGCAGCGATGAACGGCCTTGCCCTGCACGGCGGCATCATCCCCTTCGGCGGCACCTTCCTGGTGTTCACCGATTATTGCCGTCCCTCGATCCGCCTGTCGGCGCTGATGAACCAAAAGGTCATCTATGTGATGACCCATGATTCCATCGGCCTTGGCGAAGATGGGCCGACCCATCAGCCGGTCGAACATATGGCGGCCCTGCGCTGCATCCCCAACCTCAAGGTCTTCCGCCCCGCCGATGCGGTGGAAACCCTGGAAGCCTGGGCGCTGGCCGTCAGCTTGGAAGGCCCCTCGGTCCTTGCTCTATCGCGTCAGGCGGTGCCGTCGCTGCGCAAGGATACCGACGCGCAAAACCTATCGGCGCGTGGGGCCTATGTTCTTAGCCCCGCCCAGGGGACGCGCCAGGCGACTATCCTCGCCACCGGCACGGAAGTCTCGCTGGCGATCAAGGCCCAGGCGACGCTCGCCGACGCCGGGATCCCGGTTGCCGTCGTCTCCATGCCCTCCTGGGAACTCTTCGCCCAGCAGGATGCCGCCTATCGTGCCGAGGTGCTGGGCACCGCCCCGCGCATTGCCATCGAAGCCGCCAGCGGGTTCGGGTGGGACCGGTTCACCGGCGAAACGGGCCTGTTCATCGGGATGCAGGGCTTTGGCGCCTCGGCCCCGGCGGAACGGCTTTATGCTGAATTCGGCATCACGGCCGACGCGATTGTTGCAGCGGTCAAGGCGCGCGTGTAATTTCGCTACACAAAATCAGGATGGCTGCCCAACCGGGCAGCCGCTACGGAGGAATGACTCATGGCTGTTCGCGTTGCGATTAACGGCTTTGGCCGTATCGGTCGGTTGGTTCTGCGGGCGCTGGCCGAATCGGGCCGCGACGATCTGGTGGTCGTCGGCATCAACGATCTCGGCGATGTGAAGTCGAACGCCCATCTGCTGAAGCGCGATTCGGTGCACGGCACCTTCCCGTTCGACGTGACCACCGGCGACGACTGGATGGATTACGGCAAGGGCAAGATCAAGATCACCGCTGAACGCGACCCCGCGAAGCTGCCGTGGAAAGATCTGAATGTCGATATCGCCTTTGAATGCACGGGCATTTTCACGAAGCGCGACGCCGCCGCGAAGCATCTGGAAGCCGGGGCCAAGCGCGTGCTGATCTCCGCCCCTGCCGATGGGGTCGATCTGACGGTCGTCTATGGTGTCAACCACGCCGCGCTGACCCAGGATCATATCATCGTCTCTAACGCCTCCTGCACCACCAACTGCTTGGCACCGGTGGCTTATGTGCTGAATGAAACCGTTGGTCTCGATCACGGTTTCATGACGACCATCCACGCCTATACCGGCGACCAAAACACCGTCGATACGCTGCACAAGGATCTGCGCCGCGCCCGCGCGGCCGCCCTGTCGATGATCCCGACCTCGACCGGGGCCGCCCGCGCTATCGGCCTTGTTCTGCCGGAACTGAAGGGCAAGCTCGACGGCACCTCGATCCGCGTGCCGACGCCGAACGTCTCGCTGATCGATCTGACCTTCGTCGCCAAGAAGGCCACGACGGTTGAAGAAATCAACGCCGCCATGCTCGCCGCCTCGACCGGCAAACTAAAGGGCGTGCTCGGCACCACGTCGGAAGAACTGGTCTCGTCGGACTTCAACCATAATCCGGCAAGCTCGACCTTCGACCTGACCCAGACCCAGGTGATCGACGGGACCTTTGTGCGCGTCCTGTCGTGGTACGATAATGAATGGGGCTTCTCGAACCGGATGCTAGATACGGCCGCCGCCATGGCCAAGCTGATCTGATCGATCAGCACCGCAACCGCCAACCCGCCCCGCGCCACTGCCGGGGCGGGTTTTTATTTAGAGGGACCGATGAACGCACACGCATCCTCTAGCAGCGGCTTCGCCTGGCCGCCCGCCGTTACGGTTTATAGCCACGAACAGGCGCGGGAAGCTGCCCGCGCGGCCCTTGCCCAGGGCAGCGGGATGACGCTTCTGTCCCCTGATAGCGCCGCCGACGCGACGGGCATTGGCTGGATGGCGACCCTGGGACGGCTGATTCGAGAGGAGTTTCCAACCCTCACGCTCTACACGATCCTTGATTGCGGTGCAGCAGGCGGTCGGGCCATGGCGGCCCTGCGGGCGGACATCGACGCGATTATTTTTACCGGGGGCGGACGCAGCCTGATGTCCTTGGCCGATCAAGCGGATGACCTTGGCAAGGGCCTTCTGCCAGAGCGCCCTGAAAGCCTGGATTTCGCCAGCCTGCCCGACGCCTCAGACCGAGCTGCCGCAACCCTGGCCGACTGGTTTGCAACTTCAAGTTAATTTCTAATGATGGTCGCAAAGCCCCGAATCGGCTTGTGTATTTCATGAATCGGCATTATCTTAAAATTTGAATTATCTTCGCCCTTTCAGAAGGAGAGGGGTATGGTTGCGATCGAGACCATTACGGCTTTGCAACGGGCGCAGCAGACGCTGGACCGGGCCTTGACGCGCCTTGGAACCGGGCGGATCGAAGCCAGTAGCACGGTCAATCGCCCCCTCCAACAAACCCAAGCCGATCTAGGGCGCGAAGTTGCAGTGCAACAAGCGCGCGCCGCCACCAGTGCCAGCGCACGAGCAAAATATCTGGTCCAAGCCGAGGCCTATGGTGAGGCGGAGGTTCGATATCGGACCGGGGCCAATCTTATTCAAAACACGATCCGCGATGATTCCAGCGTTTACGAGCGGCAAAGCGCGGTTCTAGAGGCGGAACGGCTCTACGCATCGGTCGATGTTCTTTACGGCAATAGCCTGTATCAGGGCGAACAAGTGGCCTTTCGGGGTGAAAACTATGGCCGCCTCGCCCCGACCGGCCTAGGAACGGGCAATGACGTCGCCCTTAGCGACCGGATTTTCTTTGCCGCCAGCGATGGGGTCGGCGGGTTCGAGCTTTGGACGACCGATGGCACCGCCGGCAGCGAAACCGCCGTCGGCGATATTGAGGTTGGCCCGGCCGGGCAATTTTCTGCCGGGGTCCAACCAAAATGGGCATCGGCGAATGGTTTGCTCTATTACACCGCCACAAATGCGGCCAATGGAACCGAACTTTGGCGGTCGGACGGCACCAAAAACGGAACTTTTCTGCTGGCCGATCTCACCCCTGGGGCCGCTAGCAGCACGATCAATAACCTCACCGAATTCAAAGGGTCGCTTTATTTCACCGTGACCGAGGGGACGGATCACTATCTTTATAAAAGCGACGGGCGGGCGGAAAATACGGTTCGCGTCGCGAAAATCGCCTCCGGCACCCCCACCGCGCCGAAATCTTTCGCCGTGGCCGGGGATAGCCTCTACTTCGTCAGCCAAACGCCGGGCGATGGGATTGAGGTCCGGCGCACCGATGGCACCTTGGCGGGCACCGAATTGATCGGCAATATCCGGGCTGGGGCGCTGTCTTCTTTCCCGGAATATGTGACGGCATCGGGCGATCAACTGTTTTTCAGCGCGATTGGCGATACGGGCGGCCGCGAAGTCTATGTGGCCGATGACAGCGGCGTACGACAAGTGGCCGATATTTATGCGGGCGGCACCGATGGGCTGCCGATCCTACCGATGAGTTTCATGAAGGCCGTCACCGGTGGGGTCGTTTTTACGGCACGGGACCCTGCAGCCGGGATGGAGCTTTATTACAGCGATGGCATTAGTGTCACCCGCTTAACCGATTTAACCCCCGGCCCTACCGATACCCCCTTCGGCGGCCCTAGCCGGGTTGCGGCTGTGGGGGATAAGGTGGCCTTTGCCGCCACCACCGGGGCTGGCTTCTATGCGCCTTATCTGACCGATCTGGCTGGAAACCTTCAGCTGATTA
>CAZNVY010000036.1:0-17633 GCA_964576605.1 uncultured Elstera sp. | reverse complement strand
TTACCGGCGCGGGCGATTACATTTATGCACGCGCGGCGGAAGCTGGGCTAGCCGGCAGCCGCTTGTACCGGATCGATCCGACCACGGCGAAAGCGACGGCGATTGCGGGAACCCAGGATCTACCGCTCGTCAATCAAACCGTGATCGGTGATAAGGTCGTCGCCTCGGCCACAAAAGCCGGGGTGGAGCGGACCTTCGTTTATGGCCCCGATGGCTTATACGAGGTTCCCGGTCTGGTTGCGCAAGGGTTCGCCGTGCTGGTGCCCGGCATAACGACCAGCCGTTTGGCCCAGAGCGCGCAAAGCCTGAAGCAGTCCGCTGCAGACGCGGCCAGCCAACGCCAAGCCGCCCTCCTGGCGGCGGATCGGGCTGAAATTTTTAACCGCTTCTACTCCAACGTGGCGGATGTTGCGGAAAAGACCACACAGAATCTAACGGCTGCGGATGTCGAGGCCGAGGCTCTGACCGCGCAGATCGCCAGCGAGCGGCTGCAAGCCGGGTCAGCCTCTTTGGTGGCCGAAGCCCAGGCAGGTAGCCTATTGGCGCGCGGTCTGCAAGAGGTGCGCCAGGCGATCAAGACCGAGACCGAGGACCTGCAAGCCCGACGCGAGGCGAAAGAACAGGAAGCAAAGCGCCAGCAGCGGCGCGATGCCGCGCGCGGCGAGGCCGATGCCCTCACCCGCCAGCCCTCCACCGCTGGGATTTCTACTCTGGGACTGACGATCGAAAGCGCACGCTTCGCCCCGCCCCCGCCACAACCGGCCTACCGCCCCGTGGTGGCCCCGCTGACACTGGGGGGAGCTGCCCTCGCCTAATCCAATTCCCCCAGCAGGGGAGACGGACCGCCGCTCAGAAATCCAGATCGGCGTAATGGCGCGGTGGCGGCATTCCGGGAATATGGTCGGCCAATAGGGGCCGAAAACTGGGGCGAGATTTGACCCGCGCGTACCATTCCCGCGCGCCCGGATGGTCATCCCACGGAACATCGCCGATATAATCGACACAGGAAAGATGGGCGGCGGCGGCAATGTCTGCCAAACTAAACTCGGCCCCTGCCAGATAACTGCGCCGATCTGCCAGGTAACCGATATAATCTAAATGATAATGAATATTGGCATACCCGGCCTTAATTGCCTGGCTATTGGGATGCCCAAGCCCCGTTAGACGTTTGGTGACTTTCTCATCTACCAGATTCTGCGTAACTTCGCGGTTGAACTTTATATCAAACCAACCGATTAGACGGCGGATTTCGGCGCGCTCCAGCGCCGTTTGCCCCAAAAGCGGCCGATCCGGGAAGGTTTCCTCGATAAATTCGGCAATCGCCGTCGCATCGCAGATTGGATGCCCGCCCGGCTCTAGCAGCACCGGAACCTCGCCTGCTGGGTTCAGGGCCAGAAACTCTGCCCGCCGCTCCCAGGTTTTTTCGATCTGCAGATCGAACTCCAGGTTTTTTTCTTTCAGCATCAGCCGGATCTTGCGCGATCCCGGCGATACCCATTGGTGAAACAGCAACATCATTCTTTGCTTATACCGGTTGCGGCGAAAAGAACCAAAGCCGAAGTGCGTGACAAGCGGCGTAGCCGGCTAGGGCCAGGCAACGGTGGGCGGCAGCGACATTAAGATCGCTTCGACGTTCCCGCCGGTCTTCAACCCAAAGCTGGTGCCACGATCATAAAGCAAATTGAACTCCACATAGCGCCCGCGCTTAACCAATTGTGCCTGGCGCTCGGCGTCGGACCAGGGCGCATTCATTCGGCGGCGAGCAATATCGGGATAAGTCTTTAGAAACGCTTGGCCGACATCGCGGGTAAAGGCAAAATCCGCCTCCCAATCACCGCTATCAAGCTGATCATAGAAAATGCCGCCGATGCCGCGCGCCTCTTCCCGATGCTTTAGGTAGAAGTAATCGTCGCACCAGGCTTTGAACTTTGGGTAATAGGTCGGGTCATGGGCATCGCAGGCGGCGCGCAGCCCGGCGTGAAAGGCGGCCGTTTCGGTATCGTCCGGAAAAATCGGCGTTAAATCCGCCCCGCCGCCGAACCAGCCTTTGCTGGTGACGATCATGCGGGTGTTCATATGTACGGCGGGCACTAAGGGCGACTGCATATGCGCCACCAGCGAAATGCCACTGGCCCAAAATTCCCCCGTGTCTGCGGCACCAGGGATCTGCTGGCGAAACTCCTCGCTGAAAGTGCCGTAAACGGTGGAGATATTGACGCCCACCTTCTCGAACACCCGCCCGCGCATTAGCGCCATTGTGCCCCCGCCGCCGCCGGGCCGGGTCCAGGTTTTCCGCTCGAACCGACCTGGCCCCCGCGCTGCCAGCGGACCTGTGACAAGCTCGTCTTCTAAACGCTCAAAGGCCGCGCAAATATCGTTACGGAGCTGCTCGAACCAGGCGGCGGCTCTGGTTTTGCGCGTCTCAAGCTCGGACATACCTCTTCCTACTCACATCCAAAGCGCCGGAACCCATCCGTTTGGCGCAAAGCTTCGCCCAGGACCATTGCCCCGGCGATGGCGACATTTAACGAGCGTGCGGTGGGACGCAAGGGAATCCGCACGCGCAGGGCAGCCGCGGCGGCGACCTCCGGCGGCACGCCCGCGCTCTCGCGCCCCAGCAAGAGCCGGTCGTCGGGCTGGAAGGCGGTCGCAGGCAGCGGCGTTTCTCCCTTGGTGGTTAACACGATCAGCCGCCCGTCCTGGGGGGCGGCTGAATAGGCCGCCCACGACGGGTGTCGAGTGACCGCCACCTGATCGAGATAATCCATTCCCGCCCGCCGCATGTGCGGGCCGCCAAAGACAAAGCCGCACGGCTCGATCACATCGACCGGAACCCCGAAACAAGCGGCAAGACGCAGCAAGGTGCCGGTGTTCTGCGGAATATCAGGCTGAAATAGAATAAGGCGCATAGCGGTCGCAGATTACCGGAAGGTGGCGGGGAATTAACGGGATTTTTTTCCCCACAGGGGCCAGACTCTGGCTTATCCGCCGTTGACCAGGATCATGCGTCCTATGGAGCGTTTTGTTTTTGCCGCCGCCCTGCTGCTCGTTGCCCTGGCTGGCTTTGCCGCCGCGACGGGACATGGAGCCTTGCTAGATCTGGCCGTTCCCCCTGAAACCATAGCGATTTTCGCGCACTGACCCTGCCTGCGCCTGCCCTGCTGTGACATCCGCGCGCTTTGCAAATGCAGGGAATTCCTTTATACCCGGCTCTACGTTCGGCCGGTCTGCCGAAACCGTGGCCTGAAACCGTAAAAAAACTGCCCTCCAGCGGTTGCTTGCGGTATCTTGCCGCGCTTTCTTATTTCCAGCCGAGACCAGAGCTGGGAGCAGAGCGGCTCCGATACAAGGCCCGCCTAATGGGGCCTACGACAAAGGACGCGCGAGGACGGATCATATGGCTCAACCTGCCAACCATGCCCACGGCCACGCCGAGGGAACCGGCGAAACCCGCCGCGATTTTCTGACCCTGACCGCTGGGGCGATGGGGGGGATCGGCGCGGTCGCCTTCATTCTTCCCTTCATCAACAGCATGAACCCGGCGGCCGATACGCTGGCGCTCGCCTCCACCGAGGTGGATATAAGCGCTATCAAAGAAGGCCAAAGTGTGACCGTTACGTGGCGCGGCAAGCCGGTGTTTATCCGGCACCGCACTGCCGACGAAATCAAGGCTGCCGAAGCGGTTACCCCCGCCGACCTGCCCGACCCGCAGGCCGATAAGGATCGGGTGAAAAAGCCGGAATGGCTCGTTCTGCTGGGCGTCTGCACCCATCTCGGCTGTGTGCCGAACGGGCAGAAGGTCGGCGAGACCAAGGGCGATTTCGGCGGCTGGTTCTGCCCGTGCCACGGGTCGCACTATGATACGTCTGGCCGCATCCGCAAAGGTCCGGCACCGCGCAATCTGGACGTGCCGCAATATACGTTCCTGTCCGACACGTCGTTGCGCATCGGCTAACGGAGCGGAAAGGGTTCGAGAATGAGCAATACAGCCAAACAAAACGGGCTGGTGAAATGGATCGACAGCCGCCTGCCGATCTTCACCCTGCTGGACCATTCGGTCGGTAGCGGCTACCCGACGCCGCGCAATCTGAACTACTTCTGGAACTTCGGCTCGCTGGCCGGTGTGGTTCTGGTGGTCATGATCCTATCGGGTCTCTTCCTGGCCATGAACTATACGGCCCATGTCAGCATGGCCTTCAATAGCGTCGAGCGCATTATGCGCGACGTGAACGGCGGTTGGCTGATCCGGTATATTCATATGAACGGCGCATCGATGTTCTTCATCGTCGTCTATATCCATATATTCCGCGGCCTTTATTACGGATCGTATAAAGCCCCTCGCGAATTGCTGTGGATCTTGGGTGTTGTTCTACTGCTGCTGATGATGGCGACCGCCTTCATGGGCTATGTGCTGCCGTGGGGCCAGATGAGCTTCTGGGGTGCCACCGTTATCACCAATCTCTTCTCGGCCTTCCCCTATGTCGGCGATGCGATTGTGACGCTGCTCTGGGGCGGTTTCTCGGTCGATAATCCGACGCTGAACCGCTTCTTCGCGCTGCACTTCCTGCTGCCGTTCGTGATCGTCGGGGTGGTGATCCTGCATATTGCGGCGCTGCATCAGTTTGGCTCCAATAACCCGCTGGGTATCGATGCGAAGAGCGATAAAGACAAGATCCCGTTCCATCCGTACTATACGGTGAAGGATCTGTTCGGGATCGGCGTTTTCGCGATCTTCTTCGCCTTTTTCGTCTTCTTTGCCCCGAACTTCTTCGGCGAACCGGATAATTACATTCCGGCCAACCCGATGCAGACGCCGCCGCACATCGTACCGGAATGGTACTTCCTGCCGTTCTACGCCATCCTGCGCTCGATCCCGGATAAGCTGGGCGGCGTGTTGGCCATGTTCGCCGCGATCGGCGTGCTGGCGGTGCTGCCGTGGCTCGATACCTCGAAGATCCGCTCGGCCAAGTTCCGTCCGGTCTACTTCTGGTTCTTCTGGCTGCTGGTGCTGGACTGCATCGTTCTCGGTTGGGCCGGGGGTAAGCCGGCGGAAGGCATCTATGTGATCGTCGGTCAAATCGCGACCGCCTATTACTTCCTGCACTTCCTGGTGGTTTTGCCGCTGCTTGGAAAGTTGGAAACGCCAAAACCCCTGCCGTCGTCGATTTCCGCCGCCGTTCTCGGCGGGGCCGCCGCCCCCGCTGGCGCGCGTATGGAGAAGCCGTAATGCTGAAAAAACTGACTCTCGCGGCCGGGCTTGCGCTCGGCCTCGTCTCCGGTGCGGCCCAGGCGGCGGGGGATGTTGTTCCCCCAATGAAGCAGGATTGGGGCTTCTACGGTATTTTCGGCACCTACGACCGGGCTGCAGCCCAGCGCGGTTTCCAGGTTTACAAAGAAGTCTGCGCGGCGTGCCATTCGCTGTCGTTGGTCGCCTACCGCAATCTACAAGACCTTGGTTTCTCGGAAGAGGAAGTGAAAGCGATTGCGGCGGCCTATCAAGTGACCGACGGGCCGAATGACGCGGGGGAAATGTTCCAGCGTCCGGCCCGCCCGTCCGACCGGTTTGTCGCGCCTTACCCGAACGAAAATGCCGCCCGCGCCTCCAACAATGGGGCCTATCCACCCGATCTATCGTTGATGACCAAGGCGCGCCTTGGGGGGCCGGATTACCTCTACTCGCTGCTGGTAGGCTACGAGAAGGCCCCGGATGGGTTCGAGTTACTGGATGGGCAATACTATAATAAGTATTTCCCCGGCCATAAGATCGCCATGCCGCAGCCGATCAACGAAGGCCAGGTAACCTTCGCCGATGGTACGCAAGCCTCGGTCAGCAATATGTCCCACGATGTAACCGTGTTCCTGAACTGGGCCGCCGAGCCGGAACTGGAGCGCCGTCACCGTCTGGGCGTGCAGGTCATCCTGTTCCTCATCGTCGCCACCGGCTTCTTCTATGCCGCGAAGCGCCGCGTGTGGGCGGACGTGCACTAATCGTTGCTCTCACTCTTGTGAGGCAATGCGCAAGCCGGGCATGATCGCCCGGCTTGTTGCTTTTTGAGGGATGGTTTTATGTCGGATCAGCACACCCGCCCGCCTGTGATTGGCGTCATCGGCGGCAGCGGCGTCTATAGTCTTGACGGGCTACATGGGGCCGAATGGGGCGCTATCCATACCCCCTTCGGCGCCCCCTCCGACGATGTGTTGGTCGGCGAGTTGCACGGCGTGCGCATGGTGTTTCTGCCCCGCCACGGGCGCGGCCATCGGCAAACGCCCAGCACGGTCAATTACCGCGCCAACCTTTGGGCGATGAAGGCGCTGGGGGTGACCGATATTATCGCCGTCTCCGCCGTCGGTTCGCTGCGGGAAGACCTGCCGCCGGGGAGCTTCGTGCTGGTCGATCAATTCATCGACCGTACCTTTGCGCGGGAAAAGAGCTTCTTCGGCCCCGGTCTCGTCGGCCACGTCCCCCTCGCTCACCCGGTCTGCCCGCGCTTGGGCGACGCCATCGCCGCCGCCGCAGGCGACATCGGCCAACCCATCTGGCGCGGCGGCACCTATATGGTCATGGAAGGGCCGCAATTCTCCACTAAGGCTGAAAGCGAACTCTACCGCGCGTGGGGGTGTTCGGTGATCGGCATGACCAATATGCCGGAAGCAAAATTGGCCCGCGAGGCCGAGATTTGCTACGCCAGCATCGCCATGGTGACCGATTTCGACGGCTGGCACCCCGATCATGACGCGGTGACAGTCGATCAAGTGGTGCGGGTGGCTGGGGAGAATGCCGCCAAGGTGCGGCAGTTGCTGCAAGCCACCGTGCCGCATCTGGCAGCCCCGCGCCCCCTCTGCGCGCACGGCTGCGATACCGCGCTGGAGCACGCGATCATGACCGCCCCCAGCCAGCGCGACCCGGCAATGATCGAGGCCCTGCGGCCCATACTTGCCCGGATACTATAAGGAGCAGTTTCGAGGAGGCTGACGCATCGAAACTGAGACCGGCGCGACTGCGCCGCGCGCCCTTGGCGCGGGAGGCCAGGGTTCTGGAAGAACCCGCCCGCCGTATCAGGGCCGCGTTGATCGATCACGATCAACGCTTATGAAAAGAAGGAGAAGCCGCATGGCCGGAACCGATCATCTGATCTACGGCGTTCAGGATCTTGAAGCCGCCCGCCACCAATTTCGCCGTTTAGGCTTTGTCGTCACACCGCGCGGTCGCCACAAGGGCTGGGGCACCGCGAACTACTGCGTGATGCTGACCCAGGGGTATATCGAGCTACTAGGGATCATCGACCCCAATCAGTTTAGCAATAACCTCGACCGGTTCCTGGCCGATAAGGGCGAAGGGCTGCTGGGGATTGCCCTGGCGACTGACGACTCCGCCACCCTCGCTGAAAAATTAACCGAGCGCGGCCTGCACCCGGAGGGGCCGTTCGCCCTCTCCCGCCTATTGGAAACCGAGGAGGGCGGCACCGTCGAACCCGCGTTCTCGCTGCTGCGCTTACCGCCGGGGGAGCTACCCGCCATCAACGGGTTCTTCTGCCAGCACTTAACGCCTGAACTATTGCGCAAACCGGCGTGGGAGCTGCATCCGAACGCCGTCACCGGCATCGCTAGCACGACCATTGCGGTGGACGATCCAGACGCCGTGGCGCAAGCCTATGAGCAGGTCTATGGCCGCGCCGCCGTCGTGCCAACCGATGACGCCTGGGCCGTGCACCTGGGGGATGGCAGCGTGTTGCTGTTCGTAACGCCGGAAGAGGCCGCCACCCTCTATCCTTCCCTCGACGACGCCCCGGACGGCCCAACCCTCGTGGCGACGGCTCTGCGCAGTGCCGATCTCGACCAGACCGCTGCGGCCCTCTCGGCGAACGGGGTGCCGTTCGACCGCTTGCCCGGCCCGGTGCTCCGCGTGGCACCGCAAGACGCCTGCGGGGCCGTTTTGGAATTCGTCGCCTAAAACCCGCGCGGCAGGAGCCTGCTGCCCCTGCCGCGCCCCTAGCCGACCGTCAGGGTTTGAAATACTCCTGCACGGTTGTCCAGGCGGCCTCCTGCAACATCGCGGCCACCTCAGCAGGCAAGCCGGCGGTATAGGCATTCCCAACCGGGGTTTTGCCGAAGAGCGCCGCATAGGTCGTGACGGCGGCAAGATACGTGCCGGCTAACGTCGGGTGACGCTTATCTTTCTGATACAAGGCAAGGCTTGGCGCACGGGCGTGTACTTTGGCAAAGGCCAACCCCGCCGGGATCACCAAGGCATTCAGCCGGTTCGCCTGCGCGGTATAGGCATCGGCCAAGGCCCCGGTCATTTCCGGGGCGTCCTCATAGGCCCAAGACATGAAAAACACCGGCTCCGCCCCATGGGCACGGATGGTTGCCGCGTGTTTTTCGGCATATTCAGCGAATAGCGACTGTAATTCTGGATGCACGGGGCACTGGCTGCAATCCATGAGGATTGTAATATCGAACGGCTTTTGCCCTTTTGGGGTGAAGACCACGCGATTGTGTGCGTCGAACCCATAGCTACCCACCGCATCGGGGCGGAAGTAGCTGGCGACATCGTGCCAGTTTAGGCCAGAACCGCTAATCGTTGCAGAAACAGAACGAAAATTATTCTTGGTTTCGGCACGAAGAACCAATTCCCGCACATGGGCGTGTAGACTGTTATTAAAGTAGAAAAAACTATTGCCGACATAGAGGGCCGACTGCGGGGGCTGCGCGAGCTTGACCACGCTTGGCTTCACCTCGGCCAGGGCTGGGACGGCGGCTAGGCCAAGCAGCAGCGCGATAAGAAGGCTTAACGGTCGCGACATTCTGTTTTCCTTCTGCACAGTAAACCGAGGGCCGGCGTAAACCGGCCCCGATCAGAAGGATAAAAGCCCGATGTTACAGAACGTCTTTTGCGCGCAATTAGTCACATTATATCGCTTTTAATTTTAGATAGATGCCGAACACTGTCGCTAACGGCGCAATCTCTCGGCAGTACTCCGCACTAAAGACGATGCCCCCGTTAAACATTGAAGCGGAAGTGGAAAATATCCCCGTCCTGGACCAGATACTCTTTACCTTCCAGGCGCATCTTCCCAGCGTCCTTCGCCCCGGCTTCGCCGTTACAGGCGATGAAATCATCGTAGGCGATGGTTTCGGCCCGGATAAAGCCGGTTTCAAAATCGGTATGAATAACCCCGGCGGCTTCTGGCGCTTTTGCCCCGGCGCGGACGGTCCAGGCGCGGGCTTCTTTCGGGCCGACGGTGAAGAAGGTTAGCAGCCCCAGCAGCCCATAACCGACGCGGATAACACGGGCGAGGCCGGTTTCTTCCAGCCCCAAGGCTTCCAGAAACTCGCGCTTTTCGTCTTCGGTCGGCAGCTGCGCCACTTCGGCTTCGATGGCGGCGGAAATCACCACCTGCGCCGCGCCTTCAGCCTTAGCCCGTTCCGCGACCGTATCGGACAGGGCGTTGCCGGTTGCCGCTTCGTCTTCATTGACGTTGCAAACGTAAACGACGGGCTTCGAGGTCAGCAGTTGCAGTAGCTTCACGCCGCGCTTCGCGTCGGCATCCCAATCGCGGATGATACGGCGGGCGGGGATCCCCGCGCGCAGGCCTTCGAGCAGCGGGCCGATCAGCGCAAGCTGGGCGATGGCTTCTTTATCGCCGCTGCGGGTGCGCTTGTTCAGCGCGATCTCGCGCTTTTCCAGGCTTTCCATATCGGCGAGCATCAGTTCGGTTTCGACCGTATCGGCATCGCGCAACGGATCGACCGACCCTTCGACGTGGGTGATGTCGCCATTCTCAAAACAACGCAGCACATGCACAATCGCGTCGGTTTCGCGAATATTGGCCAGGAACTGATTGCCGAGACCTTCGCCCTTCGACGCGCCGCGCACCAGCCCGGCGATATCGACAAACTCCAGCTGCGTCGGGATGATCTTAGCCGATTTGGCAATCGCGGCGATTTTATCCAGGCGCGGATCGGGCACGGCGACGATGCCGGTATTCGGCTCGATGGTGCAAAAGGGATAATTCGCGGCCTGAGCGGCCACCGTGGCGGTCAGCGCGTTAAACAGGGTCGATTTGCCAACATTGGGCAGCCCGACGATACCGCAATTGAACCCCATACCTCACATCTCCGCAGGCAAACTGATTGGTTGGCGTCGGTTTAGCCGGTTTCCCGGCATTTGTCTCGCCTGTCAGCGGGCGGCGGTCAGCAGATGGGTTAGAATGCGGTCGATCTCTGCCTGTCCCTCGGCCTCCAGCACCGCTCGCAAGGCCCCATAGGCGGGGGCGGACAGATAGGCAGTGAAGGCAACCCGCGTTCGCCCCGCGGTCACTGGGGTTAGCGTCCAGGCGAACAGCGTTGCCGCGCCGGGTTGCACCTGCCCCCAGGCAAGACGGGTGGAGGTTTCGGTTCGGATTGGGGCGGTATATTCCAGAGGAAGCAAGCCAAATAGCAGATCAATTCTGATTCGTATCATTTCGGAACCAGAACGATATACGCGCTCCGATACCCGTAACTGGCTGCGCGACCAGGCCGACCACCCGTCCACCGCTGCTATTTTTGCCTGCAAGGCCGATAGGGGCAGATCGGTCTCACGCTCCGAAAAGAGCACGACCGTCCGCCAATCGGGTGCCTCAAGAGCCTCAGCCCCTATTGTTGCGACATCGATATGAGCTAATATCGCCCTATCGGGCCGCCCAGCCAGAATCAGCCCCAGCACGCTAGCGAAAAGCAGCACAATCAGACTACCGAGCACGGCGGGCGGCAAACGCAAGGGGCGCATTCTACACAAAGACCGGGCGGTGATAGGGAACCGAATAGCCCATAATTGTTGATAACCGAATGCGCCGGGCCGGGCCTTCGCGCCAAACGCGAGGGTCTTTCACGAAAATTGCGACGATCCCATCATAGCCTTCCTGCGGGAACCGATCGATCATCGCCCGGTCTTGCGATAAAAAATGCGCGGCAGTAAATCGATTAAAGACCAGGCGCGCCAAAGCAGGAAAGCGGGCCAGCCAGGCGAACTGCCCTGGCGGCACCCGCGCCAAATGGGCCGGTGTTGCCTCCATCAGCAGGCCTGCAACCGTCGGCAAACGCGCCCGCGATAAAATGGGATAGGCGGTCACCGTCAGGTCTGGTCCGGCAAACGCATCGAAGGATTGGCAGTCGAAAGCGTGCAGATGACCGTGGATTTCCAGCGCCCGATGGGTAGCGGCAACCT
This sequence comes from uncultured Elstera sp., assembly GCA_964576605.1. Classification (GTDB taxonomy): domain Bacteria; phylum Pseudomonadota; class Alphaproteobacteria; order Elsterales; family Elsteraceae; genus Elstera. The sequence continues at coordinate 6,424 of CAZNVY010000036.1, read as the reverse complement.
GCGCCATATCATCATGCGGAACGGTAATCACCACTGCTTGGCGGGCCACCCGCAGTAGTTCGGCCAGCGCCATGCGGTAATCGATCACATGCTCCAGGGTCTCGCTGGCCAAAACCACATCAAAGGCCGCATCGCCAAACGGCATCCGGTGCCCATCGATGGTCAGCGCGGGAAGCCGGTAAATATCCCGCGCCCGCTGGCAGGCCTGCATCGATAGATCGGCCGACGTTGCCCTAAAGCCCAAAAAGTCGCGTGCCATGGCGGCCTTATACCCTTCGCCACCGCCCGCATCGAGTAGGGTTTCACACTGCATTCGCCCCAGAACCTGCATAATATGCCAGGTAATCAGATAGCGATGCGCCCAGTTTTTTTCGGAGTAACCTTTCCGGAAACCATAGATTGGCTGGTGTGCTTTATAGATCCCGTCGCGAAGGCTTTTGATTCCATAGCGCCGATCCAGCCAACGGCGGGTTTTTTCCTGCAACTCGGCTAAGGGCACCCCAACCAAAGGCGGTAGCGTGACCGGCGACGGATGCAGCAGTTCCCCGGTTTCCACAATCCGCGCGCCGAGGGCGACGCTGCGATCCAAAGGCAAGTTCAGGCGGGCCTCGAACCCCCCAAAACCGCCATTGATCTGGTGCGCCGCCAGGTCAGCCCGATACAGGCTTGGCCGCAGCCGAAGCGCCGCCGTGCCATTCACGGTAATTTCGATTTCGGCGTCGGCGGAGAGTCGCGCAATATCCACCCAGCCCCATACCCCCGCGTGGCAGGCGACATCCAGATAGCCGATTGGCGTTTGGGTCATGCCTCCCGATCCTCCGTGCGCGGCCCGGTGATTTGAGCGGAAAGCCGCACGCCTGTCTAGGCCGATGGCGGGGGGGACGGCGGGGCGGATTTAGCTGGCTTCGGCGGGGTGATTTTCCGCGAGACCGCTTCCGTAAACTCTCGTTCTGATTTCGCAACAAATAGCGGAATGGCGGCGGCCACCGCATCGAGCAGCGGGGTGAGCCAAACGTCATCGGCTTTGGCAAAATCGCCCAAGACATGCGCGGTGACCCGGCTTTTATCGCCAGGATGGCCGATCCCCAACCGCACCCGCCAATAATCGGGTGTGCAATGGGCATCCAGCGATTTCAACCCATTGTGCCCGGCATGGCCGCCGCCCTTCTTAACCCGGAATTTTCCGGCGGGCAGTTCCAATTCGTCGTGAAACACAATGAGCTGCTGCGGCGGAACCTTATAGAAGCGCAAAATCGCGCCAATACTATCGCCCGACAGGTTCATATAAGTGCTGGGCTTAACCGCATAGCATTTCACAAAGCCCAAGCTGCCTTCGGCGATCTCGCCTTGGAATTTGCTGGCGCGAAATGGCGAAAACCGATGTCGTTCCGCAATCGCATCGAGTGCCAAAAAGCCGATATTATGCCGATTGCGGGCGTATTGGCCCCCTGGATTGCCAAGACCGGCAAGAATCCAAGGGGCCGACACGCGTTAGCTCCGCAACCGCTTAGGCGTCGCCGCCCGAAGCCGGAACGATGGTGGCGATGGTGAAATCGCGCTCGCCACCCACAACCTTGGCCCCCGCCGGGATCGATAGCATCGACACATGGATCGAGCTATTGATATCGACGTTCAGCAGATCGACCGTCAGATGATCTGGAATATCATTGGCATTCACTTCCAGTTCGACCGTGTGCTGAACGATATTCAGCAGGCCGCCCTTTTTGATACCAATCGATTTTTCCTGATTGATGAAATGCACGGGAATATCGACCGACAGGGTCGAATCGGCCCCGACGCGCAGAAAATCCACATGTTCCGGCCGGTCGGTAACCGGATGGAACTGGACATCACGGGCCAGAACGCGATGCGTTTCGCCGTTAGTTTCGATATCGAACAGACGGGCAAAGAACCCGCCCTTGTGCAGTTCGGTGTTCAGTTCGCGCGGGTCGATCGCGATCATCACCGGGGGTTTCTTGTCACCGTAAACGACGGCCGGCACTTGACCTGCACGACGAACAGCACGGGCGGCCCCCTTTCCGGCCCGCTCACGCAGCGAAGCGCGAAGCGTAATAACTTGGGACATGTCCCAACTCCTTCACAAAATGGACGACGGGACCATCCCGCCGCCTTCCGGTCCGATGCGACCTCCAGGGGTGTCGTATCGGAACCGAAACGGGTGTGGCGCGCTCTTAGTAAAAGAGGCTCGACACAGATTTTTCTTCAGACACGCGGCGGATGGCTTCGGCCACCAACGGCGCAATCGTGACCTGGCGGATATTATGAGCGGCCTTGACGGCATCGGTCGCTTCAATCGTGTCGGTCGTCACCAACTGCTGCAGCGGCGAATTGGTGACGCGGGTCACCGCCTGGCCCGACAGAACCCCATGGGTCACATAGGCGGAAACGGAGGTGGCCCCGGCCTTCATCAAGGCTTCGGCGGCATTGCATAGGGTGCCGGCGCTATCGACGATATCGTCGATCAGAATGCAGCGCTTACCGCGCACATCGCCGATGATGTTCATCACTTCCGACACGCCCGCCCGCTCGCGCCGCTTGTCAATAATAGCAAGATCGCTATCGATGCGTTGGGCAATCGCGCGGGCGCGCACCACACCGCCGACGTCTGGGGAGACGATGATAACGTCTTTCGTATCCTGGAACTGGTCCTGAATATCCTTCACGAAGACCGGGGCGGCGTAGAGATTATCGGTCGGGATATCGAAGAAGCCTTGGATCTGGCCCGCGTGCAAATCGATGGTCAGCACCCGATCCGCCCCCGCTGTCGTCATCAGATTAGCGACCAGCTTCGCCGAAATCGGCGTGCGCGGGCCGGATTTCCGGTCTTGGCGCGCATAGCCGAAGTAGGGCACGACGGCGGTGATGCGGCGGGCGGAACCGCGCTTCAACGCATCCATCATCACCAGCAGTTCCATCAAATGGTCGTTCGCGGGATAAGAGGTGGATTGAATAACAAACACATCTTCGCCGCGCACATTTTCGTGGATCTCCACAAAAATCTCCATGTCGGAGAAGCGCTTTACCGCCGCGCGGGTCAACGGCAAGTTCAGGTAGGCGCAAATCGCCTCGGTCAACGCGCGATTGCTGTTGCCGCTTAGAATCTTCATTCCCAGACCCCACCGTTCCCAAAATAGGCCAGCGCAGGGCGCAGCGAACCCCGGCCCCGTCGAAATCGCGCGGACACTAGCAGGCTGTCATGCTTCTGTAAATCAAGCCGCGCGGATTTCTGCCCTGCGCTGGGGCGGCATCCCCCGTCTTACCCGCGGCGCATCACCGCGCAGAGACTAACGCCAAACCAGCGCAAACCTGTCCGCCCAATTAGGGCGGACAGGCCTTGTAAGGCGGGAAATCGCTCGAACGGCGGCATCATCGGCTCCATCCCCTCCAGCACCAGCCCCGCCCCTGCCGCCAAGGCGCGCAGATCGCCCGGCGTAAATACCCGCGCCGTCGCCAAACGGCGGTGCAAAGGGGGGCACCAGGGCAGAAACGGCATCCACCAGGGCATGATAAGCCGACCGAACCACCGCACCGGATGCGTCTCTATCGGAAAAGCGCGGTTTGGCACAGTCAGATACAAGCGCCCCCCAGGGGCTAAAAGCCGGGCAGCCTCCTGAACCGCCGCCGCCGGGTCGCGCACATGATCGAGGACTTCGATCATATAGGCCGCCTCAAAGGCCGCATCGGGCAGGCCCGTGGATTCTGCGGGGGCGCAGAGGAAGGTGACAGTCTCGGCCCCAACCGTTTCGGTAAATCTGTGGCGTGCTTTTTCGAGAGGGGCGGGCAGGACATCCACCAAGGTCAGGTGAAGCCCACGCCGATACAGCGCTACCGCGTAGCTGCCTTCCCCGGCCCCAATGTCGACGATCCGGTTCGCCACTGGCGGCACCAACGCGTGCAGCAGCGCCAATCTGCGCTGCACATTGGCACTTCCCGCCGCTGCCGAAGCGCCGAAAATCAGCCCATCATCGGTTAAGGGGAAAAAAACGCCCCATCTCACTCATCCCCTTGTCGATCTGCAGCTTTTCCCAGCACAGGCTAAACGATCATGCCGGTCGCGCCAAGAACCGCTTGCACGCCCTCCTACCGCCGAACCCAACGCCTACAATCGTAGGTTAAAAAACTATTAAATTTCGAGTAAATATTCTTGTATTCGCAGGATGCCTTGAGGTAAAACGGTCACAGGAACAACGCCTTTTATCAAAACCTGGAGAAACCTATGACTGTCGTGATTCTCACGAACGGTGACGATACCGCTACGCTCGGCGATGGCGATCACACCGTCAATGCCCTGGGCGGGAACGATACGGTGACCGTCGGTACGGGTACCAATAGCATCGCGGGCGGTAGCGGCGATGATACGATTACCACCGGCGGCGGATCGGTCACGGTCAGCGGCGGCGACGGGCACGATACGATCACCATCGATGCCAGCGCCACAGCCCTGGTCGATGGCGGGGCGGGAAACGATAGTGTAACGCTGGAAGGCGGCCAGCCGGGCGGCGGCACCTCGGTTCAAGTCTATTTAGGCGAGGGCGATAATAGCGCCGATCTTACCGCGAATGGCGCGGGCGGCAGTAATCTGGTGCGCGCAGGCAGCGGCAACGATGTAATCGAAACCGGGGCTGCCGATAGCAATATCAACGCGGGCGGCGGCGATAACCAAGTGACTACCGAAGTCGGGGGTGGCGTGGCGAATGATACGATCACCGTCGGCAATGGTAATAATACGGTGTCTAGCGGCAATGGCACCGATGTCATTTTCCTTGGAAATGGGAATAATCAGGTCACTGCAGGCGATGGCGATAAGAATATCCGCGCGGAAAATATGACGGGTAATAACACGATCACCGTCAATGGTACCGGGCAGCATAAGGTGATTACCGGATCAGGCGATGATCGCATTACCGTCGGCGATGGCAATAGCACGCTGATTTCCGGTGCGGGCAACGACCGGCTAGAGGTTGGTGCCGGCACCCATGGCATCAATACTGGCGATGGTAACGATACGATTATCCTGAACGGTAACACCGACGCCCAGATCAACGCTGGGGCCGGCGATGACGTTATTCAATTCAATTCGATGCAGACAACGAGTAATCATAACTATGTAATCGCTCTCGGCGAGGGAACCAATAGTGTTTCTTTTGGAACCGCAGGTTATAATTCCATAACGGGCGAAGTAAGCGGTAGCACACTCATCACTTCCGGAAGCGGAAGCGACAGCTTCACACTCGGCTTCGGCAATAACACCGTGCTTGCTGGAGATGGAAATAACTATGTGTTCACAGAGTATTTATCGCAAATAAATCATACCTCCGGGTCCGCGAATGATTATATTGTAACAGGAAACGGGGACGATTTTATCAATACGCTTGGCGGAAATGACACTATCCGCGCAGGGTATGGCGACGATAGCATTATCCTGAAAGGCGGAACGGGTGACTTACTTATCTTTGACGCTGGATCAACAGCATCAAATATCGATTGGGTGCTAGGTGCCAAGGCTGGAATCAGTCTTCAAATCAACGGTTCGGCGTCGCTGGTGCTGATGGATGGCAGGGTTGTTGCTTACGGCGATGCATTGAACCAAATGATTTTCGTTGGCTTGTCACAAATCAGCGACATCGTTTTACTCTAAGGCCGTGACTGGCGGGGGCAGGGGAAAACGATTAAGGTTACGTCATGCAGACGTCGCCGCTATCACAGCCTGACCCTCGCCCATCCTGGTTGCGCAATCCTTATGGCAGCGCAAAATCGCTGGGAACCCGCTTCCGGCATCGGCGTTTTGGCATCGTCCTGAAACTGATTGACGCCATTCTCGCCGAAAAGCCCGACTGCCATATCGTGGATTTCGGCGGGACTTGGCGCTATTGGCAGGGAATGGCCCCGCTGCTTGGCCCCCGTCCGATCCGCGTGACCTTGGTCAATCTCACCGATGAGACCGATAAAATAGGCTTACCCTTTCCCGTAACCGCCGTTGCCGCCGATGTCTGCGTCAAAACCCCAGAACGCTGGGGGGCGGATTTGGTGCATTCAAACTCGCTGATCGAGCATGTTGGGGGGTGGTCGCGAATGCAGGATTTTGCCGATCATGTGCGCGCTACTGCCCCCACTTATTACATTCAGACGCCAAACTTCTGGTTTCCGTTCGAGTTACATTTCCATACGCTCGGTTTTCACTGGCTTCCCGTGCAACTTCGCTATCGGATGTTGATGCGAAAGCGACGCGGTTTCTTTCCTAAAGCCGAGTCCGTGGCACAAGCGATGACAATGATCGAGGAAATTGCCCTTCTCGACCGTCGGCAGTTGCAGGCGCTGTTTCCGGAAAGCCTGATTTTGGGTGAACGTCTTTGGCCTTTTACCAAATCAGTGATGGCGGTTCGTCATAAAACTGACCGGGAAA
>CAZNVY010000035.1:23504-31194 GCA_964576605.1 uncultured Elstera sp. | reverse complement strand
AGCCCGGCATCGCTGGCGGCGCTCGGCCCGTCGGTGCTGACTTGGCGGCGGCGGAGGGGCTGGACGCCCACGGGTTGTCGGTCGCCGTGCGGATACCGGAGCAAACCCGATGAGCGCGCCGGACAATCGCCTTGTCGATGTGAAGCTCGACGAGAAATCGGTTGTCCGCCGCAACCAGACGGTCGAACACGAGCGCGCGATTGCCATGTTCGACCTGATGGAAGAAAATAGCTTCGAGCTGGTCGGCCATCCCGGCCCCTATCATTTGCGCCTCGGCATCGAAGACAATCGCCTGATCCTCGATATTCGCACCCCGGCGGAAGACCCGCTGGAGCGGGTGCACCTGCCGCTCGCGGCCTTTCGCTCGGTGGTGCGCGATTATTTCCATATCTGCGACACCTATTACACCGCGATCAAAACCCAAAGCCTCGCCCAGATCGAAGCGATCGATATGGGCCGCCGGGGCTTGCACAATGAAGGGTCCGAAATGCTGCGCGAGCGGCTGGAGGATAAAATCCGCCTCGACCTGTCCACCGCCCGCCGCCTGTTCACGCTGATTTGCGTGCTGCATATCCGGGGGTAGGGCGTGGGGGGCGCGTCGGTCAGGGGCTTTGCCCCCAACACCCCCAACCAAGGAGCTTGCTCCTTGGTAATCCTATTTTCCTTTTCAAAGGTAGTTTTCAACGCTTTGAACAGGATTCTTTTCATTATTGGATCGCGTTCCCCAAGGGCGCTGCCCTTGGGCGGGGTTTCAGGGGCGGCGCCCCTGACCTGTTGAGTCCCCCTCGATGCAAGCTATTCTGAACGTCGCGCTGCCGGTCTTCGGTCTGATCCTCGCGGGATTTTTGGCGGCGCGGTTCAAGCTACTGGGCGGCAGTTCCACCGAGGCGTTGAATAAATTCGTCTATTACTTCGCTCTGCCCGCGATGCTGTTCCTCGTGATGTTCCGCGCGCCGCTGGAGCGGGTGGTGGACCGGGAGTTTCTGATTGCCTTCTGTGTGCCGTTGGCCGTGGTGTTTGTTCTAACGGTGGTGTGGGGGCGCGCGGTGTGGCGGTTGCGGCTGGCCGATCTTTCGGTGCAGAGCCTATCGTCCTGCTACGGCAATGTCGGCTATATGGGCGTGCCGCTGGTGCAATTGGCCTATGGGCCGGAGGCGCTACCCTATGCGATTGCCGCGACGATCCTCACCGGCTCCATCATGTTTGGTGCCGGGATTATGGGGGTGGAGGCCGATTTGCGCTCCGGCCAGGGCGCGCTGAAAACCTTCGCCGGGGTGCTGGCGACCGTCGCCCGTAATCCGTTGATCCTGGCCCCGGCGGCGGGCGCGGCCTGGGCGCTGTCGGGCGTGCCGCTGTTCACGCCGCTGAAGACGTTTGCGGAATTGATGGGCGCGTCGGCCAGCCCCTGCGCGCTGTTTGCCCTGGGCATGTTCCTGGCAGCCCAACCCCTGCGGGGGGAGCTTGCGGCGGTCTGCTGGCTGACCGTGCTTAAACTCGCCGTCGCCCCGGTCGCGACCTTCGTTGTGCTGGTGGCGCTGGGGGAGGAAGGCAGCCTGGTCGGCAAAACCGCCCTGCTGCTCAACGCCCTACCGACCGGCGCGGGGGCCTTCGTGCTGGCGCAGAAATATGACCGGCTGGTGGCGCAAACTTCCGCGACGATCCTTGTTTCAACCGTGCTGTCGGTGCTGACGGTCAGTGCGCTGCTGGCGGTGGGGTAGGGGTTGGCTGGCGCGAAGGTGGGGGCTCTCTGCCCCCAAACCCCGACCCAAGGCCGGGCCTTAGTTATCCATTCGCATAAATATCATATTTTTGAGTTTTGTGAGAATATAGGTTGAAAATTTTTTCTAATTGCATCACCTTTATACACGGTCACTTATTTTAATTATAGATTTTGGAGATTATTTTGGTTGTTGCATTAGAAAGTTCTTCAAATGTTAAATTAAATTCAAAAATGTGGAGATATATGGATTTTTCTAAATTTGTTTCTTTAATATCTTCTTGCAGTATATCTTTTGCAAGAGCGGATCAATTTGATGATTTACTTGAAGGTTCTCTCTCCGAGCGGACTATAGAAGATATGGCAAAAATTTCATCTAATTTATCTGATGCGGGGAAATGGCAAGTTTATGGATTAAGAATTAATTTTAGAGAAATTAAGAAGAATTGTTTTATATCCTGTTGGCATGAAAATGAACATGAGTCTGCTGCGATGTGGAAACTTTATTCAACCTCAAAAGATGTTGTAGCCGTCCAAACAGATTATGAATCTTTAAGAAATGAATTTAATAAATCAACATATCAAATCGCATTGGGCTCGGTAAATTATGTGGATTATAGAACTTTTAGTATACTGTTTGGGAATGTATTTGCACCGTATTTTTATAAACGCAGTTCATTTCAACATGAAAGGGAGGTGAGGGGCGTGATCCTCCCATTTATTGGGGATACAAGCCAGAGCATACTAGGAAATCAGAAAACTTTTGCGTTGCCAGTACCTATAGACTGTAAATCTTTTGTTAAGGCAGTGTATGTATCCCCATATGCACCGGGTTGGTTCGAGGATGTGCTGAAGGAGACGTGCAGGCGATTTGGGTTTAATTTTGATGTGAAAAGGTCTGATTTAACTTCAGATGGTATCTGGTAAATTCTATAATATAATGAACTTTTCTTTTTAATATATTCCTCAAAACATTCACTTTGATGCCTCCCCAAAATTACCAAACTTTGGTATTATCTTCTTACAAATGAGCCCGCTATGCCCAAAAATACCTCGGTCAGCTTGGGTGATCATTTCACCGGTTTCATCGAAGCCCTGGTCGCCGAAGGGCGTTACGGCAGCGCGTCGGACGTGATTCGGGCGGGGCTGCGGTTGTTAGAGGAGCGTGAAGCCAAACTCACCGCTTTGCGCGCTGCGCTGGCCGAGGGCGATGCCAGTGGTTTGCCCTCCGAGCTTGATTTTGAAGCGTTTCTACAGAAGGTGTCGGATCATGGGCCGCACGCTGGATGAGGTTTTGCAGGCGCTTCCGTAGGATCGACGGGAGGCGATTGAGGCGCGCGTTGAGGGGTTGATTGCCGAAATCGAGAGCGCGGGCGAGGCGCTGTTTCCCTCGGCTCAAACCGACGACAGTCTGACCGAGCTCCCCTCCTAACTCAGCCAGGTCCAGGAGCCGCCCGGCTCCTGGCGGGGTTCGGGGCGGTGCCCCGAGACGATACCCCCAAGACGGCTCAACCCTTCCCCAAAAATCCCCCCACCTCGCGGACCGCTTCCGCCAGCCCGACGCGGCGCACCTCCACCCCCGGCGGGAAGGCGGAGCGGAAGTCCGCCGGCAGTGGCGCCAGCAGCACGAAGACGCCGGTATCGTCGGCGCGGCGGATGAGGCGGCCGAAGGCTTGTTTGAGTTTTAAGCGCACGAGGCGCCGGTCCCAGTTCCAGCCGCCGAACGCTTCCCGCCGGGCTTTGTGCAGAATATCCGGGCGCGGCCAGGGGATGCGGTCGAAGACGATGAGCCGGAGGGAGCGGCCCGGTACGTCCACGCCGTCGCGCACGGCGTCGGTGCCGAGCAGGCAGGCGTTTTCTTCGGCGCGGAAAATATCGATCAGGCTGGCGGTGTCCATGCCGTCCACATGCTGGGCGAGCAGGGGGATGTCGGCGTCCTCAAGCGCGCTGGCGATGCGGGTATGCACGGCGCGCAGGCGGGCGATGGCGGTGAAGAGGCCGAGCGCGCCGCCGCCCGCCGCGAGGAACAGGGTGCGATAGGCGGCGGCCACTTGGTCCATATCGTCGCGCCGCACGTCCGTCACCACCAGCACGCGGGTTTGCGCGGCGTAATCATAGGGGGAGGGCAGTTGCGCCCGCGTCGCGGCGACGTCAAGCCAGGGCAGGCCGAGGCGGCGTTCGGCGGCTTTCCAATCGGCGTCCGGGTCGCCGGTCGCGTCGGTCAGGGTGGCGGAGGTGACGACGATGCCGTGCGCCCCCTCCGCAACGGTGCGGGCGAAGGGCTTGCTGGGGTCGCGCCAATGGCGGTGCATCCCCACATCGGTATCCTGCCCGTCCTGGCGGTCGATGCCGAACCAATCAACGAATTCGGCGGAGGGTTCCTCCCGCAGCGCTTCCAGCATGGCAATCCAGCCCGCGACGGGCAGAATCAAGCGGCGGTCGAGGGTGCGGATGGCGGCTTCGCAGCGCAGGCGCACCTCCGACTCCATCTCCCCGGCCTCGTCCACCAGCCGGTCGGCGAGGCGCTTTTTGAGGGTCAGGCTGGGTTCGCGCAGGGCGATCAGGGCGCTGCGGGCGTCGTCGGCCAGGGGGAGGAGATCGTCGTTGGCGGGGTTGGCCTCCGCCTCCAGGGAATAGCCGTAATCCTTCTCCGTCTGCCGGGCCAACACTTGGCGGCGCAGGGCGGCGAGGAAGGTTTCGATGGGGCCGTGCGGCGCATCGTCCATCAGCCGGTTCTGCCAGCCGTCGCCGGGCAGGGCGTGGGCGGCGCGTAGCAGTTGGGCGAGGGTGTTGAGCATCCCCTCGTCGGTCAGCAGTTCTTCGATACGGCGGCGTAACCCGCGCGCCCGGCTGCGGGCCGATCCTTCTGCCCCCAGCAGCCAGCGGCGCATTTCCTGGCCTTCGTAGCCGGAAAGATGGGCGGAAAAGGCGCTATCCGCCGCGTCGAAAAGATGATGCCCCTCGTCGAAAATCAGGCGGCTGGGGACCGTGCCGTCATCGCCGCCGCCTAAAGCCGATTGCACCATCACCAGCGCGTGATTGGCGACGACGATTTCCGCCCGTTTCGCCCGCCGGACGGAGCGTTCGACGAAGCAGCGGTTGAAATGGTGGCAGGCGGCGAAAATGCACTCGCCGCGCCGGTCGGCCAACCCCAGGGTACGGGCGCGGCCGAGGAGTTCCGGTAGCCAACCGGGGAAATCGCCACCCGTTAGGTCGCCGTCGCGGGTGGCCAGCACCCAGCGCGCCATCAGCCCAACGCCCACGGCCTCGGCGGGGCGGGTGGCGGCGATTTGGGTGTTTTCTTCGAGGTTCAGCAGGCAGAGGTAATTTTCTCGCCCCTTACGGACCACGGCTTTCAGCGCTTTATCCACCGGATCGGGGTAAAGCCGGTCAAGCTCCTGATCGATCTGGTGCTGCAAGTTGCGGGTATAGGTGGAAACCCAGACCGTGCCGCTATTCTTGCGCGCCCAGACGCTGGCCGGGGCGAGGTAGCCCAGGGTTTTGCCAACGCCGGTGCCCGCTTCGGCCAGCACGATATTCGGTTGGCCCTCGGTCTGGCGCGGCGCGAAGGCGAGGGCGGTTGCCGAGGCGTAATCGGCCTGACTGGGGCGGCTTTCCGCCGATCCGCCGAGCAGCGAGGCCAGTTGCCAGCGCGCTTCCTGGGCATGGACCGGCTGCTGACCGGGCGGGCCATCGGCGGGCTGATCGGGGATTTCCGGCAGCGCCCGCCAAACCGCCAGCCCGCGCCGCCCTGGCGTAACGCTCGCCAGCGCCCGTTCGGCCGCCCGCCCCCAGGACCAGCCACCCGCCGCCATCGGTTGCAGGATCGCCAGGGTTTCCGGGTCGCGGGCGTCGGCCAGTTCGGCGAGCAGCAGGCTGGCGGCATCGCGCAGGATCAAGGCTTCCGCCATCAAATCCTTCGGCGCGGGCAGGTCGAGCGCTTGGGCCAGTCCGCGCGGCGTCGGGACGCAAAACTGCGCCGGGCGCACGAAAGCGAAGAGTTCCAATAGGTCGTAGCCCCAGAGGCCGGGGATCTCCAGCCGTTTGCCCAGCGCGGGGGCGTGACAGAGGTAGGGCGGATCGTCGGGCGTCAGCAGTTTGGCGATCTGGGGCAGCGGCCCGTCCTCGATCTCGCCATCCGCCGTTATCAGCACGGCCCGGCGCAGGCCCACCGCCAGCAGCGGGGCATCGGGAAGCAGCAGGGCGGGGGCAGCGGTCATTGCACAGGCAGAACTTTTATCGAACTCGCCCGACCCTAGCCGCGCGCGGGCGGCGGTGCAATGCTTTCCACGCGCCTGCGGTTGACCTTGCGCCCGCAACCCGCTAGCACAACAGACCGGCCCGCGTGGGGCCGGGTTTTCCGGTTAACAACGAGTATCTGCTATGTCCTTGCCCCGCGAGATCGCCCTGAATGCCAAAGCCTGGCCGTTCGAGGAAGCGCGCAAACTGCTGGCGCGTTATGGGGCAAGCAAACCGAAAAAAGGCTATGTGCTGTTCGAGACCGGCTATGGCCCCTCCGGCCTGCCGCACATCGGCACCTTTGGCGAAGTGGTGCGCACCAGCATGGTTCGCCGCGCCTTTGAGCAGCTTTCGGATATTCCGACAAAACTCTTCTGCTTCTCGGACGATATGGACGGCCTGCGCAAGGTGCCGGACAATGTGCCGAACCGTGAGCTTCTGGCCCAATATATCGGCAAGCCCTTAACCCAGGTGCCCGACCCGTTCGGCACGCACCCCAGCTTCGGCGATCATAATAATGCCCGCCTGCAAGCCTTTCTGGACGGCTTCGGCTTTAGCTACGCGTTTAAGTCGGCGACCCAGATGTATAAGTCGGGGGCTTTCGACGAGACCCTGCTGAAAATGCTGCGTCATTACGATGACGTGATGAAGATTATCCTACCGACCTTGGGCGCCGAACGTCAGGCGACCTATAGCCCCTTCCTGCCGATCTGCCCGCGCACGGGTATCGTGCTGCAAGTGCCGATGGTGGCGCGGGACGAGGCGGCGGGCACCGTCACCTACCGCGATCCAGAAACCGAAGCGCTGGTGGAAGTGCCTGTCACGGGCGGTCACTGTAAAATGCAGTGGAAGGCCGATTGGGCGATGCGCTGGATGGGCCTTGAGGTTGATTACGAAATGGCCGGGAAGGATCTGATTTCCTCGGTCGAACTCGCGGGTAAGATCGTTAAAGCCCTCGGCGCGACGCCGCCGGAGGGCTTTAACTATGAATTGTTCCTGGATCAAAACGGCGAGAAAATCTCCAAATCCAAGGGCAATGGCCTGTCGGTCGAAGATTGGCTGACCTATGCGCCGGACGAAAGCTTGGCCCTGTTCATGTATCAGCAGCCGCGCCGGGCCAAGCGCCTTTATTTCGATGCCATTCCGAAGGCGGTCGATGAATATCTGACCTATCTCGATAAGGTCGCCAGCGAACCCGCCGAAAAGCAGGCGGAAAACCCGGCGTGGCACATCCACGGCGGACAGCCCCCGGCGGGGAAGGTGCCGCTCAGTTTCGCCATTCTGCTAAATCTCGCCTCGGTGGTCGGCACCAATGACGCGGCGGTCCTCTGGGGTTTCATCAGCCGATATGCCCCCGGCACGACGCCGGAGAATAATCCGCTGCTGGCGAAGCTGGTGCAATACGCCGGGGTCTATTACCGCGACTTTGTGGCCCCGACGAAGAAGTTCCGCGCACCGACCGATCTGGAGCGCACGGCGCTGACCGAACTGGCCGAGGGGTTGAAGGCTCTGCCCGCCGAGGCGGATGCGGAAGCTTTCCAAAATGTCGTCTATGAAATCGGCAAACGCCACCCGTTCCCCGAACTGCGCGATTGGTTCAAGAGCATTTACGAAGTGCTGCTGGGTCAACCGCAGGGGCCGCGCATGGGGTCGTTTATCGCCCTCTATGGGCGGGACAATAGCGTCGCCCTGATCGACAAGGCGCTGGCCGGGGATTTGTTGGCGCTTTAACCA
>CAZNVY010000035.1:22701-23486 GCA_964576605.1 uncultured Elstera sp. | reverse complement strand
TTCTTGGACAAAAAGAGCCAGAGTTCTAAGAACTCTGGCTTTTCTCATTTATCTGGGGTTTCAGAATAAATTTCTTGCCTAGTTTCCGCTTAATCCAACGGCTGGGTTTTGGCGAAGTCGAAATACAGCTCCCGCGCCTTCCAGAACAGCGGGCCGGGTTGCAGGTCGCGGTCTTCGTAGCGGTTGATGTGCTGAACCTTGGCGTAATTGCCGGTGGAGATGATTTCATCGGCCCCCGCCACCTCTTGCGGGCGGATGGCGCGTTCCACCACCGTTACCCCGGCGCCGCGCATCAGGGAAATTACCCGTTGGCGGGTAATGCCGTTCAGCAGGCTGCCGCTGGGGATCGGCGTGTGCAGTTCGCCGTTGAAGCCCAGGAAAAGGTTAGAGCCGGTGAATTCCGCCACATTGCCCATCAGGTCGCACATAACGGCATTCTCGAACCCGCGCGCCATTGCCTCGCGCAGCGCCAGGGTGGCCTGCGGATAGAGACAAGAGGCTTTTGCGATGGTCGGCGCTTGTTCCGGCGACGGGCGGCGGTGCTGCGACAGGGTGGCGGAAAAGCCTTTATCCCCCGGCGGCAGCGGAATTTCCTGAATGACGAGGGCGAAGCGGGTCGATTCGGGCTTCAGCACCATCAACCCCTCCTCCATCCAGAACATCGGGCGGATGTAAAGTTCCGCCCCGCTTGGAAAGCGCCGGATACCATCTTTGGCGAGATCGGCGATTTCCCCGGCAGTGACCGGCGGTTCCATCGCCATTGCCTTGGCCGAGCGGATGACGCG
>CAZNVY010000035.1:15795-22690 GCA_964576605.1 uncultured Elstera sp. | reverse complement strand
AGATCGGGGATCAGCCCGCCAAAGGCGCGCGCGCCGTCGAAAACCGTATGCCCCAGCCAGCCCGCCTGGGTGCTGGCCCCCATCAGCGGCGTATTCCCTTCCGACCAAGTGCCGTCGAGATAGGTGATCGTGCGCATGATTTAGGCAAACTCCCTTGCGGTGGAAACATTCTGCTCACAAGCTAACCCTTCATTGCCGAGAAAGGGAACCCCGCACGGCGGAGAGCAGGAGCGCAAGGATGAGTGCCGAGATTATTAATCTGCGCCGCGTGAAAAAGGCAAAAGCGCGCGCTGCCGACGCCAAAACGGCGGAGGCGAACCGCATCGCCTTCGGGCGGAGCAAAGCGGAAAAACAGCAAAGCGAGGCCGTCCAACGGCTGGAAACCCGGAAGCTGGACGGCCATAAACTACCCGAAGATTAACCCCAGATCGGCAACATCGCCGCGCCCATCACGGCGAAGAGCAGCGCCGATAAACGCCGGGTGAGGGGCAGCGGCAGGCGGGCGCTGATGTTCTTGCCGATCAGCACGATCGGTGCGTTGACCAGCATCATGCCCAAGATCGACCCGGCCATAACGGCGGCGAAGGGCTGATAGGCGCTGGCCATCAGCATTGTTGCGATCTGGGTCTTATCGCCGATTTCCAGCAGGAAAAAGCCGACCAGCGCCGCCGCGAAGGGGCCGAAGCGTAGCGGTTTATCCTCCTCTTCGTCCAGTTTATCGGGCAGCAGCATCCAGGCCCCCAAGGCGATACAGGCGATGCCGGTGCCAAAGCGAAGCCAATACAGCGGCAGGCGATCGGCTACCTCCACCGCCAGCCAGCCGGCAGCGATATGGTTCAGCAGGGTCGCCAGGAAAATTCCGAGGATAATGCGCCAGGGGGCGTGATAGCGTAGCGCCAGCAGCAGCGCGAACAACTGGGTCTTATCGCCCAGTTCCGACAGGGCGACGGCCCCTGTCGATAAGAAGAATGTAGAACCCATAACCCTTCCCACGTTCCGGGCGGGCGATTATCCGAGTGGGACGAGCACTCAAGCGCCATACCGCCCGGCCGCCCGGCTTATTGCTCCGGCGGGGGTATGCGCTTGGTCTCGCCAATCCGAACCCGGACCGGATGCGCCATAGGAGAAAACTCCTAAGCCTGTTGACGCATCCCCACGATCATGCGTGGCGGCTACTCCCCAAGGGATGGGTTTCTATAGCCGCCGCAGCTTTCCTGCGCAAGCCTTTGCCGCTGCGGCAAAAGCGGCATACTCTTGGCTTTTCGGAACGCTTTGCTTCGCGTAAGGTGCGCCGCATGATCGTCGATCTTATTTATCATTTGGCACGGGCCGCCGATTGGCAGGCTGCGCTTCAATCGGGCTGGTATACCGGCGCTGCCGAGGATCGGCGTGACGGCTTCCTGCATTTTTCCACGGCGGAACAAATTACCGCGTCCGCCGACCGCCATCGGGCGGGGGAGGCGGGGTTGGTGCTGTTGGAGGTGGTGATTGATCGGTTACCGCCGCCCGATCATGGCGGCGGGCTGCTAAAGTGGGAAGCCTCCCCGTCGCGCGGGGCGCTGTTCCCGCATCTCTATGGCCCGCTGGCGGTTAGCGCCGTGGCGCGGGTTGTAGATTTGCCGCTGGCGGCTGATCCCGATGGGAAGCGGCGGCATGTGTTTCCAGCTTGGTATCCCTTTTGGACAAGGACGCGGGCATGAGTCCCAGCCAGTTTTTCGCTCCCATCGCCTATGGGGCGGTTGCGGCGGCGGTTGCCATTGGCGCGCCGGATGTGATCGATATTCTCGGCCTGCCGAACGCCCAGGTTTCCGGCATTCTCCTGGGGTTGAACCTGTTTCTGTTCGGCCTGTGGCTGCAAGAGATGGTGGCGCGCCAGGGGGCCTTGCGGGCGCTGGAGCAGAAAATTCAGCGGGTGCAGGATGTGATTATCCGTCAGCGCACGGATATGCGCTCGATGCAAGAAACGGTTCGCGCCCAGGCGGAGGCCGCGCCAGAAGGGGCGGCGGAGCTGGAGACCGTTGTTGCGGAAATGCGGATGCTGAAGACCCTCGTCGGGCAATTGTCGGCCAAATCGGCACAAGCCGCGAAGACCCGTGCGGCAGCGGCCCCAGCGGCGGTCCGTTCCGCCGCCCCGCCGCGTCCTTTGACCGCCGCCGACGATCCCTATGACGACGATGCCGAGGCCGGTTATGACGATGACCGCGAGCTTTCGGATGAGGAGCTTATTCTCGATTCGGTGCGCGAGGCGCTGAACGAGGATCGGGTTGGCCTGTCGCTGCAACCCATCGTGCAGCTGCCGTCGCGGCGGCTGGCGATGTATCAGTGCATGGCGGCGATCCGCACGCCGGAAGGCACGGAAATTCCGCCGGAAACCTATCTGCCCATTGCCGAGCAGGCGGGGCTGCTCGCCACTATTAACAATATGCTCCTGGTGCGCAGTGTGCAGTTCGTGCGCCGAATGCGCCGCCAGCGGACCCAGGTTGGCTATGTGTGCGAAATTGTGGGCGAGACGCTACGCGACCGGGATTTCTTTTCGGATTTTACCGCCTTCATGCGCGAGAATACCGATCTGGCCGGGCATTTGAATTTTCAGATCACCCAATATGATGCCTACCGACTGGATGCGCGTACTGACCGGGAGC
Organism: uncultured Elstera sp.; assembly: GCA_964576605.1. Lineage (GTDB taxonomy): Bacteria > Pseudomonadota > Alphaproteobacteria > Elsterales > Elsteraceae > Elstera. The sequence goes on along the minus strand of CAZNVY010000035.1, from coordinate 20,048 downwards.
TTGCCGATCTGGCCAAGCTCGGCTTCCGGTTCGTGCTGGATAAGGTGACCAATCTCGATCTGTTCATTTCCGATCTCTCGGACAAGGGCTTCCGCTATGTGAAGGTCGATGCGCCGGTTCTGATCGAAAAACTCTCAAAACAGCCCGATCCGCGCGTGTTGCGCCGGAACCTGGATCGCGGCGCGATTGACCTGATGGTCAGCGGCATCGACCGGGATGCGCAACTGGTTTCCGTCTTGGATTATGGGGTCGATTTCGGTCAAGGCGCGCTGTTCGGTCTGCCGCGCCCGGCAGAAAAGCGGGATGTTTACTGATGGTTCAGGTGATTCCGGCGCTGGCGTCGGTGGTGGATCGCTACGATGGGTTCATTATCGACCTTTGGGGCGTCTTGCACGATGGCTTGTCGCCCTTTCCCTGGGCGCGCGGCACGCTCTTGGCCCTGAAAGCGGCGGGTAAGCGGGTTGGGCTGCTGTCTAACGCACCGCGCCCCGCCGATGTGGTGGCGGTTAAGATGCGCGACCTCGGCTTTCAGGACAGCGATTGGGATTTCCTGATGACCTCTGGCCAAGATGCGTGGGAGCATCTGCGCGACCGTCCGGATGATTGGTATCAAGCCCTCGGCCCGCGCTATTATCTGATTGGTCTGGCGAAAGACGAAGGGCTGGTCGCGGGTCTGCCCGGAGCGCGGGTGTTCGAGGTGACCGAGGCCGATTATCTGATTAACGCCGGGGTGGATTTCGGCCAGACGCTGGATACCGTCCGGCCCCTGCTGGAGGCAGCCTTGGCGCGGGGCCTGCCGATGGTTTGCGCTAACCCCGACCATTGGATCGTCGCGGGCGGGCGGGCGGAAGTCTGCGCCGGGCTATTGGCGGCCTTTTACGAAAACCAGGGTGGCGATGTTCGCTATCACGGCAAACCGTTTCCGGGGGTTTACGCCACCTGTATGGGGCGGCTCAAGGGGATTGACCACCACCGGGTTTTGGCGATTGGCGACGGGTTGAAGACCGATATTAAAGGCGCGAATAGCGCCGGGATTGATTCGGTTCTCATCACCAGCGGGGTGCATGGCGAGGTGTTGCGGCTTGAGTCGGACGGGTGGTTCGACGCACAGGCGCTTCAGGGGTTAATAGCCCAAGAAAGTGCAACGCCCACCTATGTTCTGCATCGTTTTCAATAGTCGGCGTGCGCCGCACGGCTATCGTCGGGCACCTGTGCTCGGTCGGCTAGGCCGTAGTCGCGCCGAACGGCCGCCACCCGCAGGCGATAATCGCTGAACACGCCGCTGCGCCCCAGGCTTTGCGCGGCGCGATGGGCGTCGCGGGTTCGCCAGTCCTGCACGGCGGCCTCGTCTCGCCAAAAGGAGAGGGAGAGCAGCTTTCCCGGCTCGCTCAGGCTGGCGAACCGTTCGATGCTGATAAACCCGTCGATTTCCGCAAGCTCTGCCCGCAGGCTGGCGGCAGTATCGAGGTAGGTGTCGGTCTGACCTTCGGCGGGCCAGACCTCGAAAATTACGGCAATCATCGCGGCACCAAGGGGGCGTGAGGGGTGGAGGCGAGGCGAAGGAAAATCCGGTCCTCGCGACGAATAAACTGTTCGCGCTTGGCGAAGGCATAATTTTCTTGGCCCAACGGATGGGCGCGCAACCGGGCACGATAGGCCTCATAGGCGGCCAGCGACGGCAAGGTGTAGACGCCATAGGCGGTGGTGGCCGATCCTTCGTGCGGGGCGAAATAGCCGATCAAATCGGCCCCGCAGTCGGGGATCGCCTGCCCCCAGACCTGAGCATAATGGGTATAGGCCTCGACCTTGAACGGGTCGATCTTGTAACGGATGAAGCAGGCGATTTTCGTGTCGGTCATTCTCTTTCTCCCAAGCTGATAGGCCGATCCTAGCGGCTTGAGTGCCCCTTATGCTTCGGCTATAACCGAAGTATGAAAGAAGGCCCCAGCATCGCCCCGCTTGCCGCCCTGATCGGCGATCCCGCCCGCGCCAATATGCTGACGGCGCTAATGGATGGGCGCGCGCTGACGGTTTCCGAACTCGCCGGGGCGGCGGGGGTGGCGCTGCCGACCGCCAGCGAGCATCTTGGCAAGCTCGACGCCGCCGGGTTGCTGGCGGCGGAGAAGCAGGGGCGGCATCGCTATTTCCGCCTCTCCGGTCCCGACGTGGCGGAAGTGCTCGAAGGGCTGATGGGCCTTGCGCAGCGCACGGGCGCCACCCGCACCCGCACCGGGCCGAAAGACCCGGCCTTGCGCGAAGCGCGCGTCTGTTACGATCATCTGGCCGGGGAAAAGGGCGTGGCGCTGTTCGATGGTCTGCTGCGCCAGGGTCTCTTAGCGAGGGTGGCCGCACCGGACCTGACAGCGGCGGGCCATCGCTTCTTTGAAGGCCTGGGGTTCGATTTGGCCGTGCTGCGCAAAGGCCGCCGCCCGCTGTGCCGCCACTGCCTGGATTGGAGCGAGCGGCGCGGCCACCTTGGCGGCGCGCTGGGGGCGGCGTCGCTTGCTTTCATTGTTCGGCAGGGTTGGGCAACGCGGGAACCGGGGCGGGTGGTGCGGTTTAGCCGGGACGGCGGGGCCGCCTTTGCTGCGGCATTCCGTCTCGCTGCCGCCAACAATCAGGAAAACCCCGTATAGCCCCCGTTGATTCATCCCTGCGTCTCATGCCACGCTAAACCGTAACAATCGGGGCGAGCAGCGTTTTCGTCCCGGAACGGGCTTTGCGGGGGTGCGGGTGACGGACGGCGAGAGCAAGGGCGCGCCGCGCTTGGTGGTGCGTGGCGTTGTGAAGCATTTTCCGGGGGTCAAAGCCGTTGATGGCGTTGATCTAACCCTGCAACCGGGGGAAATCCACGCTCTATTGGGGGAAAATGGGGCCGGGAAAAGCACCCTGATGAAAACCCTCTATGGGCTGCTGCAGGCTGATAGCGGCGAAATCCTTTGGGAAGGGCAGTCGGTGGCTTTTTCCGACCCAGCAGCGGCGCGGGCGGCGGGCATCGGCATGGTCTTTCAGCATTTCGCCCTGTTCGAGACGCTGACCGTTGCCGAGAATATCGCCCTGGCCCTGCCAGAGGGGAAGGTAACCCCCGCCCTATCCGCCGAAATTTTGGCGCTATCGCAGCGTTACGGCCTAGCGCTCGATCCGGCGCGGGCGGTGCACGCCCTCTCCAGCGGCGAGCGGCAGCGGGTGGAGATTATCCGCTGCCTGCTGCAAGACCCACGTTTGCTGATTCTGGACGAGCCAACCTCTGTCCTCACCCCGCAAGAAGCCGATAGCCTATTTGTCACCCTGCGGCGGTTGGCGGCCGAGGGGCGGACAATTCTCTATATCTCGCACAAACTGCCGGAAATTCAGGCTTTGTGCGATGCGGCCACTATTTTGCGGGCCGGAAAAGTGGTCGATCGCTGCGATCCACGGACCACCCCGCCCGCGCTAATGGCGGAGAAAATGGTCGGCAAGGTCGATCGCCCGGCCCGCCGGGCTGCGGGCGTATCCGCCGAGGCCCCCGTGCGCCTTGCGGTTCGCGGCCTGTCGCGCCGGGCTGATGATCCGCTAGGCATCGATCTGCGCGATATTGGGTTCGATCTAAAGGCCGGGGAAATCGTCGGCATTGCGGGCCTGGCCGGCAGCGGTCAGTCGGAACTGCTGGCGGTTCTGGGCGGCGAGGTGCCGGTCGCGCCCGACGTTCTGCGGCTCGACGGTCGGCCTATCGGAACACTGCCGGTTGCGGCCCGGCGCGCGGCGGGCCTTGCCTATGTGCCGGAGGAGCGGTTGGGCCGCTCCGCCGTGCCCGATTTGACGCTGACCGAGAATGCGCTGTTATCCGGCTGGCAGCGGCCCGACTTGGCGGCGAAGGGCTGGCTGAAGCGCACCGCAATCAAAGCTTTCGCCGAGAAAATTATCGCCGATTATAACGTCATGCCCCCCAAGAGCGGCAGTCTCGCCCGGCGGCTATCGGGCGGAAATCTGCAGAAATTCATCATGGGGCGCGAGATTTTGGCATCCCCGAACGTGCTGATCGTTGCCGCCCCTACCTGGGGGGTGGATGCCGGGGCCGCCGCCGCGATTCACCGGGCGTTGCTATCCCTAGCGGAGGGTGGGGCCGCGGTGCTGGTGATAAGCCAGGATCTGGACGAGCTTTTTACCCTCTGCGACCGAATGGCGGTGCTGTTTCACGGTGGCCTCTCCCTTGCTTATCCCGTCGCGGAGCTAACGCAGGAGAAAGTTGGTTTGATGATGGGGGGATTGGCGGA
>CAZNVY010000035.1:0-15776 GCA_964576605.1 uncultured Elstera sp. | reverse complement strand
CGCTGTGACCGCAGCAAAACGCGGTTTCGGACTACGGTTGGAAGCGCGGACGGAGGTTCCGGTCTGGCTAGTCTATGCGACCCCGCTGCTGGCCCTGGCGCTCACCGTAGCGAGCGGTGCCGCGCTGTTTGCCGTATTGGGGGTCGATCCACTGCGTGCGCTTTACGGCTTCTTCATCGAACCGATTGCCGATTTATACGGTTGGACCGAACTGGGGGTGAAGGCCATTCCCTTGGCACTCATCGCCCTTGGCTTATCCTTGGGGTTCCGCGCCAATGTCTGGAATATCGGGGCCGAAGGGCAGTTGACGGTCGGCGCGATCTGCGCCGGTGGGGTGGCATTGGCGTTTTGGAATAGCGGGGGCTGGTTCTCTCTGCCGCTGATGGCGATTGCCGGGGTGGTTGGGGGGATGGCCTATGCGGGGGTGCCAGCGCTGCTGCGCACCCGCTTCAACGCTAATGAAATTCTGACCAGCCTGATGCTAACCTATGTTGCGCAGCTATTTTTGGGGTATCTGGTCACTGGCCCTTGGCGCGATCCGGACGGGTTCAATTTTCCGCAAAGCCGCCCCTTTGACGCCGATGCGCTACTGCCGCCGGTGCTGGAGGGGTTTCGGCTGCATTGGGGACTAGTGGCGGTCGTGATTGCGGCGGTCGCGGCGCAGGCGGTGCTTACCCGAACGCTGCTTGGCTATCGGCTGACGGCAAGCGGCTTGGCCCCCGCCGCTGCCCGTTTTGCCGGGTTTTCGGCACCAGGCATTGTTTGGACCTGCCTTTTGATCGGCGGGGCGTGTGCCGGGCTGGCAGGAATGCTGGAAGTCGCCGGCCCGATCGGCCAGCTATTGCCCAGCGTATCCCCCGGCTATGGGTTTACCGCGATCATTGTTGCGTTCCTGGGGCGGTTGCATCCGCTCGGAATCTGTGCGGCGGCGCTTTTGCTCGCACTCTCTTACATCGGGTCGGAGGCGGCGCAGGTAACGCTGAAACTCTCTGCTTCGGTCGGCACCGTGTTTCAGGGATTATTGCTGTTCTTCGTGTTGGCCTGCGATGTGCTTCTGGCCTATCGCATTCGCCGGGGGTAAAGGCAGAGAATGGAGATTGCCGCGTCGATCTTGGTTGCTGTGATGATGGCGGCAACCCCGCTGCTGCTGGCGGCTTTGGGCGAGATGATTACCGAGAAATCCGGCGTGCTGAACCTGGGGGTCGAGGGGATGATGCTGGTGGGGGCGGTGTGCGCCTTTGCAACTGCCTATTCGACGGGCAATGCCTATTTGGGCGTCATTGCCGGGGCGCTCGCGGGGGCCGTGCTGGCGGGTTTTTTCGCGCTACTGGTCCTGGGCCTTCTGACCAATCAGGTCGCGACGGGCTTGGCGCTGACGCTCTTTGGTCTCGGTTTATCAGCGTTGATTGGCAAGGGTTTCGTTGGTCAGCCAATCCCGCGCCTGCCGGTTTTGGCGATCCCCGGTATCAGCGATCTGCCATTGATCGGCCCGCTGCTGTTCGGTCATGATCTGCTGGTCTATCTATCGTTGGCGGCCGTGGTCATTGTGCATCGGATCATGGGCCGTACCCGCGTTGGGTTGACGCTGCGGGCGGTGGGGGAGTCGCCGCAGGTGGCGCATGGGCTGGGCCTTTCGGTGCGGCGGGTGCAGGCCGTCTCGGTGCTGATCGGCGGGGCCTTTGCGGGGCTGGGCGGGGCCTATTTATCGCTGGCCTATACACCGATGTGGGCCGAGAATATGACCTCTGGCCGGGGTTGGATCGCGTTAGCCCTGGTGGTTTTTGGCACCTGGCGACCGCTGCGCGTGCTGGCCGGGGCCTATCTCTTTGGTGCGATGACCTTGGCGCAACTGCATCTTCAGGGGCTGGGGGTGCCAATCCCATCGCAGTTTCTTTCAATGCTGCCCTATCTTGCGACGATTTTGGTGCTGGTGCTGATGTCGCGCGATACCGTTCGGATCAAGCTGAACGCGCCGGCGGCCCTGGGCAAAAGTTTTCATCCCGACCGTTAACCCCACTGGAAGGAGTTTTCCCGTGACCTCCCGAACCTTAAAAGCCCTGGTATTGGGCGCGGCAACCGCGCTTGGCCTCGCATCGGGCGCAGCCCTTGCTCAGGATAAGACCAAAGTCGCCTTCGTTTACGTTGGCCCGATTGGCGACCATGGCTGGAGCTATCGGCACGATGAAGGCCGCCTGGCCATCGAAAAGGCCTTTCCCGGTAAAGTCGAAACCACCTATGTGGAAAGCGTGCCGGAAGGGGCGGATGCCGAGCGGGTGATCCAGCAGCTGGCCGCCAGGGGCAACCATCTGATCTTTACCACCAGCTTTGGTTACATGGAGCCGACCCTGAAGGTGGCCGCCCGTAACCCGAAGGTCTTTTTCGAGCACGCGACCGGCTTTAAGCGCGCCGCCAATGTTTCGACCTATGCTGCGCGCTTCCACGAAGGCCGCACGGTGATCGGCCTGATTGCCGGGAAAATGACCAAGAGTGGTGTGGTTGGCTATATCGCCTCGGTGCCGATTCCGGAAGTGGTGAGCGGGATTAATGCTTTTACCTTGGCGCTGAAATCGGTCCGCCCGGACGCGCAGGTGAAGGTGATCTACGTCAACTCCTGGTACGATCCCGGCAAAGAAGCCGCTGCCGCCAAGGCGCTGATCGATCAGGGGGCCGATATCCTGACCCAACATACCGATAGCCCGGCCCCCGTTCAGGTCGCGGAAGAGCGCGGCATTTATGCCTTTGGTCAGGCTTCTGATATGACCAAATTCGGCCCCAAGGCGCATCTGACCTCGATCATCGATAATTGGGACGAATATTATATCGCCCGCACCAAGGCGGTGATGGACAAGACCTGGACGTCTTCAGACACTTGGGATGGGTTCGACAAGGGCATGGTCTCGCTCGCCCCCTATAATGCGGTGCTGCCAAAGGATGTGGTAGAACTGGCCGAAACGGCCCGCAAGGATATTATCGCAGGCAAGCGCCATTCCTTCACCGGTCCCATCGTGGATAAAGACGGGAAGGAACGGGTTGCTGCGGGCAAGACCGCGACCGATCCGGAAATCTTGTCGATGGATTGGTACGTGCAGGGCGTTTCCGGCGATTTGCCGAAGAAATAAGCCACGGATTAGGCAGTAGTTTTGGAAAGGCGGCGGGGCAGTCCCCCCGCCTTTTGCATTTTCCTATAGCCAACCACGGCGCTTAAAATAAAGGAAGGGTCCGAGGGCGGAGAGAATCATCAATATAATCGCTAACGGATAGCCAAAGTCCCATTTCAACTCCGGCATCAGATCAAAATTCATCCCATAGATGCTCGCGATCAGGGTTGGTGGCAGGAAGCCTACCGACGCGACGGTGAAGATTTTGATGATGGCATTCTGTTCGATATTAATCAGGCCCAAAGTGGCATCGAGCAGGAAGTTGACCTTCTGCGATAAGAAAGCGGCGTGATCGTGCAGCGATTTAATGTCGCGCGTTAGCATTTTCAGCGCATTGCGGGCATCTTTGCGCAACCAGCTGCCACCGATGTTTCCCGCAAAGGCGATGGCGCGGTTCAGGGTCATCAGGCTTTCCGAAATCCCGGAAACCATCTGCCCAGAGCGCCCAATCTTCGACAGAGCTTCTTCCAGCGCCACGCCGGTGCGGCCGCGCGAATCTTTCAGATCGAAGACCCGTTGCCCGGTGCGTTCCAAATCGGCGGAAATCCGCTCCAGCACATCGGCCACCCGATCGACCAGGGTTTCCAAAAGCCCCGCCCAGACCACATCCGCCCCCGCCCATTGGTTGGGGTTGCGCTGCACGCGGTTCGCGAATTGGATGAAGGGCAGCGGGTCGGCATAGCGGACCGTAACCAGCGCCTGTGGGGTAAGCACGAAGGTGACGGCATGGGTTTCCGGACGACCGCTATCGAACTTTGACATGATCGAAACGGTCATGAACAGCGCGCCGTCTTCCTCGTATAGCCGACTGGAGACTTCGATTTCCTGCATTTCTTCGCGGCTCGGTAGCTCGATGCCGAGTGAGCGTTGTACGGCATGGCTTTCCGCCGACGTCGGCTCCAACAGATCATACCACAGCGCCGGTGGCAGGGCCGAGGGCAACTCGCCGAGGGACAGGGGCTGCGTTGCCGCATCGGCCGGCAGGAATAGGGTCAGCATGGGCACCTCGCGGGGCGGCGGCAAGCGCGGCAGAAGGAAGCGGCAGGGTGTGCGCGCAAAGTGCCTTCCTCGTGCCGCATTCGCAATTGAATAATGCCGGAAAAGGCGGGAATCTAATCGCCGCTAAAAAGGAGCGAGACTATGGCACGAATGGTATGGGCACGCACCGCAGCCTTGGGTGTCGTGGCGGTTGGGGCGATGATGGCCGGGGGGGCCCCGGCACAGACGGCAGGCAGCTTGATGACGGATCCGCGCGAAATAGCCGCCTGCCTGTGTCTCAATCAAGGGTTACAGCGCCAGGGGGCGGAAGTGGGCAGCGCCCGCGCCCTTTATGAGGCGCTTCGGGCCGCCATCGCCACCCAAACGACCGCCCTCAATACCAAACGACCAACCGTGAATGTGAACGATCCGGCAGCGGTTGAAGCTTTCCGTGCCGAGATGGAAAAGCGGGACGACGATGAGGCGCGGTTGGAGCAGGAGGTCTATCCGGCCCTGCAAACTAAGATTGCGGCCTATAACAGTCGGATTGCCGACTATGGTCGTCAGTGCGGGGGGCGCTCGATTGACGAGCCGGTGTTAAAGGCCGTGCAAAGCACGTTGGTTTGTCCCGTGGCCCCGTAATGCCGACCCCGCGCGAGCCTTTTTTGATCGAGATCATTCGCCAGGGCAGCTATGCCAAGGCAACAGCGGTCGATCCCGTAAGCGGACGCGAGGCCTCGATCGTCGGGCCGTCGGTGGCCCCGGATGGGGTACTCTCCCAGCAGGCGGTGCAGAAACTGAGGCGTCTGTTGGCGCAACTTGCGCCGCCGATCAAATAAGCGGCCCATCTATCAGGCATATTTATCTATTATTTGATTATTTGGCAGAGCCAAAAAAACGCGGCCCGTTTCAAGGCCGCGTTTTTAATTGTCGTAGGAAACCTGCGGTCAGGCGGTGGCTTTTTTCCGCCGCCCGCGGGTAACATCGGCAAGTCCCGTGCGGCCTAGGCCGATCTGCTTGGCAAATTGTGACCGCTGTTCGGCGTAATTGGGGGCGACCATCGGATAATCGGCGGGCAGGCCCCATTTGGCCCGATAGTCGTCGGGCGTCATATTATAAGCCGTGCGGAGGTGCCGCTTGAGCATTTTCAACTTTTTACCGTCTTCCAAGCAGACGATATAGTCGGGAAAGACCGAGCGTTTGATTGGCACGGCCGGTTTCGGGGGTTCGGCAGCCTCCATCGGCTTATCTACCGAAATATCCTTCAGGGTCGCGAAAACCGTGTGAATGAGATCGGTGATCTGTGCCGGAGCGACGTCGTTCCGACCAACATAGGCCGCGACAACCTGTGTTGTCAGGTCCAACAGCGTGTTTTGCTGCAATGCAATGGTATTCGTTTCTTCGCTCATCGGAGAGATTTCGCCATAGGTTATAAAATCCAAGGTGAGATTATTATAGGGTGGAGCTAATCGTCTTTCTACAAAAATCCTGTCAGGTTTCATGAAAATACCGTAATTGTCGCAGGTGAGTAAATTTGATGACATTAACTGTCATCTCATAAGAGCGGTACGGTTAGAACCGGCGCGATAGCACCCTTGCAGCGGTGGCGGGGGCGCAGCGTTTGACCTTGTGTCCCCATATGCTATGGTCGCGCCTCTTCTCCAGTATGGCCCCGGCCGAAACGGGGACAGGTGGTGCTTTCGCCGCCGCTCCGGGGGGCTTTTAGCGATGGATAGCGCTTGATGACCGACCAGCCGCCGCTTCCAACCCTAGCCTTCGCCAGCGATCATGCCGGGGTAGACTTGCGGCCGTTTCTGATCGCCCAAGCGCGGGCCTGGGGCTATCCGGTGATCGATCTAGGGCCGGACGCGGGGCAGTCGGTCGATTATCCCGATTATGCCGGTAAATTGGCCGAGGCGCTGAAAAGCGGGCCGGCAACCTTAGGGGTGCTGATTTGCGGTAGTGGCATCGGCATTTCGATTGCGGCGAACCGCCACGCCCATATCCGCGCCGCCCTTGTGTCGGAAGCGCTGTCGGCTCGGCTGGCGCGCGAGCATAATAATGCCAATGTGATCGCTTTCGGTGCGCGTTTGATCGGCCCCGATCTGGCCGCCGATGCGCTGAAACAATTTCTAACGACCCCCTTCGACGGCGGCGAACGCCACGCCCGCCGCGTCGCCAAACTGGGATAGGGCGGTCGTTTTCATTCTGTGACGTTTTTAGCTGGTGTATGAGGTGCTGCGATGAGTTCTGCGACTGGATTCTTTACCCGCTCCCTGGCCGAAGCCGACCCCGCCGTCAACCAATCGGTTCAGCAGGAACTGCATCGCCAGAAAGATCAGATCGAACTGATCGCCTCGGAAAATATCGTCTCCCGCGCTGTGCTAGAAGCGCAGGGATCGGTGCTGACCAATAAATACGCTGAAGGCTATCCCAGTCGTCGCTACTACGGCGGCTGCGAGTTTGTCGATATTGCCGAGCAGATCGCCATCGAGCGTGCGTGCCAATTGTTCGGCGCGACCTATGCGAATGTGCAGCCCCATTCCGGCGCGCAGGCCAATCAGGCCGTGTTCTTTGCGCTGATGCAGCCGGGCGATACGTTTCTTGGCATGGATCTCGCCTGCGGCGGGCATCTGACCCACGGTGCCCCGGCCAACCAATCGGGCAAATGGTTCAAGCCGGTCGGCTACAAGGTGCGCCAGCAGGACCAGCGCATCGATTACGATGAAATGGAAGAACTGGCCGTTGCCCATCAGCCGAAGATCATCATCGGCGGCGGCTCGGCCGATCCGCGCGTGATCGATTTTGCCCGGATGCGGGCGATTGCCGATAAGGTTGGCGCGTATCTGATGGTCGATATGGCGCATTTCGCCGGTCTGGTGGCGGGCGGCGCTTATCCGAACCCGGTGCCGCACGCCCATGTGGTAACGACGACGACCCATAAAACCCTGCGCGGCCCGCGTGGCGGGATGATCCTGTCGACCGATGCCGATCTTGGCAAGAAGATCAACTCGGCAGTTTTCCCCGGTTTGCAGGGCGGCCCGCTGATGCATGTGATCGCCGCCAAGGCGGTTGCGTTCGGCGAAGCCCTGCAGCCGGAGTTCAAGCGCTATGCCCAGCAGGTGATCGATAATGCGCGCGCCTTGTCGGAAGTGCTGCTGTCGCGCGGTGTGAATATTGTATCGGGCGGTACGGACTCGCACCTGTTGCTCGTTGATCTGCGCCCGAAGGGCCTAACGGGTAAGGTGGTGGAACATCACCTGGAAGCGGCGGGCATCACTTGCAATAAGAACGGCATTCCCTTTGATCCGGAAAAGCCGATGATTACCTCTGGCGTGCGGCTCGGTACCCCGGCGGGGACGACGCGCGGATTCGGGGTGGCAGAATTCCAGCAGGTCGGCCAATTGATCGGCGATGTGCTGGATGGTCTGGTCACCAATGGGCCGGACGGCAACGGCGGGGTCGAAGCCCAGGTGCGGGCGCAGGTGGAAGCCCTCTGCCGCCGCTTCCCAGTCTATCCATAAGGAACCCCGAACGGAATGCGTTGCCCCTTTTGCGGAAACGACGATACGCAGGTCAAAGACTCGCGCCCGACCGACGATAATAGCGCCATCCGGCGGCGTCGGTTTTGCGCGGCCTGCGGATCGCGCTTTACCACCTTCGAGCGCGTGCAACTGCGCGATCTAACGGTGGTGAAGAAAAGCGGTAAGCGCGTTCCTTTCGACCGCGATAAGCTCGCCCGCTCCATCGAGGTGGCCTGCCGGAAACGGCCCGTGGCGGGCGAGCGGATCGAACAGATGGTCAATGGCATCCAGCGCCGCCTGGAAAGCCAGGGCGAGGCGGAAATCACCTCCGATATGATCGGCGAACAGGTGATGGAAGCGCTTTACAATCTCGATCCGGTTGCCTACGTGCGCTTTGCCTCAGTGTATAAAAATTTCCACGAGGTGAAGGATTTTGAAGAGCTGGTCGATAAGCTGAATGTCGAAGCGCGCGACTGATCCGGCGGCGGATGCCCGGTTCATGGACCTGGCCTTACGCTTGGCCCGCCGCGGCTGGGGAACAGTCTGGCCGTCGGTCTCGGTTGGTTGCCTGCTGGTGAAAGAGGGGGCCATCATCGCCCAAGGCTGGACCCAGCCGGGCGGGCGGCCCCATGCCGAAATCCACGCCTTGGAACAAGCGGGGGCGGCGGCGCGCGGCGCGACGGCCTATGTGACGCTGGAGCCTTGCGCCCATCACGGCAGGGCGGGGCCGTGCTGCGAAGCCCTAGTTGCCGCCGGGGTTGCCCGCGCGGTGATTCCGATTGAAGACCCTGACCCGCGCACCGCAGGCCAAGGGATCGCCCGGATGCGGGCGGGGGGGGTGCAGGTCGACCTGGGTCTCCTCGCCGATGAGGCGCGGGAGGTGGCGGCAGGGTTCCTATTGCGGCTCTCGCTGGGGCGGCCTTTGGTCACAGCGAAAATCGCCGCCTCGCTGGATGGGCGGATTGCGACCCATAGCGGCGCGTCGCGCTGGATCACCGGCCCGCAGGCGCGCGCCTTTGGGCATCGGTTGCGGGCGGAGAATGATGCGATTGCCGTCGGCGGTGCGACCGCCTTGCTCGACGATCCCTCCCTGGATTGCCGCCTGCCGGGGTTGGCCGCCCGATCCCCCGTGCGGGTGATCTTTGATGGGCGGTTGTCGCTCCCCTTGACCGCGCAGATGGTTCGTACCGCGCGGCAGCAGCCGACCTGGGTTCTGACCCGCGACGACGCCGACCGCGCCCGCCAGCGTGCCTTGAAGGACGCAGGGGTGACGGTCCTGCCGGTGCCCCTGACCGACGGGCAGATGGATCTAACCCAGGCCCTGACCAAGCTGGGCGATCAGGGGCTGACGCGCCTTCTGGTCGAAGGCGGCGGTCGGTTGATCGCCGCGCTTCTGGCCCAGGATTTGATCGATACCCTGCATTGGTTCCGCGCGCCGATGCTGATCGGCGGCGATGGGATTGCCGCCATCGCCGCCTATGGCATCGACCGCCCCGACCAAGCCCGGCGTTTCCGTCGGGTAGACACTCTGTTTCTCGATCAGGATTTGCTGGAAACCTTCACCGTCGAGCGATAGGGTTTGCGCCATGTTTACCGGCATTATTACCGATATCGGCACGGTTCGCAGTGTCTCGCGCCAGGCGGGCGGCGATACGCGGCTTAAAATCGAAACCCCACGCCCCTTTATCGATGTGGCTTTGGGGGCGTCGATCGCGCTCTCCGGTGCCTGTATGACCGTGATCGACCAGGGCGACCGATGGTTCCTGTTCGAGGTTTCGGACGAGTCCTTGTCGAAAACGACTTTGGGCGGCTGGGTGGCCGGACGGAAGATCAACCTTGAACGCGCGCTGAAAGCGGGCGACGAGTTGGGCGGCCATTACGTTTCCGGCCATGTTGATGGCGTCGGCCAGCTTACCGGGCGGCAGGAGGTGGCGGGCAGCCTCCGCCTCACCTTTGCCCTGCCGAAACCCTTCCACCGGCTCGTTGCGCCGAAAGGCTCGATCACCCTCGATGGCGTTTCGCTGACGGTGAACGCGGTTGGGGCAACGGCGGGGGCGAGCTTGGGCGAGACCGAGTTTACCGTGAATATCATTCCGCATACGGCGACCCATACGACGCTGGGGGCGTTGGCGGTCGGTGATGGGGTGAATTTTGAAATCGACATGCTGGCGCGCTACATGGCCCGGCTGATGGAAACGGCGGGAGCCTGATTGATGCGTAAGGTCCATGATCTCGAAATCCTCTCCTCCATCGACGAGCTGATCGAAGACGCGCGGCAAGGCCGCATGTTCATTCTGGTCGATGACGAAGACCGCGAAAACGAGGGGGATCTCGTTATCCCCGCCGACGCGGCGACGCCGGAGGCGATTAACTTCATGGCCAAATACGGGCGCGGCCTCATTTGTCTCGCGATGAATCGCAAGCGGGTGGAAGAACTCGGCCTGCCGCCGATGGCCCAGCAGAACGGCACTCGGCATCAAACGGCCTTTACCGTTTCCATCGAAGCGCGGGAGGGGGTTTCAACCGGGATTTCCGCTGCCGACCGGGCGCAGACGGTGGCGGTTGCTATTGATCCGACCAAGGGACGCGAGGATATCGTCACCCCCGGTCATGTCTTCCCCCTGGTCGCGCGCGATGGCGGCGTTCTGGTGCGTGTCGGTCATACCGAAGCGGCGGTGGATATCGCGCGCCTTGCGGGCCGGACCCCGGCGGGCGTGATCTGCGAAATCATGAATGACGACGGCACGATGGCTCGCCTGCCGGACCTCGTGAAATTCGCCCAAACCCACGGGCTGAAGGTTGGCACCATCGCCGACCTCATCGAATGGCGGCGGCGGCGGGAAAAACTGGTCCAGCCAGTCACCGAAACCCTGTTCGAGTCGGTCCACGGCGGTCAGTTTCGCTTGATCGTCTATCGCAATACGGTGGCCTATGCCGAACATATCGCCTTGGTGAAAGGCGATATTTCCCAGGGTGGGCCGGTGCCAGTGCGAATGCACGCCCTCTCCATTCTGGAAGATGTGTTGGGCGATACCCGGTCCACCCATTCGGGCGATCTGCAAACCGCGATGCGGGCAATCGGCACGCTGGGACGGGGGGTGATCGTGCTGATCCGTGAACCGAGCGCGACCAGCTTGTCGGACCGCCTGCGCGCCGACCCCGGTAAGGTAGGAACCGCCCTGCGGGATTATGGCGTCGGGGCGCAGATTCTGCTGGACCTGGGCGTGCGCGAAATGGAACTTCTGACCAATTCGCCGAAAACCATCGTTGGGCTTGACGGCTATGGTCTAACAATCGTAGGTCATCGCCCCCTAACGTCTGCCTGAGAAACCGGATTCGCCCCCCCATGGGCCAGCCCCACATTCTGGTCGTCGAGGCCCGGTTTTACGAAGATATCGCCGATGAACTGGCGGCGGGCGCGATTGCCGCCTTGACCGCAGCGGGCGCGACCTTCGACCGGATCGCGGTGCCAGGGGCCTTCGAGATCCCTGCGGCGGTTGAATTCGCCCTGCGCGCCGGCAAGGCGGGCACCTTGGCGAAACCCTATGATGGGTTCCTCGGCCTCGGCTGCGTCATTCGCGGCGAAACCACCCATTATGACTATGTCTGCGCCGAAAGCGCGCGCGGGATGCAGGATATCGCCCTGCGGCACGCGGCAGCGGTTGGGTTTGGGGTCTTGACCGTCGAAAATGACGATCAAGCCTGGGCGCGCGCCCGCCGGGACCGCAAGGACAAGGGCGGCGAGGTGGCAAAAGCCGTGCTGCGCATGGTCGAATTGCGCCGCCAATTTCGGGTGGCGTAAGGCATCATGAGCGACAAAAAACCGAAGGCCGACCATATTACGCCACGCCAGCAGGCGCGCATCGCCGCTGTGCAGGCGCTGTTCCAGCAGGATTTCAATAAGGTCGCGGTGCCGCGCCTACTGCTGGATTTCCGCGCCAGCTTTCTTGTGGAGAATACCGACGAGACCCTGTTCGCCAATCTTGTCGATGCGGCGGCGGAACGGGTGGCCGAAACCGATGCCATCATTTCAGCCAACCTGTCGGAAGGCTGGACCATCGAGCGGATCGATCCGGTGCTGCGCTCGATCCTGCGCGTCGGCATTACCGAACTCATGGTGATGCTGGATGTTCCGGCGCGCGTGGTGATTACCGAATATGTCGATGTGGCCCATGCGTTCTTCGGCGGGAAGGAGCCGGGGATGGTCAATGGGATGCTGGACAAGGTGGCCCGGTCGATCCGCGAGAGCGAGTTTTCGTAACCAACCATGACGGCGGGCGGAGAATTCGAGCGGATCGCCCGCTATTTCGCCCCCCTGGCGGCGGGGTTTACCGGCGCTTTGGGGCTGACCGACGACGCGGCCCTGCTGCAGCCGGGTCCGGGCCAGGAACTGGTGGTTTCGACCGACGCCCAGGTCGCCGAAGTGCATTTCTTCGGTGGGGCCGATCCCGCGCTGATCGCCGCTAAGGTTCTCCGTAGCTCGGTTTCCGATCTAGCGGCGATGGGGGCCGATCCGCTGGCCTATACTTTGGCAACCTTCTGGACCGATGTGATCGATAGCGCTTGGCTCGCGCGGTTTTCCAGTGGCCTCGCCCAGGAGCAGGCGGCGCTCGGCCTCCGGCTAGCGGGCGGTGATACGGTGAAGACGCCGGGGCCGCTAAGTTTCTCCGTCACGGTCTTTGGCACGCTCCCGCAGGGGCAGGCCCTGCAGCGCTCCGGGGCACAGCCGGGGGATCTGGTCGCGGTAACCGGCGCAATCGGCGATGCCTGGCTTGGATACCGTCTGTTGCGCGATCCGACGTTGGTGCAGGAGTGGGGCCTGTCGGAATGGGATGCTGAGGATCTTACGGAAAGATACTGGCGGCCCACGCCACGCTGCGCCGTCATGGCCCGTTTGCGAGGGGGCGCGTCGGCGGCGATTGATATTTCCGATGGGCTGATCGCCGATTTGGGCCATATTGCCACGACCTCCGGCATCGGGATCGAGCTTGAGGCGACGGCAATTCCGCTCTCGGCGGCCGCGCGTAAGCCGGTGGCCGGCTTTTCCCTGATCGATCTTTTGACCGGCGGTGACGATTATGAAATCGCCCTGACGATTTCGCCGCAAAAAGCTGCTATGCTGGATGAAGCCGCACGGGCAAGTGGCGTACCGATCACAATTGTAGGCCGGTGCATCGCGGGTTCGGGGGTCCGGGTACGCGATGGGGCAGGGGCAGTTCTGCCGACGACGCGCACCGGGTTTCGGCATTTTTGATGGGCAGAAGGCCCTTCGAGCGAAAGGAACGGCGATGCGCGGCGGTTTGCGGATGATCCTCAGCTTTCTGATGCTGATCTGCATTGGGGGCGGCATTGCGGGCGGTTTTTACCTGATCCGCTATCTCGAACAGCAGCAGTTCCAAGGGGATGGCGGGCGCCCAATGTATGTGGAGCTGGAGGATATTAATATCTCCATCATCCGCAATAATGCCCCGGCCGAAACCCGCACCTATAAGTTGACCCTGGAAACCCGTGACGGTGCGCCGTTAAAGATCGTACTGCAATCCCGGCCTAGGTTGCGGGACGCCTATATCAACGTCATGTCCTCTTTGGCCACGCGCGCAGGGCCGGAAAATTTGGACAATAGCGATTACTTGCGGGAAATGATGGTGCGGAAATCCGACGAACTGCTCACCCCTGGGGCGGTCCGGGATGTTTTTATCCGAAATTTGACGGTGCAACCCGCCAATTCCTGATCGGAATCCTTCCAAACCTGCCGCTTTTTGTCCCTAGTCAGGGCCGCGGGGGGTTGCTACCCCTTCGCACCTGTTTTTGTTCGTCCTATCGCGCATGGCGTGCCTTGAGGATGGTTTAGGGGTGGCCCTATCCGCCCTTTGCCTTCTTAAGGACAGGGGCGGGACAGTCCTAATGAAGCGAAGAGGGTTTGGAATGGGGTTATCCATCGATCAGCGTCTTGCGGCAGAACTATCGGTTCGGGCCGAGCAAGTGGCCGCCACTATTGCCCTGCTGGATGGTGGATCGACGGTCCCTTTCATCGCCCGCTATCGCAAAGAAGCCACTGGCGGCCTGGACGATATTCAACTGCGCACCCTGGAAGAACGGCTGCGTTACCTGCGCGAACTCGATGAGCGGCGGGAAGCGGTGATCGCCTCGGTCCGTGACCAGGGCAAGCTGACCGACGAGCTGCTGGGCCAGTTCAACGCCGCCGATACTAAGGCGCGACTGGAAGACCTGTATCTGCCGTATAAACCAAAGCGCCGCACCAAAGCGCAGATTGCCAAGGAAGCGGGGCTGGAGCCGCTGGCCGATCTCCTTTTAGCCGATCCCAGCCGTACGCCCGAAACCGAAGCCGCCGCTTTCGTGGATGCCGAGAAGGGCGTGGCGGATGCGAAAGCCGCGCTGGAGGGGGCCAAACAAATCCTGATCGAGCGGTTTGCCGAAAACGCCGAACTGATTGGCACCTTGCGCTGCTTCCTGTGGGACAATGGCGTTGTCCGCGCCAAGGGTATCGAGGGGAAGGAGGAGGCGGGGGCGAAATTTTCCGATTATTTCGACTATGCCGAACCGATCCGGCAGATCCCCTCACACCGTGCCCTCGCCCTGTTTCGGGGGCGCAAGGAAGAGTTTTTGACGCTAACTCTGGGGCTGGCGGAGGAACCGCCGACGGGCCAGATGGGGCCGTGCGAAGCGCGGATCGCCGCGCATTTTGGCATCATGGCCCAGGGTCGTCCAGCCGATACCTGGCTGCTGGATGTGGCGCGCTGGTGCTGGCGGGTGAAAGTCTCGGTCCATCTGGAACTTGATCTGATGAACCGGCTGTTCGAGGCGGCGGAGGAGGAGGCGATCCGGGTTTTCGCCGGCAATCTGCGCGATCTGCTGCTGGCCGCCCCCGCTGGGATGCGCCCGACGCTGGCGCTCGATCCCGGCTTTCGTACCGGCACCAAAGTAGCGGTGATCGATGCGACCGGCAAACTGCTGGATACGGCAACGATCTACCCGCACGAGCCGCAGCGGCGCTATGAGGAAGCGATCAATCTCGTCGCGGCTTTGTGTCAGAAACACGACGTGCAGTTGATCGCCATCGGCAATGGTACCGCCAGCCGCGAGACGGATCGCTTCGCCGCGGATCTTCTCAGCCGCTTTCCGGCCCTGAAGGCAACCAAAGTGATGGTCTCGGAAGCGGGGGCCTCGGTCTATTCCGCCTCGGCTTTTGCCAGTCAGGAGTTCCCCAGTATCGATGTATCGATCCGGGGGGCGATTTCGATTGGTCGGCGCTTGCAGGATCCGCTGGCTGAACTGGTGAAGATCGACCCGAAATCCATCGGCGTTGGCCAATATCAGCACGATGTTAGCGAAACCAAATTATCCCGCGCGCTGGATGCCGTGGTGGAAGATTGCGTGAACGGCGTTGGCGTCGATCTCAACACCGCCTCCGTGCCGTTGCTGACGCGGGTATCGGGGCTGAACGAGACCTTGGCCCGCAATATCGTTGCGTGGCGCGACGCCCAGGGCGCGTTCCGCAATCGCAATCAGTTGAAGGAAATCGCCCGGCTGGGGCCGAAGGCCTTTGAACAGGCGGCAGGCTTCCTGCGCATTCAGGGTGGGGATGAACCGCTCGATGCGTCTGCGGTTCACCCAGAAGCCTATCCGGTTGTGCGCAAGATCGCTCAGACCGTCGCAAAGCCGGTATCGGACCTGATTGGCGATAGCGCGACCCTGCGCAGCCTGAACCCGGCGAAATTTGCCGACGACCGTTTCGGGCTGCCGACCGTGCAGGATATTCTGCGCGAACTCGATAAGCCGGGCCGCGATCCGCGCCCAGAGTTCAAGACCGCCACCTTCAAAGAGGGGGTGGAGGCGTTAAAGGACCTGCGGCCAGGGATGCTGCTGGAAGGCGTTGTCACTAATGTCGCGGCTTTTGGGGCGTTCGTCGATATTGGCGTGCATCAGGATGGGCTGGTCCATGTTTCCGCCCTCGCCAGTCGCTTCGTCAAAGACCCGCGCGATGTGGTGAAGCCGGGGCAGGTTGTGACGGTTAAGGTGTTAGAGGTCGATCTGAAACGCAAGCGCATCGGCCTTACCCTAAGGCTCGATGATCCAATGGATGGCAGCGCCCCCA
>CAZNVY010000034.1:6820-31568 GCA_964576605.1 uncultured Elstera sp. | reverse complement strand
CCAAAAACGCAGAGGCTCTTTCTTTTTGAAAAATCAAAAAAACAAAACCACTGACAAAAAACAAACGCCATAACCGCCTCAAAGGCTAAAACGACGCAGGACACCTCTGCAAAAACGCGACCCCCGAACCGCCAAAAGACGAAACGGGCGCAAGCCCCAGTAAAGCCATGCTAGCCATCGCGGCAGCGCGATGAGACCCCGGTCAAGCGCCGTTGGGCGCAGCATCAGAACAAGCGGATACAACCGCCGCCATCCGGTACTAAGCCGGATCGACCAATAAAAAAATCGAAGCGCGCCCCCCCGCAGAAAGCGCCCGAAGGCGGTTTCCGGAACCGTTGGCAGCGGCAGGGTCCAGCCCGGTAGGAAGAGGGGGGTGGCACGGGAATAAAGAGGCGCGTGATAGGCGGAAAGAGCAGGGCGGGGCGTGTGGAATACGTCCTGTGCCAAGGCAACCGCTTGTCCCAGAAAATGCTGTAAGCCCAGTGTTTCTGCAGATCGCCAGCAGGCTTCCCAATCAATTAGACCGGCGGGGGCCCGCGCCGCATCAGCAAAATCCTTCACCCAGAACAGCCGTGCCCAGGCGTGATTGAACCCATGGTAGGCAGCATAGGGCAGGGCCAGGGTCGGCGGCAGTGTCAGCACCGGTTGCCCGTTAATCCCCACCGGCACCGCCTGGGCGATGATTTGGTCGGCGGTGAGGGGGAGCATTCCGGGGTCTGTCAGCCGGGTATGCACTTCGATCAGCATGAGAAGCGACGGGTTGGCTGCCGGGCGGTACCAGCTTTCCGCCCAGGGATGCTCCTCCGGAACCCGCTGCAATCCTAAATCGGTGAGATGTCGCGCGAGACAGGGTACATCGGCCGGGCGCACCAGCAGGTCGATATCGCGCCCCCCCCGCGCGGTCGGGGGAAGACCGAGCAGCGCGGAAAAAGAGGTTCCTTTGAAACTGACTAGTGGAACCCCGTCGGCGGCCAAGCGCGCGGCGAGGGTGGCGGTAAGATGGGCGCGCAGCATCGCCCGGTGGAGCTGCCGTCTATAAAAGCGCGTGGCGGTTTCCTGTAGCTCTGCCGTCGGGAGATGCCGAAGCAAGGACGGACCAAGCGGCAATACCAGCCGATGGTGGCGCACCGCGTTCAGCACCAACGCTGCATCGGCCGCATCGGGCCAGGGCGTATCGGGGGCGCGGCACAGGTCGAGAAGCCAGCGGACTTCAAGCGGAAGATCGGTCACGTGCATCATCTAACGTCGCCGCCGCAGTTTGGCCAGCAGCAGCAAGCCGAGCAGACGGCTGTTGCTGGTGAGATAGCGGCGGAACAGGCGGCGGGGGTCTTGCGCCAAACGGGCAAGCCACTCCAGACCAGCGCGCTGCATCCAGCGCGGGGCGCGCTTAAAGCGCCCGGCCAGCACATCGAAGCTGCCCCCCACCCCCATTGCCAAGGTAACGCCGAGGTCGGGAAAATACCGCTCCAAAAACAGTTCCTGGCGGGGGGATCCCATGCCGACGATCAGGCAATCCGCCCCGCTGGCCCGAATGGCGGCGACAATGGCCGGGGCTTCCGCCTCGCTGAAGTACCCATGCCGCGCTCCAGCCAGGGTGAGGGTTGGAAAACGCTGTTGGAGCCGGGCGACGGCCGTTGCCAGTACCGGGTCTTCCGCGCCCAACAAATAGGGCTTCCACCCGTTTTCTGCGCAATCGGCCAGGAGCGCCTGCATCAGATCGATGCCGGTCACCCGCTCCGGAAGGGCGATGCCTAAGGAGCGTGCCGCCCAGACGATACCCATGCCGTCGGCACAGATCAGCCCGCAGCTCGCCAAAGCTACCAGAAGATCGGGATCGTCGCGCACCTGCATCAGCTTGGCGACGTTGAGATCGCCGATCCGCAGCGGCGGGCGTTGGCGGGCCAGGGCAGCGCGGGCCATGGTCCGGCACGCTTCAAACCCTAGGGGATCCACCGGCGCGCCCAGAACCAAAGCGCGATGACCAGCGGCGGCGTCGGGCGTTAAAACCTGAACGAGGGTTGCATCGGTTTGGCGCTTCAAGCCCTGCCGTCGCAAGGCTCCCACGCCAGCCGGCCCCAGCAAGGCGACGGCGGCTTGCCGCAGCCGTTTACGCAGCGCCTGCCCCCGTGTCCAGCCCACCCGGTCGAGCAGCGCATCGAAAGCCGCCACCTCGTCGGCGGGGGCGGGAGCCAGGGGCTGGGGCGGCCCGGCGGTCATCATCCGCCACAGGGTTTCAGGGAATAAGAGCGACGCTCCGGCAGGGGTGAACCCGGCGGCCCCTAGAATGCGGTCAAGCCCTTGGCGGGTAAAATAGCTCAGATGGGCCGGGTGCACATTGTTCCAGCCGGTCCAAGGGGCCATACAGTCGGGGACTTCGATCAACAATAGGCCCGCTGGTGCCAAACGTTCCCGCAATTGGCGTAGAAGAGCGGCGGGGTCGGGAACATGTTCCAGAGTATGGAAGAGCGCAATCAGATCGAAGGACTGGTCGGCGGGCAGCGCGTTCAACTGGTCGTGAAACTGCACCTTGGCCCCGGCGGTCGCGACAGTGCGATGCGCCACATCCGGTTCGATCGCGTGCAGGCTGGCCGCCGGGTAGGTGGCGGCAACCTCGGCCAGGAACGCCCCCATGCCAGAGCCGATTTCCAGAACGCGCGGCTGGGGCGGCAACCGCCCGGCGACGGTGCGCAAGCGGCAACGCTCGACCTGGCGCAGGCGCAGCGTGCTGACCAAGGCCGCATTGTATCGCCAGGCCGCTTCGATGAAAAACAGCCGCCGGAATTCGTGCCGATAGAAGGCGGCCAATTCCTCTGGGGCCATGTCGGGGTGCAGATAGCCATTGTTGCAGACCCCACAGCGGTACAGCGCTTGGCCCCAGCCCAGACGTTGTTCTAGACCGATGAAGCGCTGTCCCTCGGTCGCGCCGCATAGGCGGCAGGCGATTGGAGAGGTCATGGCGTGCGAGCCTCTAACGCCGGATCAACCAGCAGTTCGCTACCGGGGCGGGGAGATAGGACGGCCAGATCGGCGATGAGCAAATTTTCGCTGCGCGCAGCGGGTGTTTCCCGGCTGACGAGGGGACCATCGCCGCCGCAATTTTCCAGATCAAGCCGGAGCAGGCGAATATCAGCGGAAAGGGCGGCAAATAGCACCGGATAGCGGGCGGCGGTGATCGCCCCATCGCTGACCGTGACATCCCGGCAAGCGGCGAAGCGCAACGCTTGCTCGGCCCCGCCCGCGCCATTGGCCGCAACCCGCCACTGGGCAAGGCGAACCGCAGCACTGCCCCGGTCGATAGCAATAGCGCGGGCAAAGGGGCCAATGACCGCGATATCCGTCAGGGTAATCTCCTCAATCGGGCCAGGGGGGGCGAAAACCGTCGGGGGCGGCCCAAAATCGACCAACGCGATCCCAAAGGTGCCCGGCGCTTCGGTTTCAAGGGTGATCCGGCGCACCAATCCTCGGCGGCTGCCGTCACGCAGCAAAACCCCGACCGCCGTGCCGCTACCGGGTAGGAACGTTAGACTAAGATCGCTGACCACAAACTCTTCGACCCAATTGATTTCGACGCCGGTATCCAGCGGCGTATCGGTGCGGAATCCGCAATCGGCAACCAGCACATCGCGCAGCGGGGACCCCGCCCGGCCCAGGATATAGACAGCATTCTGCGGCGGGGTCGCGCCCCCGACGCCGGTAAACTGGCAGCCGCTGACCGCGATGCGACTGCCGCCGCCAATTCCGCCCGCGATGTAAACGCCTGGCACATTGCCATTACCGGAAAAACGGCAGTTCTGCACCCGAATATCGGTCAAAGGGTGGGAGCCATAGGCGGGTAGCGGCCCCAACGCCATCCCACCGCCGCTCTTGCGGCCCGGCAGACCAAAGTCGCGCAGGGTGCAATCGCTTAGGCTGAAGCCGGATAGGCCCGTCCGAAGATAAATCCCGAACGGATGCTGCCCGTCGGACACGGCCGGAGCCGGTGTCTGGCTGGATAGGCCCCCCGTGAGGGTAAGGCTGCGGATCATGATATCCTGTACCGGCCCTTGGCTGGTGAACAGATTGAACGGTGCGACGCCGGGGTCGGTCACGGCCAGAAGCTCGGTCGCTTCGGCGCTAACCCCCGATAGGCTTTTGCCGGAACGCAGATAAATCGATTGCCGAACCGGAAAACGGCCCGCTGGGATGGTGATCTGTGCCTCTGGCCCATCCAGCGCCGCCTGCAGGACCGGGGCGTAATCGTCTAATCCGGGGGGGAGGGAAAGCGGGGCGGCAGCGTGTGCCCGTGCTGGAGGGGCGACGGTCGGCAGCAGGGCCAGCCCCGCCAGGACTGACCGGCGCGAGAGAAAAGCGCTCACGCTGCCGTCTCCCCGCCCGACAGAGCGGCCTGACAGAGCGCGCGCAACACATCATCGAGACTATCGGTCAGTGTAAACCCCAACCGCTCCCGTGCTTTGGTGGGATCGCCCCATTGGGAGGGGCGGTCGATGCGCCGCAGGAGGGCGGGGTCGGAGACGGGGGCAATCTTCACCCCCATCAGCGCTGCGATTTTGGCGGCCAGCTCGGCAACGCCAATCTCGCTGCCAGAGCAGAGGTTATAAATATCCAGCGGCGTTTCGTCGGGATCGTCGATCAGCGCCAACAAACCGCGCGCGGCATCTTCGACCCCCAGATAGTCGCGCCGGGGCGCGAGCGCACCCAGTTTCAGCGGAATTGGCCCAGCCATACTATCGAGATGCGGTAGCAGCCGGTCGATTAAGTCGGGGATCAAGTGGCCGTTCGGATCATCCGGTCCGATGACATTGAAAAGCCGCGCGATCCGCCCCGACCGGGCCAGCCCGGCATCCCGCCCTTGCCGAACCCAAAGCGCGAGTTGGGCTTCGTTGGTTTGTTTGGAAATTCCGTAGATATCCGCCGGGGCCAGTGGCGTTAACTCCGACAGCGGCCCTTGCTCCCACGCATAGACCGCGCCGCTGGACGCAAGGGTAACCCGCACCTCCGGCAGGCTTGCGCAGGCCTCTAGCACCGATTGGGTGCCGAGCACATTGATCGACAGCGCCCGCTGCGGTTCCGCCGTGCAGGTGGGAATATGGTGCAGGGCGGCAAGATGCACGATGGCGGCGGGGCGCATCTGGCGAACCACCTCGGTCAGCGCCGCCGTATCGCGAATATCGAGCGAGATCAGCGCCGGGTCTGGTGTCAGGGGACGGCGTGGGGGGACCGATCCATCGTCGA
This sequence comes from uncultured Elstera sp., assembly GCA_964576605.1. GTDB lineage: Bacteria > Pseudomonadota > Alphaproteobacteria > Elsterales > Elsteraceae > Elstera. The sequence continues at coordinate 26,336 of CAZNVY010000034.1, read as the reverse complement.
GCGGCACGGCCACCCGCCCCGCCCGGCGCAGGGCGGCGATGAGCCGCCGCCCGATAAAGCCCGACCCGCCGGTGACCAGAATGGGTCGATGCGGTTCCGCCAAGATCAAAAATTCCGCTCCAGTACGCGGATAATATCCCCCGGCAGAATCGGCGTGCGTTCGTTGGCGCGCAGTTCCCGCTGCTGACCGCCGCTGTTGCGGACCAGGATCACATCTCCCTGACGCCCCCGGTAATCATAACCGCCCGCGCGGGCAATAGCGGAGAGAACCGTCATCCCCATCGTGTAAGGAAACTCACCCGGTGCCCGAACCTCACCCATCACGTAGAAGGGGTTGAAGGTTAGGACATCAACCGTCACGCGCGGGTCCAGCAGGTAACCATCGCGCTTCATCCGCTCTTCCAGCCGGTCGGCCAGGCCGCGCGCGGTCACCCCGCTGGCGGGGACCGATCCGATCAGCGGCAGGCTGATCGCCCCGCCCGGATCGAGCTGGAAGTCGCCCGATAGATTCTGTTGGTTGAAGACCGTCACCCGCACCCGGTTCCCCGGTTCCAGCACATAGGTTTCGGCAGGATTGGCGATGCTGGCCGGGGCTTGATCGCCGGGCAGCGTCACGCCGCCGGCGCAGGCGGTCAGTAGCCCAAGGCCGAGAATAGCGGCCAAGGCCGCTAGGCGGTTGCGCGGTTGGGTCGGCTTCTGCGTCCGTATCATCGCCTTGTCACCTTTTTCAGCTAGCGGCATGATCCAATTTGGTTGGGGCCAAGTGTACCGACCTATGGTGCCAAGAGAAAGGGGCCGTACAATCATGCCTGCCGAAACGGCATTCTGGCGCCGCCTGCGCGCCCGGTTTCTGCCGCCTGGAACCAGCGGGACTGCTGACGAGGCGGGGGGCGCTGCGCTGCTCTATGCCATTGGTGATATCCATGGCTGCGCCGAGGAACTGCACCGGCTGCATCGGATGATTGCCGAGGATGCGGCCCGGCGACAGTCAGGGCGGGCCGTTTATCTCGTCTATGTCGGGGATTATGTCGATCGCGGCCCGGCCAGTGCCGAAGTGATCGAAACCTTGCTGGCGCCGCCGCCGGTAGTGGGGGCGCAGCGCATCTTTTTGCGTGGCAATCACGAGCAAGCGATGTTGGGGTTTTTGGCGGATCCAGAGATAGGGGCCGAATGGCTCGATTATGGCGGTTTGGAGACATTGCAAAGCTATGGTGTGCCGGCGTCGGGCGGTGGGGCCTTGTGGCGGCATCGGCTGGCGGAAGGGCTTGCAGATCGGTTGCCGGCACCGCATCGGCAGTTCTTGGAAGGGCTGATCGACCGTTGGAGCTATGGCGCTTACGGGTTCGTGCACGCGGGCATTCGCCCCGGCCGCAGTTGGGACGCGCAGACCACCGATGATTTACTGTGGATACGCGAACCGTTTTTATCCAGCCGCAGCCGGTTCGACCGGCGAATCGTTCATGGCCATACGATTACCGACCTACCAGAGGTACGCCTGCATCGCATCGGGATCGATACGGGGGCCTTCTGCACCGGGGTTCTGACCGCCTTGGTGATCGATGGGACCGAGGAGCGGTTTTTGCAAACATCGGGTGGGCGTATGTCATAAAATGCAGCTTCTTCGCGCCAAAAGCGTTTCTGGGCTTGAGTTTCGGCCTGCGGGACCGCACAAGGATACGCAGAGGGTGATCGTAGGTCGCTAAGGGAGCAGAGGGATGATGGGGTCAATGAGCACGGGGAACATGACGCGCGCAAGCCTGCTGGGGCTTTCGCTACTATTGTCTTGCACCGCGCTTGCGCAGCAGCCGCCGCGTCCAGAAACGGCTCCTGGCCAAGATCCACGCCGAACTGGGGGCGCGCGCATCACTACCGATCCCACTCCGCCGACCGATCCGCGCGATAATGACGATGCGGAACAAATGGCCGACCGATACCAGCCCAAGGGCATTACCCTCGGTAAATTCTTGCTGCTGCCCAAGGTCGAGTTCGATCAGACGTATAACGATAATATCTATGCGGTCGAGTCGGGTGAGAAAGGCGATTTCATCACCATCGTGCGACCAGAGGCGACGCTGCGTCTCAAGGAGCCGACCTATACGGTCAATATTAACGCCCAGATGGAAGCAAAGCGATACGCCGAATATAGCGATGACGATAGCATCGAAGGGCGCTTGCTCGCCGAAGGGCGCTATGAATTCACTCGCGATTTGGAAGCGAATGCCTTTTATAATTTCGCCTCGCTAACCGAAGATCGCGGCTCTAACGACGCCGTGCAGGGAAAAGAGCCGACGCGCACCGAGAACCAGGAAGTGCGGCTGGGCGGTAAACTGCGTCAGGGTCGGTATAGTTTTGCGTTGGATGGGTCGGTTTCGACCTATAGCTACGATGACGTTCCGACCTCGACCGGGCGGATCGACAATAGCGACCGCGACCGTACCCAGTATCTTCTATCGGGTCGGGCTTCTTACGAATTATTCCCCGGTTATGCGGCGGTGATCGCGGCCTCGGTCAACGAGCGCGATTATGACAGCGCGCGCGACCGCAGCGGCTTCGACCGCGACAGCAGCGGCTACCGGATCGAAGGCGGTATCGGGATTGATCTGAGCCAGACTATTCGCGGCGATTTCCTCGTCGGGTACCTCAGTCAAGATTATAAGGATAAGCGGTTCGAGGATCCGAGCGGTCTTGCCTTCCGGGCGGCGTTCAACTGGACCCCGTCGCGGCTAACCTTGGTGGTTCCGGCGATCGAACGGTCGGTGCAAGAAACCACAGTCCTCAATGCGTCCGGCATGGTCCGCACCTCGGCGACGGTCCTCGTGCGGCATGAATATGCCCGAAATATTCTGCTGACCGGCTTTGCCGGTGTGTATCACGATGATTTCCAAGGCATCAACCGCGACTCGCTGCTCTATGAACTGCGGGGCCGGGTGACCTATGCCTTCAACGAAAACTTCTTCGTCAGCGGCGAACTGGCGCATCGCACGAAGGACTCCGAGCTTGTCAACCGTAGCTTTAGCCAGAATTTCATCGGCCTACGGCTTGGCGTGCAGATGTAAGGGGAAGGGGCCTCACTCGTGACCTCTCCGGCATTGCCGTCGGCCCCGCCGCCGCTGGCGCGTCTCGGCTCGCAGGGGCGGGATATGTTCCGCTGGGCGCGCGGGGTTGTATGGCGCGGCAAATATTTGATTGCCTTCGTCATTCTGCTGCTGGTGGTGCCAACCATCCTGTATTTGCAACAGGTAACGCCGCTGTATACCGCCGCCGCCGAGGTCTTGATCGAGGCGTCGGAGACCGGCGATACCCTGTTGGATCGCACCAGCCCCTATCGCCCGCGCTTGAACGAGGCCTCGGTCATCACCGAGGCGGAGGTTCTAACCTCGACCCCGCTGGCGCAACGGGTGATCGATAAGCTAGGGCTGGACCGGGACCCGGACTATAATCTTAAGCTGCGCAAGCCCACGGCTTTTGGCGAGTTTATGCGCACGGCGACCAGCCTAGAATGGCTGCCGGAAGAGTGGCGGCCCGCGCGGGAGGAGGCGACCCCGCTCTCCCTGGAAGCGCAGGAAAAGATGGATCGTGCCCGTATCATCCAGCGGTTTTTAAGCCGGGTGGACGTGCGGGCCTCGCGCCGCTCCTATGTGATTACCATTGCCGTTACGGCGGAAAATCGCGAAAAGGCGGCTCGGATCGCCAATACATTGGCCGAACTCTATATTCTAGATCGGCTGGAGGCAGGGTTCGAGGAAACCCGCCGCGTCACCGGCTGGCTGTCGGAACGGTTGGAAGGGTTGCGCCGCGATGTGGCAGTGGCCGAAGCCGCCGTCGAGCAGTATCGGGCCGTCAATAATCTGCGGCGTGGGTCGGAACGGGCCGGGACGATCAACGAACAGCAACTGACGGAAATCAACTCGCGCCTCGTGATCGCGCGGGCGGATTTGGCGCAGAAGCAGGCGCGGCTCGATCAAGTACGCAATCTGATCCGGCAGCGCGGGAATGTCGAAACCTCGGTCGACGTTCTGCAGGCCCCCCTGATCCAGCGACTGCGTGAGCAGGAAGTGGCCCTGGTGCGCGAAATGTCCGATGCGGCGAAGACCTTCGGCGAGCGTCACCCACGCCTGATCGCCCTGCGCGGGGATTTGACCGAACTGCGCGCCAAGATCGGGCTTGAGGTGGAGAAAATCAGCGCCTCGATCGCCAATGAGGTGGAGGTGGCCGCCGCCGGGGTGCGCACGCTAGAACGGGAACTCGGCTCGCTCCGCCGGGTGACCGATAGCGCCGGGGAAGCGGAAATTCGCCTGCGCGAGTTAGAGCGCGATGCCGAAACCAGCCGGGAGCTGTACCAATCCTTCCTGGCACGCTTCAAGCGCGATTCGGAACAGGAACGGATTCAACGGGCGAATGCCCGGCTTCTGTCTCCCGCCGAAATACCGACCTTCCCCTCCGCCCCGCGCAAGCGGCTGATCGTTATGGTTATGCTGATGATCGGGACGGCGTTGGGGGTGGCTTTGGTCTTCCTGCTAGATCATCTGGATAATGCCGTTCGCTCCACCCATGAGGCGGAGGATATTACCGGGCTGCCGGTATTCGCCGCCGTTCCAGCGGCGCGGCGACGGGGTGGCCCGGCCGAGCTACAGGTGCTGCAGCGGCCCCGCTCTGGCCTGGCCGATGCCTTCCGCACCCTTAGGACGGCCCTAACCCTTTCCGGTGCACCGGAGGATAAGGTGATTATGGTCACCTCCTCGGTTCCCGAAGAAGGGAAGAGCTTTGTGGCCTTGTCCCTGGCCCGCCAGTGCAAGCGGGCCGATGGGCGCGTTTTGCTGATCGACGGCGATCTGCATCGCCCGCGGCTGCATAAGGCCGTGGAGGTGGACGGGGCGCGCGGGATGATGCAATTGCTCGATGGCAGCGCGACGCTTGATCAAGTCTTGCAGAAAGATACGGTTGGGGAGATCGATTTCCTCCCTGCCGGGCGGATCGTAGGGGACCGGAAAGGGACCGAGGCGGTGGCCGAACTGACCCCAGAAGCCTTGGACCGGGTGATGGATCTGCTGCGCAGCCGCTACGACCGCATTATTCTGGATACGCCGCCCGTGCTCGCCGTGGCCGATACCCGGATCTTAGCCGGGGTGGCCGACCGGGTGATTTATCTCGTGCGCTGGAATTCCACCCCGCGGGATGCGGTGCGCACGGGGGTTCGGTTGCTGCGCGATGCGCGGGCGAAACTTGGCGGTTTGGTCTTGTCGCGGGTCGATACCCGCCGCCATGCCCGCTATGGCTACGGTGATTACGGACAATATTATGGGCGCTATGGCGGATATTACGCCGACTGATCCCGTCGGACGGTCGCGTCCGGCCTCGGCGGCGGCCTATCTCGCTCTTGGCATCGGAGCGCTGTTGGCCGTGGCTGGTGCGGCGCGGCTGTGGGCGGCGGTGCTGGCTGAACCGGCCCGTGCCGGTCTAGAAACCTTGAGCAAGACCAATGCGCCCCCGCCGCCGGCGCAGGCGCGGCAGATCGCCGACGCGTTGGCGGCTGCCGGTCGCTTGGCCCCGGTCATCGTGCCCTGGACCGCCAGTGACCGTGGGGCCAGTCTTGAGGCCTTGCTGCGGGCCGCGGCGGGCGATCCATCGGCGACGGCAGTGCAGGCCGCCGCCTTGGCCGCCGCCCCTGGTGATCCCAATGGCTGGTTGCGGCTGGCCCGGCAGCGGGCTGCGGCGGGGGATGTGACGGGGGCGGGGCAGGCTCTGCGCCTATCCTTCCTATCGGGGGCGGTGGTGCCGGGGTTGATGCTGCCCCGGTTGCGCCTGGGGTTAGACTTGAATTCAGCCCTTGATGCGGAAACGCAACAATTGCTGGCGCGGCAAATCCGCCTAGTGTGGATGCTGGAGCCTTCGGCGCTTCCGCCCTTGCTGGTCAATTCGGCTTATCGCCCAATTCTGGCGGCGGCTTTGGCGGCGGTTACCCCGGCGGACGAACAGCAGTTTCGGCGGGTTAATCGGCTCGATCCGCGCCCGTGATGGGCGTGGCGAAATGCCCGCTGGGCCAGGATTGCGCCATCCCAACGCCAAGAAGATAGGCTGCGAGGGCGGCAATCGCTGGGTTTGCGATGCTGAAATCGACGCTATTCTGCACCACCAACAGTCCAATGCCCGCAACCGCAAGCGCTGGGTGAATCTGTCCGCGTCGCCGCTGTACCAACCCAACACAGCAGCGGATTAGGACCAGGATCAGGGCACCCGCAAGCAGTAGCGCGGCGGGGATGCCCAATTCCATAGCCTGTTCTAATGGCATGGAATGGGCGTAATCATAGAGGACCTCGCGCGGTAAATCGGTGGATCGATAGGGTTTGAAAGCGGCGGTAAAGGCTCCGAAACCGTGACCCGTCCAGGGCGCATCGGCAATCGCCTCGGCACTTAGTTGGAACAAAACGCCCCGGTCGCCCTCTAGCTCGTTGCTTTCCGCGAGCCGTTCCAGCGTCGTCTCGCCACTCAGGGCGATCAATGTACCGCCAAGGCCAAACACCGCCAGCAAAAGCACCGTCGCCCAGCGCCGGGCGATCAGCCGCGCTGCCGCTCCGGCCAGGATCAGGGCCACCAACCCAACAGCGGTGGCTAAAAACCCGCCTCGCGAGTGGCTTAGAAGAATAGCGGTGCCTAGCAGAACCACGCCCAGCAACGCAGCCCCCGCTTCGGTGACGATGATCGTCACCCGGTCGCGCAACCCCAACTGCGCACCGCCGTCGGTTCGTTTGCCGCCCGCAAGCGCGCGGTGCAGTGCGTGGATCGCCAGGGCGAGGCACAGGAGCAATCCCAGCCCCGCATAGGTGGCAAAAGCGTTACGATTAACGAACGATGCCGTTAGATCACCGATATAGGCCCATTTCGGATACCAAAGGATGATTTCTAGCCCGGCAAAGAATAGCAAAAGACCATAGACGCTATAAACAACCGCCGCCCGCGCTAGCCAGCGGAGGCCCTGATAGGCCCGCTCCCGATCCCGCCCCAATTGTAGGGCCAGCCAGAAGATGCCGCCGTAGGTCAAGGCCCGCTGCACGGTCCCCCAAGTAGCCGCGGGGTCGAGCGAAATCGGGGCCACGGCGGCGGAGGTTCCCAAGGCTTGCGCCGCCTCGGCCCAAAGCGGATGGGCAAAGGGGGCCGCGACCGGAACCGCCGCCTGAACAACCGCCCAGATCAGCACGATTCCCGCGGGGATCAGCACCATCGCCACCGCCGAAAACGGTACGGCAGCGCGCAGCTTGCCCCGTAGAACGCCGATTCCCCAAACCAGCAGCAGAAGGCCGACCACCAGGCTCATCAGGCTCCAGGCCCAAGGCCGCTGCGAGCCGAGGGGCAGGGGCGCAAGGCACAGCAGCAGCAGCAAAGCTTGGAACAGCCGGTTCGCCATCGGCCTAGCCCCCAGCAGCGGTCAAATGCGCCGCCCCAAGGCCCATGAAAGCCAGAATATGCTGCGTAATCCGTTCCGCCGCGTGCCCGTCCCCGAAAGAATCGCTCCGCCGCGCCATCCTATCACGCAGGGCGGCATCACCGATCAATTCGGCAGCGGCATCGACGATCCGGTCGGTCTCGGTGCCGATCAGGCGACCATTGCCGACGTCCAGCAATTCCGGTCGTTCGGTTCGGTCGCGCAGCACCAGCACGGGCTTGCCAAGGGCCGTGGCTTCTTCCTGAATCCCGCCGGAGTCGGTCAGGATCAAGTCGGACCGTTGTAAAAGCGCAATGAAGGGAAAATACTCCAGTGGCTCGATGACCGTCAAATTTTCGCCCACCTGGCGCAGCTCGGCCGCAAGGCGCAGAATCGCGGGATTGGGATGCGCTGGGAAAATGAAATGACAGTCGCCCCGCGCAGCCAGCCGTTCTAAAGCCCGTCCGATGAAGGCCAGGCGGGGGCCAAGATTTTCCCGCCGATGCACCGTAACCAGCGCAAGCAGCCGTCTTGGATCAGCGGTAAGCAGCGGGGCAACGGGGGCCGCCAGGGCCGGCGTATCGGCAAGATGCGCCAGCGCATCCTGCAAGGCATCGATGACCGAATTGCCGGTCACGTAGATCGCGGCAGCGGGAACGCCTTCGGCCAGCAGATTGGCCCGCGCCCGCTCGGTCGGGGCGAAGTGCAAGCGGGCAATCTGGCCGATCAGGCGGCGGTTCATTTCTTCCGGCCAGGGTTGCTCCAGGTCGTGGCTGCGCAGCCCCGCCTCCACATGGCCGACCGGAACCCGCAGTTGAAAGCCCGCCAGTGCGGCGGCCATGGCCGTGGTGGTATCCCCTTGAACCAGCATTAACCGAGGCTGCCAGCGCTCGATCACCTGTCCCAAGCGTTCCAGGATTCGGGCGGTTACCTCTGGTCCTGACTGATTATCGGTCATCACGTCGAGGTTGGCATCGACCGGCAGGTTGAACCCGGCCAACCCCTGGGCCAGCAGCTCGCGGTGCTGACCGGTCAGGCAGACGCGCACGCTGACATCCGGCGTTCGCAGCAGCGCCTGGACGATGGGAGCCAGTTTGATCGCTTCGGGGCGGGTGCCGATCACAACCAAGATTGTCGGGGACGGGAGCGGCACGATGCTGGGTCCGAGTTTTCTTCTTTTTCAACCAATGGGCTAGAATTACACAAAAATTATGCGACTGCCGCAACCGCCTTTCCGGCCAATCGTTAGGAGCGGGAGGAGAAAACTGCTTTTTCGCCACCCTACCCCCGGCGCGTATGCGGGGCATTGAGGTTTTGTAGCGCTTCCCCGACACTGCGGCAATCTCCCTTCCGCCGGAACCGAGCCGCCGACGACCGAGGCTTTCGTATGATTTTGCAGGTTTATCGCGAGTTTTACCCGGAAGGCAGCGGCGTTGCCCGGCATATGGACGGGTTGATGCAGGCTTTGGCCACAAGCGGCACCGCCGGGGCAATCTTCGCCCCGGATGTTGCGCCGATGGCAGCGGCGCGCCCGTTTCCGGTTTTAACGGGGGGGATTCGGGCGCTGTGGCGGGCGATTGGCAGGGCTGATCTTGTGCATGTTCATGGGGCGCGAACGCCGATAGCCGGTCTGGCCGCTCTGCTGGCGCAGGCGCGGGGTAAGCCAATCGTCTATACGCCACATTGTTATTACGATAGCAAAACGAAGATTAAGGTGCTTGCGAAACGCCTGTGGGATGGAACGGTAGAGCGCTGGCTGCTGCGCACGGCGGTCGCGGTTGTTTTGCTCGATCCCGTCTGGACGACCGAGCTTGCCGCGCGTGGGCTGACCCCGCGGAAAACGCTGTATTTGCCGAACTGCGTGCTGCGCGCCAGTCTTGATGCGCGCCGCCGCCCGCGCCAGCCCGCGACAGGGGGGCGACCGATGCTATTGAGCGTCGGGCGGCTTGATCCGGTGAAGCGGCTCCAGGATGCGCTGGCCCTCTTGACCCAACCGGGGCTGGAACAGGCCGAACTGCACCTGGTCGGCAGTGGCGGCGACGCCGCCCGGCTCCAGGGGATCGCCGAGACCTTAGGGGTCGCCGGGCGTGTTCACTGGCACGGCCCGCTGCCGGATACGCAGGTTGCCGATCTTTTGGCGCAGGCCGATGTTTTCCTCCTGCTCTCAGAGCGGGAGGGCGGGCCGACGGCCTTGCTGGAGGCGCTTTGGTTGGGGGTGCCCGTGATTGCCGCGCGGGCGTCGGGGACGGTGGCTGTGGCTGATGCACTCGGTTGGGCCGGCTTAGTGCCGGTCGGTGATGTGGCGGCGGCGGCCCGTGCCGTGCTGGCCCCGCCGCCGGTCACGCCGGAGCTACAGGCTCGCTTGGCTCAGGTTTTTACCTGGGAGGCGCGAGTCCTCGACCTATTGGCCGTGTATCGGACCGCCCGTTAGCGAGGCCTGAGTACGAATAAATTTTGGTCTGACGGCAATCGCCTCTTTCACTCACCCGCCTGACTTGTGTAAACATAGAAAGATATTTTTCCGCCGTCCCGCAGCCGGGGCGCGGTTTGCGGTTCGATGGAGGGTTTTATGCGTCCTTTCTTCAGCTCTCTGCTGATGGCCGCGCTGACCAGCACGGCATTTTCGGCACTGGCGGTTGACGCCGACCCGCGCGTGGTGGGCCGTGCCGCCCTGGTGCAAGATGTGGTCCGCGCGCGCGCGACGGAAAGCAGCGAGCGGGTCATCGCCCGCGACGACATCATGAAGTTCCAGGAACAGGTGGTTACCGGGCCGAAGTCGAAGGCGATCATCGAATTCCGCGACGGTACAACCCTGGAACTGGGGCCGAACGGCGTGTTAACGCTGGATAAGATGGTGTTCGACCCGGAAGGCGGGAAGAAAGAGAAAGCCGTTACCATTTCCCGCGGACTGTTTCGCCTCGTCTCCGGGGCCGCCGCCCCAGACTCCAGCACAGTCATCAAAACCCCGTCGGGCACGATTGGCATTCGCGGGTCGGTTGTGGCGGGCATCGTGCCCTCGATCCCCACGCAGCCAACTGTGATTGTTGGCGGCAGTGGGGATTTTACGGTGACGACGGGGGGAGGAACTACCCAATTCACCGGCGGGCAGAGCACAATTTTGACGGGGCCGAATAATCCGCCGATCCCGACGCAGAATGTGAATGCCAATACGACGCTGGCGGTCATCAATCAGGTGACTAACACGCTGGGGAGCCAGCCGCCGACCTTGCCGCCCGCTTCGCCGATCACGCAGCAAACCTTGGCCGCCGCGAATACCCTTCCGGCGGGGCAGCAGGTTCAGCAGCAGACCAGCACGACTCCGCCGCCGAGCACGCCGCCCGTGACGGGGGCCGTCACCCTACCGACTGGGGTGTCGACCGCCCCGACGACCACGCCGCCAACCCAGGCGCAACAGCAGCAGTTGAGCACGTATGCCCAGCAGCAGCAGCAGGTGAACAATCAGCAACAGCAGCAGGCGACCGCCTCGGTGGTTCAGGGTCTCTCGACCGTGATGAACTCGAACCAATTGGCCAATGCGGTCAGTCAGATCGCCAGTGGCAATCCGACCCAGGCGCAAGTTGCCCAAAACAGTTCTGGCTTGTCGCAGCAGCAGTTGGCGCAGGCGACGGCACTGCCCCCGGCGCTGCAAGCGGCGATTAATTCCGGCAATGCTAACGCGGTTACCCAGGCGATTACTGTTCTGTCGGCGGGCAATCCGCAGCGGGCGGCGCTTTTAGCCCAGCAGGCGGTGGCGGCTGCGGAACGGCTATTGCCGGTGAACCCCAACGCGGCCGTGGCGGTTGCCGGGGCGACCCTGCAGATTGTCAACCAGCTTCAGGTCCAGAATGCAGCCCCGCCGCAGGTATTGCAGACGTTGACCACGGCGGCGCGCATCTTCGTATCGCCGGCCGCCCAGGCGGTCGCGCCGCAGTTGGTGGGGGGCTACGCGGTTCAGGTAACGCAAATCGCGGCCTCCCCGGCCGTGTATCAGAGCAACCCGCAAGCGGCCATCCAGGTTATGGCGAGTACCTATCAGGCGGTAACGTCGCCAAATGTGACGGCGGCCAACCCAACCGCAACAGCGAATGTGGTGCAGACGCTAACGACGGCGCAGCAGTCCACAACGCTTGGGCAGGTTAATGCAACCAACGCCGCTCAGATTCAGCAAATTCTGGCGCAAAACGTTCAGGTCGCTACTCAGGTGCAGATCGAGTCGGCGACGACGGTAACTAATCCCAGCGAAACACCGTTGCAGGTAGAACTGAATCGGTCACAGGCCAGCCCAACGTAACCCCTGCGGGCTGATACTAAAAGACAACGGGCGCTTTCCCTAAGGGGAAGCGCCCGTTTTTTTGCCGATGGAACGGCTGAAAAATCCCTGCGTTCCACAGGGCCTCGGCGGCGGCAATTAGGCCCAATCGCTACCGTCGAGCAGCAGCGCCATGAGTGCGCCACACCCCGCCGCATCCTCGGCATCGAAACGGTTCGGGATCGGACTATCGAGATCGAGCACGCCTAAGATGCGGTCCTCGACCACCAACGGCAGCACCAGTTCAGACCGGGAGGCGGCGTCGCAGGCGATATGACCGGGAAAGGCGTGAACATCCGGAACGATCTGCACGGCCCCCGTCGCAACCGCCGTCCCGCATACCCCGCGCCCGACGGGGATGCGCACGCAGGCGGGTTTCCCTTGGAATGGACCGAGCACCAGTAGATCGGGCTGCCGTAGAAAATAGACCCCAGCCCAATTAAGGTCGGGCAGGGTCCAATAGAGCAGGGCGGCCAGATTGGCGGTATTGGCGATCGGATCGCGCTCCCCCGCCAACAAACCGCGCGCTTGCCGGTGCACTTCTTCGTAAAGCTCGGCCTTCGGCAGCGTTCGGAGGCTATCGTCGAGAGCGAACATGCTTAATTCCCCACCGCTAGGCCCTCGCGGCGCGGATCGGCCCCGCCGAGCAGCTTGCCGTTCTGTACCAGAATGGCGGCCAGACCGCTGTTCATCTCGCCAATGGTCACTTTATAACCCATCGTTTCCAGCGGCCCTTTCAGTCCGGCGGCGACAGTGCCCTCTTCCAGCAAGGCATTCCCGTTGCGGTTGCCGATATGGCCGAGCGACACGGCGGCCTGCGGGTCCAGCCCCCAATCGACGATCCCGATCAGTGTTTGCGTGACATATTGAATGATCGCGGCCCCCCCTGGCGAGCCGAGCACCAGTTTGACGTCGCCTTTTTCGTCGAAGGCAATCGTGGGAGCCATGGAACTGCGCGGGCGCTTGCCTGGCTCGACCCGGTTCGCGACCGGCTTACCGTCGCGTTCTGGCACGAAGCTAAAGTCGGTAAGCTGATTGTTCAGCAGGAAGCCCGCCGCCATCCGCCGCGCGCCGAAGCCGTCTTCAATCGTTGTGGTCATCGATAGGGCATTGCCGTAGCTATCGACGATGGCGATATGGGTTGTAGAGGGAAATTCTGGCGTTTCGCCAACCGCCAAGGCCCCGCTGCTGGCGGGCGGCTGCCCGGCGGTGGCAGGGCCTTTATCCTGGTTCCAGTCAATTCCCTGCGCCCGCTGGCCAAGGTAGATCGGATCGAGCATTCCTGCCACAGGCTGGCGCACGAAGGCCGGGTCGGCGACGTAAAGATCGCGGTCGGCGAAGGCCAGGCGGCCTGCCTGCATGAAAAGATGCGCCGACTGCACGCCGGTCGGCCCAAAAGACTTCAGATTATAGCGTTCCAGCACCCCCAGCATCTGCGCGACCGCCAACCCACCGGAGGAGGGCGGGGCCATCCCGCACACCTTAAGGCCCCGGTACCCGCTGCACACGGGTTCGCGCTGAATGACCTTATAGGCGGCAAGATCGGCGGCGCTTAGGGTGCCGGGGTTCGGTTCCTGCGCGACGGCGGCCACAATCGCCGCCCCAATGGGACCAGAGTAGAAAGCCTCCACCCCCTGTTCCGCCAGCAGCTTCAGCGTTGCCGCATAGTCGGGGTTGGTCAGCAACTCCCCCTGCCAGCGCGGTTCGCCATTCGGGCGATAGAAATAGGCTTTCGCCGCCGGGTCGCGCATCAGGTGCTTTTCCGCCGCCAGCAGTTTGGCAAGCCGGGGCGAGATGGTAAACCCGTCCTCCGCCAGTGTGATCGCCGGATGCAGCAAGGCCGCCCAAGCCGCTTTCCCGTGGCGCTTATGCAGAACATCGAGCAAGCGGGGCACGCCCGGCACCCCCACCGACCGCCCCCCGACCACCGCATCATAGAACGGCAGGGGCTTGCCATCGGCCCCTAGAAATAAGTGTGGCGTCGCCTTTTCGGGAGCCGTCTCGCGCCCATCGTAGGAGGTCAGCTTGCCAGCTGCCTTATCGAAGTACAGCACGAAAGCCCCGCCGCCGATGCCCGACGACTGCGGCTCCACCAGATTCAGCGCCACTTGCGCCGCAATCGCCGCATCTGCTGCGGTGCCGCCATTTGCCAGAATATCCGCCCCAATGCGCGAGGCGATGGGATTGGCGGTGACGATCATAAACTTATCCGCCGTCACAAGGGATTTGGCGGCAGTGCCGGTGGCACCTTCCGGGGCTTTTTCTGGGGCTTGACCCAAGGCAGGCGGCGTAAGCAGCGCGGCGGCGATTAACCCCGTGAGCGCGGTACGACGAAGAATGCGCGATGTTGCCATAGACCTTTGCCTCTCTCAGCCCTAGCTTGCTCTCCGGGAAGACTGCGCCCCCCAGCCTGGCAGCGAGCCTAGCCGCCGTCTAGCGGGGATGCAATCGCAGGGGCGCGGTGGGATGGAGGAATTATGAGCGGAACGGCGACAACAGCAGCAATCCTGGTGATCGGGAACGAAATTCTCTCAGGTCGCACCCACGACAGCAATATCCATTATATCGCCGGGGTCTTAACCGCGCGCGGTATTCCGGTAACTGAAGCGCGGGTGGTGCCCGATGTGGCGGCGGTGATCGTTGCCACCGTCAACGACCTCCGCGCCCGCCATACTTATGTTTTCACTACCGGCGGTATCGGCCCAACCCATGACGATATTACCGCCGCCTGTATTGCCGAGGCCTTTGGTGTCGCCTTGCACCGGCACCCGCAGGCGGTAAAAATGCTGGAAGCCCATTACGAGCCGGGGCAGTTGACCGAGGCGCGCCTGAAGATGGCCGAAGTGCCGGTTGGGGCCAGTTTGATCGATAATCCCGTCTCCCGCGCGCCGGGGTTTCGCATGGCGAATGTCTTCACCCTGGCGGGCGTGCCGCGCATTGCCCAGGCGATGATGGATAATATCCTGCCGACCCTGGCGGAAGGCCCGGCGATCCATGCCCAGACCGTTTCCTGCACCTTGGGCGAGGGCGTGATTGCCGAGGGGCTGGGGGCGGTGCAGGTGCGCTACCCCGATCTCTCCATCGGCTCCTACCCCTATTTCCGCAATGGGGTGTTGGGGGTAAGCTTGGTCACGCGCGGTACCGACCGCAGCGCCGTCGAAGCGGCGTCGCGGGAGATTGCGGCGATGGTCGAAGCCTTGGGCGGCAAAGCGCTGGTGGTGGAGGGGATGGCCTAATGCCCCTGGCCTTGCTATCTGGCCGTGTGTTGCATATGATGCGTGATGATTGATGCCTTAGCGCGAGGCAATGATGCGGACGACACTGGCGATCGATGACGATGTCTTACTGGCGGCAAAGGCCCTAGCGATGCAGCAGGGGCGGAGTATCGGTGAGGTTATTTCCGATCTTGCCCGCCGGTCGCTCGCAAGAACACCGCCCAGCGCCCAACGCAATGGTATTCTGTTATTAACGCCAAAGGCTGCTTCGCCTTTGGTGACACTTGAAACCGTCAACGCGCTCCGCGATGAAGCGCCGTGAAGTACCTGCTTGATGTGAATGTTCTGATCGCCTTGATCGATCCTGGTCACGTGGCCCATGAGGATGCCCACCATTGGTTTGCTACCGTTGGTCATCTATCCTGGGCTACGTGCCCGCTTACCGAGAATGGGGTTATCCGTATTCTTGGTAACCCGAAATATCCTAATTCGCCAGGATCGCCCGCGCGTGTTGTGCCCATCGTTCGGGGTCTGCGCGGGTTGCCTGGACATGCGTTCTGGCCCGATCATCTGAGCATGGTCGATTGTGCCGCCATCGATACCGAAAAAGTGCTGACATCGGCGCAGGTGACGGACACTTATCTATTGGCACTCGCCAAAGAACATGGCGGGGTTCTGGCGACCTTTGATCGTAAGCTGTCGGCCTTAGCCGTGAAGGGCGGCAAACCGTCCCTGCACCTCATAAAGGCATAAGGCAGGTCCAGGACCGTCCCCGGCCTTGGTGGGGTACGGGGCGAAGCCCCGTCTATCGCTTTCCCCGCCGTCCCCGGTTCGCCTTTGCCGCTTGGGCGCTGCCCGCCCTGGGTTTTGCGTCTGCTGCGGGAAGCCCCAAATCCAGCGCCTCCAGGCGGCGGAGTTCGTCGCGCAGGCGGGCGGCTTCCTCGAATTCCAGATTGGCGGCGGCGTCGCGCATTTTTTTGTCCAGCTCGGCCATATGGATCTTCAAATCCTTCCCCATCTGGTAATCCGGCCCGGCATCGACGGTCAGATGGTCGGCGCGCTCGAAGACCGAGGACAGCACGTCGCCAATGGATTTGCGCACCGTTTCCGGCGTAATGCCATTGGCGGCGTTATAGGCCTGCTGCTTTTCGCGGCGGCGGTTGGTCTCGTCGATAGCGGCCTGCATACTGGCGGTGATGCGGTCGGCGTAGAGCAGGGCGCGGCCTTCGACATTGCGGGCGGCGCGGCCGATGGTCTGGATGAGGGAGGTGCGGGAGCGCAGATAGCCCTCCTTATCGGCATCCAGAATGGCGACGGTGGAACATTCGGGAATATCCAACCCCTCGCGCAGCAGATTGATGCCGATCAGCACATCGAAGACGCCCAGGCGCAGATCGCGGATAATCTCGATGCGCTCCAGCGTATCCACGTCGGAATGGACGTAGCGGACCTTCAGCCCGGCTTCGGTCATATATTCCGTTAGCGCTTCGGCCATTTTTTTGGTGAGGGTGGTCACCAGCACGCGGCTATTCTTCGCCGCCTCCGCCTTGCACTCGGCAATTAGATCATCGACCTGATGTTCGGTTGGGCGAATGATGCACACGGGGTCGGTCAGCCCGGTCGGGCGCACGACCTGTTCGGAATAAACCCCCTCCGTCTGCCCCAATTCCCACGGGCCGGGGGTGGCGGAAACGAAGATGGTTTGCGGGCGCAGCACCTCCCATTCCTCGAACTTCAGCGGGCGGTTATCGAGGCAGGAGGGCAGGCGGAAGCCATAGTCCGACAGGGTGGATTTGCGGGCAAAGTCCCCCTTATACATGGCACCCAACTGCGGCACGGTGACGTGGCTTTCGTCGATGACCAGCAGGGCATCGGGCGGCAGATATTCAAACAGCGTCGGCGGCGGCTCGCCGGGATTGCGGCCCGACAGGTAGCGCGAATAGTTTTCGATGCCCGCACAAAAGCCGGAGGCTTCGAGCATCTCCAGATCAAACTGGGTGCGCTGCTCCAGCCGTTGGGCTTCCAGCAGCTTATTGGCAGCGACCAACTCCTCCAGCCGCAGTTTCAGATCCTGCTTAATCTGCTTGATGGCTTGATTGAGGGTCGGGCGCGGCGTGACGTAATGGCTATTGGCGTAAATGCGCACATCATTGAGGGCGGTGATCTTTTCGCCGGTCAGCGGGTCGATCTCGTGCAGCCCTTCGATCTCGTCGCCGAACAGGGAGATGCGCCAGGCGCGATCCTCGTAATGGGCGGGGAAGAGTTCGATCGTGTCGCCGCGCACGCGGAAGGTGCCACGCCCAAAGCCCGCGTCGTTGCGCTTATACTGAAGCTCCGTTAGCCGCCGGATCAGCTGCGTGCGCTCGAAACTTTGACCAAGCGCCAGATCGACCGTCATGCTCGAATAGGTCTCGACCGAGCCGATACCATAGATGCAGGAGACGGAGGCGACGATGATGACATCGCGCTGTTCCAGCAGCGCGCGGGTGGCGGCATGGCGCATCCGGTCGATCTGCTCGTTGATCGTCGCTTCTTTTTCAATATAGGTATCGCTGCGCGGAACATAGGCTTCCGGCTGATAATAATCGTAGTAGGAGACGAAATATTCGACGGCGTTATTGGGGAAAAAGCTCTTCATTTCCCCATAAAGCTGCGCCGCCAGGGTTTTATTGGGCGCTAAGATCAGCGTTGGCCGCTGCACGTCTTGGATCACATGGGCAATCGTGAAGGTTTTGCCGGAACCCGTCACGCCCAACAACACTTGATTGCGCTCGTCGGCGGCGATCCCACTGACCAGTTCTTTGATCGCGGTTGGTTGGTCGCCCGCCGGGCGATAGTCCGAAACAAGGGTCAGCCGGTTTCCCTGTTTCGGCCAATCGTAATCGGCCCGATGGACGCGGACCCCACCAAGCGGATGATCGAGCACCGGAATTCCCATAGCAGCTATCCTCTTTCACGCGCGAATGACACTAGCGCGCCGCCGCGAAGGCGGCTAGAGGGTAAGAACAAACCGGGGCTGTCCCGGTTGCCGGTTCAGGATGCGCCCATGACCGAAGTTTCGCTATCGCCCCGTTTGACGCTCGGCCGCGTCGATACGCCGATGCGCCCGACCCAAGGGTTGCGCCGCCTCTATATTCAGGATCTGGAGCTGATGGCGGATATCGGCGTCTATCCCGAAGAAAAAGGGGTTCTACAACCCATCGCCGTTTCGGTTGACCTTTTGGTGATGGAAACCGAACCGGGGACCGATAATCTGGCCGCCGTGGTCTGCTATGCCACCCTGGCTGAGGAGATCCGCAGCCTGGTTGGGGGGACACGGGTTAATCTTGTGGAAACGCTCGCCGACCGCATCGCCCGCCTGTGCCTAGCCGATAGCCGCGTGCGCACCGCCCGTGTGCGGGTGGAAAAGCGCGCCGTGATGCCCGATGCACGCGCCGTCGGTGTGGAGATTGAACGCTCTGCCCCCCTGGCGACATAGCGCTGCGACCGCCCGGTCAGGCCCCTGCCAACCGCCATTTCCCACCCCCCGTCAAGCGGAATTGTGCACAGCGGACGAGGAAAGCCTGTCAAGGGATAAATCATCGACTGCTCAGGGCTGCTGGCCGATCCACAAGCGGGAATGCCATGTTTCGGAATCAGTAAATTATAGGAAAATCAAGGCCTTGCTAGATCTGCCTATTTTGTAGGCAACCTTCCGAGTCGCCTAGAGTCCTGCCGCTCCCACCCGTCTATCCGACCCTTCTCCACAGACTTATCCACAGGAATCGTGGATTGTCGCAACCCCTTTCGCCAGCCCCTTGATTCGCAAGCGACTCGGTCTTTTTATCCTCGTATGAGCACCCCGGTTCCACCCCCCCCTTCCCGTCCAAGCGTCCCGACGGCCCGCCCGCCCGTCTCCTTCGAGCGGGGGGCTGGGGTGATCGCGCGCGTGGTCGAAACCCTGCCGCTCAGTCCCGGCGTTTACCGAATGCTAAGTTTTGACGGCGACGTGCTCTATGTCGGGAAAGCGCGGCAGTTGAAGCGGCGGGTGGCCAATTACACCAATGCCAATGGGCTGCCGGTCCGCATTCGGCGCATGGTGGCCGAAACTGCCAGCATGGAGATCATTACCACCCATACCGAGGTAGAAGCGCTGCTGCTGGAAGCCAATCTGATCAAAAAACTGCTGCCACGCTATAATGTGCTGCCGCGCGACGATAAGAGCTTCCTGAACATCTTCATCACCGGCGATCATGCCTATCCGCAACTGACCAAGCATCGCGGTGCCCGGACCCGCAAGGGTGACTATTTTGGCCCCTTTGCCTCGGCAGGGGCGGTGGAGCGGACCGTGCAAGCGTTGCAGCGTATCTTTTTGCTGCGCACCTGCTCCGATACGATTTTTTCTGGGCGGACGCGGCCCTGCCTACAATATCAAATCAAGCGTTGCTGCGCCCCCTGCGTCGGCAAGGTGAGCGAAACGGAGTATGGCGACCTGATCGACAGCGCCAAATCGGTGCTATTGGGCCGCAGCCGCGATATTCACGAGAAGCTGACCCAGCAGATGCAGGCGGCGGCGGAGACTTTGGATTATGA
>CAZNVY010000034.1:0-6804 GCA_964576605.1 uncultured Elstera sp. | reverse complement strand
CGGCGGCGAAGTTCCGCGACCGTATCCGCGCCCTGGCAACGATCTTACAGCGCCAGGACATCAACACGCTGGATTTTGCCGATGCCGATGTCTTCGCCCTGGCCCAAATCGGCGGGCAGAGCTGCTTGCAGGTCTTTTTTTTCCGCAATGGCAGCAATTACGGCAATCACGCCTATTACCCCGCCCACGACGATCAGGCAACGCCGGGGGAAATTCTCGCGTCCTTCATTGCGCAGTTTTACGACGAACGCCTGCCGCCGCCGCTGCTGCTTCTCAGCGATCCTGTGGAGGAAGAAGGCTGGTTAGCGGAAGCGCTCTCGGTGAAGGCCGAGCGGAAAGTGTCGATCCAGGTGCCGAAGCGCGGCAGCAAGGCCGATGTGGTCAAGCACGCCGTGACCAATGCCAAGGACGCGCTGGAGCGGCGCCTCGCGGAAAAAGCCACCCAGCGCAGCCTGCTAGACCAGGTGGCGCGGATCTTTGCACTGCCCGCGCCGCCGCAGCGGATTGAGGTATATGACAATAGCCATATCCAAGGCACCAACGCTATCGGGGCGATGATTGTCGCCGGGCCGGACGGGTTCCAGAAGAATGCCTACCGCACGTGGACGATCAAGGGGGAGGACCTGACCCCCGGCGACGATTTCGGCATGATGAAGGAAGTGCTAACCCGCCGCTTTTCCCGCGCGCTGAAGGAAGACCCAGACCGGCAGGGCGGTGCCTGGCCCGATCTCGTCGTCATCGACGGCGGCGCCGGGCAATTGGGGGCGGCGGTCGCAGTGATGGAAGCGGTCGGCGTTGCCGATCTGCCGCTGGTCTGTATCGCCAAAGGCCAGGACCGCGAGTCGGGGCGGGAAGACTTCTATCTGCCCGGCAAGACGCCGTTCAAACTGCCGCCGCAAGACCCGGCGCTCTACTATATCCAGCGCCTGCGCGATGAGGCGCACCGTTTCGCCATCGGCACCCACCGCGCCAAGCGCCAGAAGGCGCAGATCAAGTCGGAGCTTGATGAGGTGCCGGGGATAGGACCGAACCGCCGCAAGGCGCTGCTGCACCATTTCGGCTCGGTCCGCGCGATCACCCGCGCCGGACTGTCCGACCTTGAACAGGTGCCGGGGATTAGCAAAACCGTCGCCAAAAAAATCTATGACCATTTCCACGGCGGCAGCTAGAATGCCGCTCCTGCGGGTCTCGCGCGAATGAAGGGTGGTTTTCCCGGATGTATAGTCTGCCTAACCTGCTGACCCTGTCGCGCATCGCCGCTATTCCGCTCGTGGTTATCCTCTTGTATCTCCCCGGCCCGTGGGGGGCCTGGAGTGCAACCTTGGTTTATGCGCTGGCCTGTATCACCGATTGGCTGGATGGACATATCGCCCGGCAGCGCCAGTTGCAGTCCGACTTCGGCCGGTTTCTCGATCCGATTGCCGATAAGCTGTTGGTTGCGGCGATCCTGCTGGTCTTGGTTGGTCAGCAGCGCATTGCCGGGCCAATGATTGTGGCGGCGCTGATTATTCTGGGACGGGAAATTCTCGTATCGGGCCTGCGGGAATTTTTGGCCGGGCTGCGGATTTCCGTTCCCGTTTCGCGGTTGGCGAAGTGGAAGACCGGCATTCAGATGGTGGCGCTCGGCGTTGTTATGGTCGGTGGTCATGGTCCGGCGGGCCTGTATATCGAGGAAATTGGCACGCTCGGCCTTGCCGCGGCGGCCGTGCTAACCCTGATTACCGGCTATGATTACCTGCGCGCTGGCCTGCGCCATATGGACCAGCCGAAGACCGAGGAGTAACCGATGCGCGTGCGCTATTTCGCCTGGCTGCGCTCCCGCCTCAATCGGGCGGAAGAGGCGGTGACCCCGCCGCCGGGGGTGACCACGCTCAATGGGTTGATCGATTATCTCGCGACCCTCTCGCCCGGTCACGCGGCGGTATTCGAGGACCGTTCGGTCATCCGTGCCGCGATCAATCAGGTCTTCGCCGATCTTGATGCCAGCTTCGCGCCCGACGATGAAATCGCCTTCTTGCCCCCAGTTACCGGGGGTTAAGAAATGCGCATCACCCGTGTGCAGGCCGCGGCTTTCGACCCAGGGGCAGAAGTTTCCGCCTTCACTGCCGCCGTTCCGCAGGCGGGGGCCGTGGTCAGCTTTACGGGTCTGGTACGCGGCGCGGACCATAGCGGCCAGCCGCTCACGGCGATGACGCTGGAACATTACCCCGGCATGACGGAAGCCCAGATCGCCGCTATCGCCGCCCAGGCCGCCCAGCGTTGGCCGCTAGACGGGCTGCTGGTGATCCATCGGTTTGGACGGCTCTTGGCGGGGGAGCCGATTGTTTTCGTCGCCACCGCATCCGCCCATCGCCGCGCCGCTTTCGAGGCCGCTGATTTTCTGATGGATTGGCTGAAGACCAAAGCACCTTTCTGGAAGCTGGAAGAGGGGGCGGCGGGCGAAACCTGGGTTACCGCCAAAGCCGAGGACGATCAGGCCGCCGCACGCTGGGGGGACGCTTGAGTCGCCCTGCCCGGGATCGAATGCGGGGGGCTACGGTCTCAATGGGTGAGCAAGAGACGGTCGCTCACCTGTTCGGCCTCAAGCGTTTCCCCGGCCATTTGAAAACGGCGCAGCATTGACCGGCCCAGATTAACCGTTACCTCGCGGGCAAATAAGCCGCGTGGCCAGCGAATCGGGCAAAATTGCTCCCCTGATTTCTTGGTTCCATCGATACTGAGGGCGATGAAGACGCCCCGTTTTTTTGCCCGTTCAATTGATTTGAACAGGTCATCCAGGTTGAAATTCTGCGCGCCATACAGGATTGCTTGACTGTAAGAGTAGGGGGGATCGCAGTAGATCACGTCGCCCGATTGCGCGCGCTCCAATGATTCTGTGTAATCGCGATGAAAGAAGTTGGTCCCTGCAAGACGTTTGCGCCATTCGACGACACGGCGGGCAAAGGCCTGCGGATGGATCGGATCATGCACCCCGCAGGGGGTAGACATATAACCGTCCCGCATTCGGAAGCGCACAATCCCGCCATAACAGGATCGGCACAAAAATAGAAGGTCGGCAGCATTTGCTTTGGCGTTATAACGTGCCTTAATGGCTTCATATGCGGCGATTTTATCGCCAGTATACATTTTCTCCCAACGGGTCCGATACCAATCGATCACCCGCATCGGATTCTTCTTTACAGTCTCCCATATTTCAATCAGGGGCAGGAAACTGTCGGCGGCCTCTGCCTGCTTAGGCGATAGGACCGATAAAACCGCTCCAGAGCCTAAAAAAGGTTCATGATAAACGCCAAATGATTTTGGGAAAAACGCGATGATCTCATGAGCAAACCTTTGCTTATTTCCAACCCATTTCAATAGCTGTGTCTTAAATGGTTTTATCTCATTGATTCTATTGATTGAGGGATGGATTTTATCATGTGATATCGGCAACGCGAGTTGCATATGAGCCTCCAGGATGCATTCCTGATCAAAATATATCGCTTTTTGGAATACAGCATAACTCATTTTATGATGCAATCATGATATCAGATAAATCGCTCTGGTTGAAAAGACAGCGGGTTTTAGAGGTTTTCCTCAAGGAACTTCGGAAGAAATCCGGTCTTCGACAGGTAGATGTCGCAATCGCCCTCGGCATCCCACAATCGATGGTAAGTAAATATGAATCGGGTGAGCGGCGATTAGATATTTTAGAGGTCAGGGAAATTTGTCATTTGTTCGGAGTATCGTTATTGGATTTTGTTAAAGAGCTTGAGGAAAGGATTTATAAGGATAATGAGGCCAATTACTGATTTCTTGAATAAGCCTAAGAGTTTTTGGGCATCTGTCCGCTCTCTTAGCCAGATAATCGGATATAGCAAAGAGGATAATTTAATTATTCCTACTCTACAGGATATGGCGACCGCCTATAATCGTCTGGGCCTTGACGCTTCTAAAATTATGCATTGCGGTATAGCAACTCCGTTCGCAGTGGAGCTGCAGGAATATTTTCGTATCCGTGCGAAAGATTTGACGGAAATTGCAAAACCGAATCTTATGTCGGCGGATGAGGCTAGAGAGGTATTTCACTATTATTATTCTCAGCTAAAGCCTAGCTGCCCAATCCCGATGAACAAGCAAACGGGCGATAAAAAGGCCCCGGCTTTTTTGACGGCCTTGGTCAATATGATGATCGAGGCCTATTCCGAGGATATGCCGTGTGATTATGATCCGCGCGTCCTGACCACCATGACACGCGACGGGCTGCCGCTGCGAACTCTGGCGCGCCGGGTGGATGGGGCCTTTCCGTCAACGGTTAACCCAATCGCTGTTTGGGAGGTCAAGGAATATTATTATACGACAACCT
The DNA here is from genome assembly GCA_964576605.1 of uncultured Elstera sp. Taxonomy (GTDB): domain Bacteria; phylum Pseudomonadota; class Alphaproteobacteria; order Elsterales; family Elsteraceae; genus Elstera. Next base: position 2,459 of record CAZNVY010000034.1, on the reverse strand, counting down.
TCGGAAGCCGTGTTGCAGATGGTATCTATGAAACTCTTCTCGATGGAATGGAGATTGAAGAGTTACGCGAGCATGAAAAGATAGATATCCGGCATTATTTGATGGTTGATGCCTATTATACTTGGTGGGACTGCGGCAAACCCTATCTTTGCCGACTGTATGATATGCTGCACATGGGGTATGCGGACGAGGTTTTGTTTGGGCGAGAAGTGATAACCGAGATGCCGCGCATCGTCGCTGAATGGGTGGCGCGCGCAAAACAGCGTGTGGCAACTGGGGAATACCGATCCATCAACCGCTGAGGGGGGAAAGCTCGATATACAGGCTTGCGGCTTTTGGGCTAAAATCCTTCCATCCGAAGTCCCTAACAGGATTGTCATGCCGCGTCTTCCCTCAGATCCTGTGCAGATTATGGTGCGCGTCACCTTTGCCGATGCGGCGCGGCTGGGGCCTGGGAAGATGGCGCTTCTCGAACAGATTAAGGCAACTGGTTCGATTTCGGCGGCGGGGCGGGCGATGGATATGTCGTATCGTCGGGCGTGGTTGTTGGTCGATGCGATGAACCGCATGTTCGACCGGCCGGTGGTGGAATCGCAGCGCGGCGGTAAGGATGGCGGCGGGGCCGTGGTGACGGCCTTTGGCGAGGAGCTTTTAGCCCGGTTTCGCGTTATGCAGCAGAAGGTGGCCGAGGTTTTGGCCCCGGATATTGCATGGCTACTGGCTGAACGGGCCGCGTCCGCCCCGGCGGTGGAACTGGGGGTTAGTCCTCCGCCAGGGCCGCCGATTTGATGATGGCGAAAACCGGCGTGCCGGGGACCAGGCCTAGGGTTTCGACCGATAGGGCGGTCAGGCGGGCGCGCAGCCGATCACCAGCGCAGTCGATCGCCACGTCGATCAACCCATCCGGGCCGGGGGTTTGTTCTAAGATAATACCCGTCAGAATGTTGAGCGCGCTTAGACCCTGCGGGCGGGCGGTTGCCAGCATCACGTCCTGCGCGGGGAGATGCACCCGAACCCGCGCCCCCAGCGCGCCGCGCCGGTAGGGAAGGGTCAACTGGTTCGATAGCAGCGCCACAGTAGCCAGTTGATACGCCGGATCGATGGCGGTGATGCGCCCTTCCAGCCAGGTACCGGGACCGTCGCCGGCCTGGTCGAGCGAGGGATGTTGGAGAATGCTTGCCACCGGCCCAACCGCCGTAACCCGGCCATCGTGCAGGGCCACGACGCGATCAGCCAGGCGCGCAATTTCCGCAACCGAATGGCTAACATAGACGATGGGAATCCCCATCTCGTCGCGCAACCGTTCAAGATAGGGCAGAATTTCGGCCTTGCGCGCATCGTCCAGGGCCGCCAGCGGTTCATCCATCAGCAAGAGGCGCGGGGCGCAAAGCAGCGCCCGCCCCATGGCCACCCGCTGTTTTTCGCCGCCGGAGAGGGTATCGGGATGCCGGGATAAAAGCCCGCCGATGCCCAAAAGCTCCACAATCCGCTCCAAACTCTCGGTCCGGCGGCTTGCAGGGGAGAACCAGCGCCCGTAGGTTAGATTCTGTCGTACGGTCAGATGCGGGAATAGCCGAGGTTCCTGAAAGACATACCCAAACCGCCGCTTGTGCTTTGGAATAAAAATGCCCTGCGTCCGGTCGGTTAGAACATCCCCGGCCAGCACAATCCGCCCCGCGTCGGGCTTTATCAGCCCGGCGATAATCCGCACCAGCGAGGTTTTGCCAGAACCGGAGCGGCCAAAGAGGGCCGTCACCCCCCGGTCGGAGGTAAAGCTGACATCCAGCGAAAACGCCCCCAGCCGATGCTGGGCCGATACCGATAGGCTCATCCCCTCTTCACCTGCTTCTCGAAGAGCTGCGCCAATGCTTCGGAGGCAAAGAGTGCAGCCATGGATAAGGCGACGGAGATTAAGGTCAGGCGCAGCGCCCCACTATCGCCGCCCGGAACTTGCGTGAGGGTATAGATCGCCGAGGGCAGGGTTTGCGTTTCCCCCGGAATATTCGAGACGAAGGTGATCGTCGCGCCAAACTCGCCCATCGCCTTGGCGAAACACAAGATCATACCGGCGATAATCCCCGGCAGGATCAGCGGTAGGGTGATAGTAAGAAACACCCAAAGCGGGTTTGCCCCCAGGGTGGCCGCCGCTTCCTCCAGCTTGCGATCCACCGCCTCGATCGATAGCCGGATCGAGCGGACCAGCAGGGGAAATCCCATCACCGCCGAGGCCAGGGCCGCCCCGGTCCAGCGGAAGGAAAAAACGATCCCGAAATAGGTTTCTAAAAAGCCGCCGATCGGCCCCTTGCGCCCGAAGAGCAGCAGCAGCAGAAAGCCGGTGACGACCGGCGGTAAAATCAGCGGCAGGCCCGCGGCGTCCAGCAGCCCCGCATCGGCCCCGTCGGCGATGGTGAAGCCGTTGAGCCGCACGCCCTGCATCCGCGGCCGCAGCGCATTGGGGG
>CAZNVY010000033.1:24663-32122 GCA_964576605.1 uncultured Elstera sp. | reverse complement strand
TACCTTCACGGGTATCGGGGGTTCAACTCCCTCCCCATCCGCCAAATTTTCTCGTAAGCATTTGACTTTATTGAGCAAATTGGCTTTCTCGAGAAGGCCACCCCACAGTTTACCCCATAGAAAATATGCTTAGGAAGGCTGATTACCCAGCCTTCAAAACCTCTTCCACATAGCGCGGGTCTTTGCGGATCAGCCGCAGGTAAGACCGCCCAACGGCATCAGGTTGCCGGGTTCCCTGCTCCCATTTGCGCAGCGTATCCACCGGAATGCCGAAGCGCGCCGAAAACTCGGCCTGCGTTCCGCCAGCGGCATCACGCACCGCCCGCACGTCGATGGTGTCAACCTGAGTAATGCGCGCCGCCGAAGGTTTGCTGTCCAGCAGGTTCGCCGCATCCTCTAGCCCTTCGAGAATCTCAGCCGCAATATTCCGTGCCATGACCTCATCTCCCCTCTCGCTCATTCTCCTGCGCGGAACCGCGCCTTAAGGCTTTCTATAGCGTGGCTAATTGCGCTCTTATCCTGCGCCGACAGGTTTGCCTTTGTGCCTTTGCCATAGACCGTTAACAACACAAGCGGCGCATCCGAGCTGTGGAAATAATAGATCGTCCGAACGCCCCCACTTTTGCCGCCTCCTGTCCGCGCCCACCGCAGTTTTCGCGCGCCGCCCGTATCCTTGATAACCGCCCCGGCTTCAGGGTTGCGGGCGATATAATCGATCATCTCCCCCCGCTCATCGTCCGACAGCAGGTCGTTCACCGCCCGGATGAAAGGTGCGGTTTCGATGACGGATATCGGTTTCACGGGATAAGAGTAACCCATTGGGCTAGCCCGTCAAGCCCGGCGGTTTAGGGCACTAACCGGCAGAAGCAAACCGCGCTTGCGCCATTGCCCGCGCCTCTTCCATCGCTGCACGGGTTTCGGCGTTTGGCGTGTTCAGATCGAAGGGAAAAGCTTTGTCGCGGGCAATGCGAACCAGCATCAGGCGCATGGCATCCGAAACCGTCAGCCCCATCCCCGCCAGCACGGCGGCGGCTTCTTCTTTTACGGCTTCATCAACGCGGGCGCGGACAACGGCATTCATGGTATCTCTCCCAAGGACAAACTGTAGCTCAGTTGGGCTACAATTGCATTGAGGATTTCAGATACCGCCCCTACCCAAACGTAACGGGGATCAGCGTCATCCTGTCGTTGCCGACAATATCGATCACCTTCACGGCAACCGGTCCAGCACCAGAGCCTGAATTGAGGGTTTAATTAAATGCTCATTGCAGATGTGGCTAATAGGCCCCGCATCAGGCCGCCCAAGCTGCCGAAAGCGCTTCTGCCTGCTGAAGCACGGTTTGAACGGCTGTGTCCTGAAGATCAGGCGGGTAGCCGTGTTTGCGTAAGATGCGCTTTACCAACACCCGAATGCGTGCCCGCGCGCTTTCACGGTGCGACCAATCGACGGTCACAGTCGATTTCAAGCCCGTTAGAAGCTCGTGAGCAATCACCTTCAGCGAGTCGTTACCCATCACCTCTACCGCGCTCGCGTTTTCGGCCAGCGCATCATAGAAGGCTATTTCCTCTGGCGATAATCCCTCCGCCTCGCCCCGAAGGCGGGCGGAGCGGAGATCGTGGGCGAGTTCGATCAACGCCTGAAGCACTTCGACCGTGCTAATCGCGTTGGTATGATAGCGCGCCACCGCCTGTTCGAGCCGTTCGGAAAAGCGGCGGGTTTCAACAACATTCGTACGGGTGGATGACTTAACCTCGTCGTTCAGAAGCCGCCGCAGCGCCTCCAGCGCGAGGTTCTTCTTCTCCATCTGCTGCACTTCGGCCAGAAACTCATCGGACAGAATGGAAATATCCGGTGTCGTCAGCCCGGCGGCGGTCAGAATATCGACTATGCCGGTCGAGACCACGGCCCGATTGATAATCTGCTGAACGGCAAATTGCTTATCCGCCCCCGATTTTCCGGCCCCTGGAGCCGTTGCGACCAGCGCGGCGCGCAAGGCTTGGAAGAACCCCACTTCGTCACACACCGCCCGCCCCTCCTCGGTCGCGGCAGCCAAGGCGAAGGCCTGCGACAAAGCCAGAACCGCGTCTTGAAACCGCCGATGCGCCTGTTTTTTGGCCTCGTCCGTTGCCTCTTGCGCGGCGGCCTTATGTTGCTGATCGAGAATCCATTCCAGCGCTTCCGCCATCACGGCAAGCCGTTCTCGCGGCGTACCAGTCAAACCACGGGGATAGTCAAAGCCTTTGAACAGGGCGCGGACAATATCGATCTTCTCCAGCAGGACCGCCACGGCTTCGGCTTCATCCACGCCGGTTTGCTGCTGATCGGCGGCGGAATATTGCCCCAGCGCGTTTTTCAGGTTCTGCGCAAGGCCAATATAATCGACGACCAGCCCGGCGGGTTTATCGCGGAAGACGCGATTAACGCGGGCAATCGCCTGCATCAGCCCATGCCCCTTCATCGGCTTGTCGATATACATCGTGTGCATGGAAGGGGCGTCGAACCCGGTCAGCCACATATCGCGGACGATCACCAGTTTCAGCGGATCATTCGGGTCTTTGGCTCGCTTCGCCAGCAAATCGCGCCGGGCTTTACCCCCGATATGCTGTTGCCAGGCTTCAGGATCGGCGGCGGACCCCGTCATGACGATTTTGACCACGCCCTGCGTATCGTCGTCTGAATGCCAATCGGGGCGCAGGGCGATAATGGCATTATAGAGCGCGACGCAAATGCGGCGGCTCATGCAAACCACCATCGCCTTGCCGTCTAGGGCGGCCACCCGGTCTTCAAAATGGCGGACCAAATCCCCGGCGACCATCGCAAGCCGCTTTTCGGCCCCGACCAGCGCTTCGACGGTTGACCATTTTTGCTTCAGCCGTTCCTGCTCCGTCACGGCTTCTTCTTCGGTCAGTTCTTCGACTTCGGCGTCGATCCGGGGCTTTTCTTCCTCCGAAAGCTCGATCCGGGCCAAGCGGCTTTCGTAATAGATGGGCACCGTTGCCCCATCCTCCACCGCGCGGCTGATATCATAAACGTCGATATACTCCCCGAACACGGCGCGCGTGTTGGCATCGGTCGATTCGACCGGGGTTCCGGTAAAGCCGATGAAACTGGCGTTCGGCAGCGCATCGCGCAGATATTTGGCGAACCCATAGGCGATTTCCCCGGTCTTCTGCGCAACCTTCGCCTTAAACCCATATTGGCTGCGGTGCGCTTCATCGGCGATAATCACCACATTCCGCCGGTCGGTCAGAACCGGATAGGCCCCGGCCCCCGGCGGCGGCGCAAATTTCTGAATGGTTGTGAAAATCACCCCGCCCGATGCCCGGTTCAGCGCTGCCTGCAAATCCTCGCGGCTATCGGCCTGAAGCGGCGTTTGCCGGATCAAATCGCGGCACAGGGCAAACGTGCTGAAAAGCTGATCGTCCAGATCGTTCCGGTCGGTAATGACCACAATAGTAGGATTGGCCATATCCTTGTGCTGCACCAATTGCCCGGTATAGAAGGCCATCAGGAAGCTTTTGCCCGACCCTTGCGTGTGCCAAATCACCCCGGCCTTGCGGCTGCCATCGGGGGACGCAGCAGCGACGGTCGCCGCGACCGCGTGGCGCACGGCATGGAACTGGTGATAGCCCGCGATAATCTTAACCGTGCCGCTGCCCGTCTCGCCAAAAACGGTAAAATCGCGGATCAGGTGCAGAAAGCGCTGCGGCTGAAACACGCCTTCGATCAGCACCGGCATTTCTGCCGTGCCTTTGGCGGCATGACCGCTGCCATCGGTAGTACGCCAGGGCATGAAGCGTTCTTCGTTGGCCGTCAGCGAGCCGATGCGCGCCGTCAGCCCGTTGGACGTGACCAGCACCGCATTGGTGCGGAACAGCGACGGGATTTGCGCCTTATAGGTTTGAAGCTGATTATAGGCGGCGGTCAGCGGGGAGGTTTCCAGCCCCGGCTTTTTGAGTTCGATCACCGCGACCGGCAGACCATTCAGGAACAGCACCACATCCGGGCGGCGGGTCGCGCGGTTTTCGATCACGGTAAACTGGCTTACCGCCAGCCAATCATTCGCCCCCGGAGAATCGAAATCGACAAGGCGCACCCGATCCCCCCGGATCGTGCCATCGTCACTGTAGAATTCGACTGGAACGCCTTCCACCAGCGCCCGATGCAGGCGGCGGTTTTCGTCGATCAAGGACGGCGATTGCGCCGCCACAACCGCCTTCAGCGCGTCCTGCCGCGCCTCGGCGGGGATATGGGGGTTCAGCCGGTCAATCGCCTGGGTCAGCCGCCCGATCAGCAGCACATCGGCATAAGCCGCCCGTTCCGGCGTGGCCCCATCCGGGCCGATGCCCCGATCCGAGTGACAGGCATAGCCGAGGTCCGCCAATTGCGCCAGCAGGGCGGCTTCCAGATCGGCTTCGGGGAAATAGGACATTAAGCATCCTCCACATCGCCAATTTGCCTGTTCACAGCGGCATCACGACAAGCCGCTTGTGCCGACTTATAGGCTGTACGATCAATGCTAAAAAGAAGCCGTGCCGGTTCAAGAATCAATGGGATTTCATCATCGTTCGGCAGAATAATACGGACCCTTAGCATACCATCAGTCTCGTCATTATCTTCTGGATCAACAACGATTGAAGTATATTTATCAATTAAATCATTAGATTCGGTGAAACGGTCAAACGGTTCCAAGGTGCGCACCGGGTCAGGTTCGCGCTCCAGATAGGCTTCGTGCAGAAAGGTCACGATGGCATCCGCAGCCAGCACGGCGGCGCGGCGATGATGCCGGGACAGCTTGGCAATGAAGCCGTCCTTGCCATGCGATACCGTCCCCGCCTCGTTACGAAGCACGCGGAGAGAGTCGGCCAGCCGGTTATGTTCGCGGATCAGATCGGAAAACGCCCGATGCCGGATTTCCCCAAGCTTCAGCATACGGGTCGCAAGCCCCAGAAGCTCGGACAGCGACGCATCGGATTTGGCGGGCTTTTTCGGGTCTTTCGGATCGTCCCTTTCTTCGATCAAGACCCGGCAGGCACATTCAACTACACCCTTCGCAGCATCGATGGAGGCGTCGCTCTCGCTTAAGAAGGACTGCTCCAATGCCTCAAACGTTTGCTGAAGCATCGGTGCATGGCTCCAATGCGCGCAAAAGGCCCTGATACCGGGATACCAATCCATGCTCATAAGGCCTTCTCCGCCGCCGCTTCGGTATCCTTAAGACTGATTTCACCGGACATTAGCTTTGGAAGGAGAACGTCGCGGGTTTGGGCGAGGGTGCGGGATTCAAGGTTGTTCTCAATCATTTTAGCAAACAGCGGCCCAATTAGGTGATCCGCGACCGCCATGATCGCGCCTTCCGCAACGCATGTGGTCGCCTCTGTCAGATGCCGCCGTTGAATGTGGCCCATCGTAGTAGCCTTGGAGGCGGCGACGGCCTGAAAGCGCGGCATATAGTGATCAATCCAGAAATAGTAAAACCACTTTGGATAATTATCAGACGTCACCTTGAACAGGTGTTGGTTCAATGCCCCAGGTCCAGCCGTCCACACACGCTGCATCAGGCTCCCGGACCATGAGAAAAGGACGTCACCATCTTGAATCACATATTGATTGGGAACATTGATGGAGGCTCGATCTGCATTGTCGCCATTTCCAGAACGCAACTGAGCAATCTTGATGACAGGCAAGCTAACGCTGCCCTCCGGTGGAAATTTCTGAAGCGCCAGTCCGTTAAGGAAATCCGCGATCTGATCAAGTGGTTGCGTCTCCCACCCCTCCGGCTTCCCCTCCTCGTCCAACCGATCCGGGAACAAAGCCCAAAGGTCGGGTGGGAGATAGGGGGCGCGGCCTTCCAGTTTGGCGCGGGTGGGGCCGAAATCGACGAACCAATCCTTGAACAAAGCCCGCGCCATCGCCTCCAGCGTCGCATTCATCCGCCGGTTCAGGTCGATTTTATCGTCTAGCGTACCAAGAACATGAGCGATGGCGCGTTGTTCTTCGACAGGCGGGGCGTCAATCGTCAAGGATTCGATCATTGCTTTCGTAAGGGCATTTCGTGTTGCTCCCGCAGACGCAAGAGCTAACAAGTGATCTTGCATTGAAGGACTTACGAGAACAAATCTAAGGAATTTTGGGTCCAAAATATCTGATCGAGGACGAATAATTGCGACATGCTGATTTACGCGAGCAGGCAATATTTTTGGATCAACGGATGTGCAACGAGCAACAGAATCTCCAGTTATATTTATAAGAACATCGTTTTCTTGAACCTCGACACTTCGCAACTCATATGCCTGAGTATCATCAATATAAACCAGCCCATCTCTATTAAAGAGGTTGTTGTGAATGTTTTGACTACGTATCAGGGCCGTTTTGCCACCTTTATACGCATCCTTGCCACCGCGAGGCGTTGCGCCGCTACCAATCTTTAGGCTAACCCTCCCAAGTTGAAGCTTTCGCCATCCCTGCACCACCACCTTGTCCCGCTCAATGATTTCCCGAAACGCCGCACCCGTGCTGGCCCAATCCACCACATCCACTTTCCACGGCAGGTCCGAGTCCGAAAAAGCCTCCCGAAGACTGGCCATAACATCCAGCGGCAGGGGCGTTTCGGTGATGATTGCCAAATCCAGGTCGGAAAATTCCTTGGCTTTCCAGGTGGCGCGGGAGCCGAAGGCCCAAACCGGGTACTGCGGCACCTGGGTTTGCAGAATATCGCGGACGATGGCCCAATGGTCGGGGTGAATGTCGATCAACGGCGGCGTCATGCTTGGCGGGCCTTGATTTGATCGCGCAGGTAAACCGCTTCCGCCAGAAAGCCCGGAATACCGGCGACAACCTCGACGGCGATTTTTTCATCATAGGCATAGCTGGTCTTGGAGCGCATGTCGCGGTAGCGCCGCCAGTCCGGCCACGCCCCCAACAGCAGCCGGTTTTCGTTCCCCGTGCGGATCAAATCCTGAAAGCTCATCTCATCAAACTCCGCCGGGTTGGCCGAGGTTGCCTCCAGATGGCGTTTGAGCATTTTGTGGCTGATTTCATAGGTAAATTCAAAGCGCTGGATCAGCCCATCGCGGATTTGCGTATCGGTAATATCCTGTTGATACCGCGCCCACCCTTCGGTGAGGCAATCAATCGCCCGATCAAGCGGGCCAAGGTCCAGCCTTCCGTCTGCCATCGTCCTTCGCCCCCTAGAAACCGAGGGTTTTCAGATTGGCTTCGATCCGGGCATCGAGCGTCGCGGCTTCCGCCTGCTGGTCGCGCCATTGCGCGGCGAGACGGGCCATTTTCTCTGGGAAAAGCTCCCCGTCGTCTTCCTGTTCCGCTGCCCCCACATAGCGGCCCGGCGTGAGCACATAGCCATGTTCCTTGACCAAATCCAACTCGGCGGATTTGCAAAAGCCCGGCACGTCCTGATAGTCGCGGCCTTCGCGCCAGCGGTGATAGGTATCGGCAATT
>CAZNVY010000033.1:18005-24619 GCA_964576605.1 uncultured Elstera sp. | reverse complement strand
TGCGGGCATCGATGAACAGAATTTCCCCGCGCCGGTCGCGGAAGCGGGCGTTCTTTTTGTTCTTCGCCAGGAACCACAGGCAGGCGGGAATTTGGGTGGAATAGAAAAGCTGACCCGGCAGCGCGATCATGCAATCGATCACGTCGCCGTCGATCATCGCCTTGCGAATCTCCCCTTCCCCCGATTGGCTGGACGACATGGAGCCGTTGGCCAGCACCACGCCCGCCGTGCCATTGGGCGCGAGGTGGTGGTAGATGTGCTGCAGCCAGGCGTAATTGGCATTGCCCGTCGGGGGAATGCCATATTTCCAGCGCGCATCCTCCCGCAGTCGTTCCCCGCCCCAATCGGAGATATTGAACGGCGGGTTCGCCAGGATGAAATCCGCCCGCAGGTCCGGCAGTTCATCCTTATGAAAGCTGCCTTCGGCGTTCCAGCGGATATCCGCATCAATCCCACGCACGGCAAGGTTCATTTTGGCAAGACGCCAGGTGGTGTAATTGCTTTCCTGCCCGTAAATGGCGATATCGCCGATGCGGCCCTGATGGGCTTCCACGAATTTTTCGGACTGAACGAACATCCCGCCCGACCCGCAACAAGGATCGTAAACCCGGCCCTTCTGCGGCTCCAGCATCTCCACCATCACCCGAACGACCGACCGGGGGGTGTAGAACTCCCCGCCGCGCTTGCCTTCGCTGCCCGCGAACTGCCCCAGGAAATATTCATAGACCCGGCCCAAAACATCGCGCGCAGCGTCGCCTTCCTTACCCAAGGCAATGCCGGAGATCAGATCGATCAATTCCCCCAGCATCACTGCATTGAGCGACGGGCGGCCATAATCCTTGGGTAGAACCCCTTTCAGCGACGGGTTGACCTTTTCAATCGCCAGCATCGCTTCATCGATCTGCTTACCGATATCCGACTGTTTGGCGGTGGCTTGCAGGTGCGACCAGCGGGCTTCCTTCGGCACCCAGAACACATTCTCCGCCGCGTATTCGTCGGGGTCTTCGGCCCCTTCGGGGTATTCCGCCAGCAGCTTGGAATGCAGCGCGTCGAAACTATCCGAAATATGTTTAAGGAAGATCAGCCCCAGCGCGACGTGCTTATAGTCGGAAGGCTCCATATTGCCACGAAGCTTATCTGCCGTTCGGAAAAGCTCCGCCTCGAACCCCAGAGTAGCCCCACCGTTGGCCGCTGCCTTCGCCATTCGCTCAAAACCCTATCATCAACCATTCTTACCGGGCCAAATCTGACCGCAAGGGTTGTATCGGTCAATGCGGTAAAGCAGGTGGGCAGGGGACAGAGCTTGAAAATCGAAGGGCGACAACCGGACATCGCTAAATAGGAATACCCCCTATAAACCTCTAGGAGCCCCTATCTTAACGTGTTTTCTTACCAGGCGTGACGTGATGGGCCATTGATAGTTGCCGAACCAATCTTCGCCCCGCATTTTTTCCCATCCGCCAAATTTTTTCAGGGTTTAGGGTTGCGCCAGCTCTTCCGCTGGAATCACATCGACCTGGACGCTGACGTTTTGCGCGCCCTGGCCGACGAAGACGCCGTCCATCGGTGCGACATCGGCATAATCGCGGCCCATGGCAGTAAAGACATGGCCCGATCCCATGGTAACGCCATTGGTTGGATCAAGGCCGATCCAGCCGCGGGTTGGCCCGCACCAAAGCATCACCCACGCGTGCGTAGCATCCGCCCCAATCAAGCGAGGGCGGCCCGGTGGCGGGTCGGTGCGTAGATAGCCCGATACATAAGCGGCGGGCAGTCCTGCGCCGCGCAGGGCGATCAGCAGAATATGAGCGAAATCCTGGCACACCCCGTGTTTGGCGGCAAATGCCTCGGCCGGCGGGGTATCGGTATCGGTGGCGGCGGGGTCATAGGTGAATTCCCGCTGAATGCGCTGCGCGAGATCCAGCCCGGCGGCCAGCACACCGCGCTCTGGCCTGAGAGTTTCGGCGGCCCACGCCTGTATCTGCGCATCCATCGGCGTAAAGGGCGAGGCGAAGAGATAATTGGCCGGCGCGGTCGGGTGGATGGCATCGACGCGCAAGGCCGCCTCCGCAACCTCAGCAAGACTGGCTTCCCCCGGTTCCGGCTCGATCGCATCGACGGAAACATCTACTTTGAAGCGGCTTTCCACCTGCAACTCGGTCAGCGGCGTATCGATGACCATACGGGCAATATTGACGGGATAGGCACTTTTCCGCTCCTCGATTGCGGCGGGGGCGGGTTTGACGTCCAGCCGATACTCGGTCACGGTCTGGCTCGGCCACGGGGCCGGACGCAGCCGCAGATTGAAACGGGCCAGCCGCACGAAAGCATCATAGCGCACCAGCGTGGTATGGCGGACGTGGTAAATCATGCCAATAGCCCCGCCCCGATCGCTTTATCCGCTTTGCGGTTTTGCAAAAAATAGCGCTGTCCCACCGCATCGGATAGGGCCAGCAGGCGGGCTTCCAGCTTGCCGAGATCGCTAATGGGGAGCGTATCGCCGGTCAGGGGTGTCAATGTGCCCAGTAGGGCATTGGCCTGGAGCACTTGGGTTTCCGGCATCCCATCGGCCCGCAACGACGGCAGGCGGCGCAGATGCTCGGCGATCCAATCGACCTGATAGATCAAGGAGCGTGGGTTCTGGGTTTCGAGCAGCACCATATCGCGCACCGGCAAGCGCGACGGCCCAGCCATATAGCGCGTGCGATAGGTAATCTGGCAGTCGCAGAGTTCAAGCAGAATGGTTAGATCATCGACCGACGCGGCATCGTCGGCAAAATGGCGGGCAATCCGGCAGGTGGTGATCGCCCGCTCTAACCGCCGCCCCAAATCATGAAAACGCCACCCGTCGGTCCGCCCCATATTTTCGGCGGCAAGACCAGTCAGGGCGGCTATCCGGTCCAGCAGCTCGGAGCAGGCTTCCAGCAAGGTTTCCGTTACCGCTGTATCGACGGGCGGGAAAGGCTGGCGCACAAGACGCCAGAAATCCACCGCCAAGCGCTCGCGCAGCCCTTTGCCGATCCCGCCAACATTGCCCATGAGCACACGGGCGCTGCCCTGCTGATCGCGCGCGCCCAAAGCGGTCGCGCAGAGATCAGCCAACGGCCAATCGCGCTGCCCGCGTGGGATTGCCCCCCAGGCGACCAGCAAATCAATCAGTCGGATCATGGTTTGCGAGGTTAGCGCGGGGCCGCTGTCAACCTCGATCGAACTGCCTAAAATGGCCCGCACGACGCGCACGGTCGCCTCCGACCGCTCCAGATACCGCCCCAGCCAAAAGAGATTATCCGCGGCCTTACTGGGGAGCATTCCGGCGATGCGGCGGATCGCGGGATTGGTCGCCGATCCCAACAGGGTTTCCGGCACGACCGGCACCGTATCGATCACACACACATCCGCCGACATATCGCCGTCGCCCATGAGCGCAGCGCGAATATCGCCATGGGCGGCCAACCGAGCGAAGGCCCCCGGCATAACTTTCCAGCCCCCCTGCCCGTCACGCGCCAGAAAGACCCGCAGCGCGAACGGGTGCGGCGATAGGGTTCCGTCCGATAAAGCCGGCGTGGTGGAGAGTTTCACCACCTCCTGCCCCACATAATCCATCGGCCGCAACCGCAACGCCGTTAGCAGCGCCGCCCGTTCGTCGTCCGACAAGGCCGAACCGGGGCGGGACCGGGCGCTTGGCAGGCCGGCGACATCTTGATCGAAAGCGGCAGCGATCACCATGTCTGGCAAATCGGCTTCCACAATCTGCCGTTCAGAGGGCTGTCCACACCACCAGGTCGCAATATTCGGTAAAATCAGATCGGCCCCCAGCACCGCCTGGGCCAAGGCGGGCAGAAAGGCAGCCATCGCGCGGGATTCCACAACCCCAGCCCCTGGCCAATTGCTGAGGACCAACTGCCCCGCCGCACAGGCTTCAAACAAATCGGCCACCCCGATACCGGAGCGGCTATCAAAGGCCAGCGGGTCGAGAAACCGCGTATCCATCCAGCGCCACAGCGCATCAATGCGCTTCAGCCCCTCGATGGTCCGCACGAAAAGCTGGTTTTCGGAGACGACCAGATCGTCCCCCTCCACCAATAGAAACCCAAGATACCGGGCCAAATGTCCCTGTTCGGCATAGCTTTGGTTAAAGCGCCCCGGCGTCAACAACCCGATCCGCGGTTCAGACCGGGTGCAGTGGGAGGCAAGACCGCGCCGCAGATCGGAAAAAAACGGGGCCAAGCGCCGGGTATTCATCCAGCCCAGGAGGTCGCCGGTCGCCCGCGACAGGGCAAGACGGTTTTCCAACGCATACCCTACGCCCACCGGCACACGGGTACGGTCGGCTAGCACCCGCCATTCGCCATTCGGCCCGCGCCCCAGATCGGCGGCGTAGAAATGCAGATAATGGCCCCCCGGCGGCGCGACGCCGACCATATTCCGCCAAAAATGGGTGCTGCCGGTGACCACGGTCGCGGGCAGATTGCCAGAGGCAATCAGCGACTGCGTCCCGTAAATATCGGCGACAACCCGCTCCAGCAGATCGGCCCGCTGCACCAGCCCGCGCTCGATTTCCCCCCACTCCTGCGCCCCGATCAGCATTGGGATCGGACTGAGCGGCCAGGCACGCTCCTCCTGTTCCCCGGCCATCCGGAAGGCCATACCAAGGTCGGTAACTTGCCGGGCGACCTTATCACTCAAGTGCGCCAGATTGGCCCCACCAATCTGCGCCAAGCGGGCCAACATTGCCCGCCAGGCCGCCGACATATCCGGCGCAGCGCTAACGTACATATCTCCAGGGGCCGCCGCCTTGCCATAGGCGCGCAGCCAGGCATCCAGCACCGCAGGCCCCCGGCGTCCGCTCCCCTTCTCGGCCACGCTACTCACAGGCCCGACCGATTGAAGCGCAGGTCGAGCGTCATCGGAAACTCGTCGGGCAATTCTTCACTGGGAATGGCAATGCGACCTGGCGAGTGGCCGTGGTCTTGGAAGCGCGCCTTGCGCCGCGCTTCGGCTTCATAGGAATTGATCGGCGTATCATCGTAGGCCCGCCCGCCCGGATGGGCGACGTTATAGACGCAGCCGCCCAAAGAACGCTGGTTCCATAGGTCCAGAACATCGAACGTCAGCGGCGCATTGGTCGGCAAACGCGGATGCAGGCAGTTCGGCGGCGACCAAGCCTTATAGCGCACGCCGCCAACCGCCTCGCCGGGAACCCCGGTCGGTGCCAGCGGAACGCGGCGGCCATTGCAGGCGACAATATGGCGGCCCGCAACGAGGCCGGCCGCTTTCACCTGCACGCGTTCGGTCGAGCTATCCACATAGCGCACGGTGCCGCCAATGGCCCCGGTTTCGCCCAGCACGTTCCAGGGTTCGAGCGCCTGGGTAATTTCAAGCTCCACCCCGCCCGCATACACTGTGCCGTGGGTTGGGAAGCGGAACTGGCGTTGCGCCTCGAACCACGCCGGATCGAAAGCATAGCCCGCGCGGTTGAGATCGCCCAATACATCGAGAAAATCCTGCCAAACGAAATGTGGCAGGAAGAATTTATCGTGCAGGCTGGTCCCCCAGCGCACCAGGCGTCCGCGCTGCGGTTCGCGCCAGAACCAGGCCGTCATCGCCCGCAGCAGCAGTTGTTGGGCCAGGCTCATCTGCGCATCGGGCGGCATTTCAAACCCCCGGAACTCCACCAGCCCCAGGCGGCCCGTCGGCCCATCGGGGGAGAAAAACTTATCGATACAGATTTCCGTGCGATGGGTATTGCCGGTCACATCGGTCAGCAGATTGCGGAACAGCCGGTCCACCATCCAGGCGGGCGGGGCCATGCCTTCGTGCGGGGCCGGAACCTGGGCCAGGGCGATTTCAAGCTCGTAGAGACTATCGTGCCGGGCTTCATCAATGCGCGGCGCTTGGCTGGTCGGCCCGATGAACAGGCCAGAAAAGAGATAACTGAGGGACGGGTGCCGCTGCCAATAGAGCACGAAGCTCTTCAGCAAATCCGGGCGGCGGATGAAAGGCGAATCGTTCAGCGACGGCCCGCCGAGGACGATATGATTGCCGCCTCCGGTGCCGACCGACCGGCCATCGACCATGAATTTATCGGCAGTCAGGCGGCATTCGCGCGCCTTGGCGTAGAGTTCTTCGGTGATGTGTACCGACTCCGCCCAGGACGCAGCAGGCTGGATATTCACCTCGATCACCCCTGGATCGGGCGTGACCTTCAGCACCTTCAAGCGCGGATCGGGCGGCGGCAGATAGCCTTCGATGCGCACCGGCAGGCCCAATTCCTCCGCCGTCGCTTCGGCTTCGGCGATCAGGTCGAGGTAATCTTCCAGCGTCGCAACCGGCGGAATGAAGATAGAGAGGTAATGGTCGCGCGGCTCCACGGTTAGGGCGGTTCGGACATACCCCTCGATGGCGACCGTTTGCTCCACCCAAGGGGCAGCCGTCGTCTGCACAGCCGCAGGCCGATTGAGGCGCTGCTGCCGGAAATCCGGCAAGGGATCGCGCGGCTCGCTGGGGTCTTGCGGAATCACATAGGGATAGGAGGAGGCGGGGATATAGGCGAGCGTATTTAGCGGCAGCCGGTACCCAAGGGCCGAGTCGCCCGGAACCGCAAAAATCGCCCC
>CAZNVY010000033.1:9886-17995 GCA_964576605.1 uncultured Elstera sp. | reverse complement strand
TCGACGAGCCACGACGTCGCGCCCCCCGGCGCAGCCGCCAATATTCGCTTTGCCACGGGCGCGCGGCCAGCGCGTTCCAACGCTGAATGGGCAAGACATAACCGACGGGATGGGTTAACCCGCGCTCGAAGGTCCGGACCATCCGCGCCCGTTCCTCCGGATCGTCGAATTTCGGATCCTCTGGCGAAACATTCTCCGGCAGGGCGATCTCTTTCATCGACCAATGCAGCACATCTTCATAAGCCGGACGGACAAAATCTGCCGATACCCCCAGGCCCCGCGCCATTGCGCGCAAAAACTGCCCCGCGTCCTCGGCAGTCACCCGCGCTGGTTTGGTTTCAGGTGCCCCCGCGATCAGGCTTGCATCGCGCCAGACCGGCACGCCATCGGTGCGCCAGAACAGTGAAAATCCCCAACGCGGCAAGCTTTCCCCAGGGTACCATTTGCCTTGCCCATGGTGCAGCAACCCGCCCGGCGCGAAAGTGTCGCGCAGCTTCCGGATCAGCGCATCGGCGTAGAGGGCTTTGGTCGGTCCGACGGCGTCGCCGTTCCATTCCGGCGCGTCCCCAGCATTTTCGGCCACAAAGGTTGGCTCGCCGCCCAACGTCAGGCGCACGTCTTGCGCCGTGAGATCGGTATCGACCTGTTGGCCCAATGCCATCAACGCCGCCCAGCGCGCCGGGGTGAAGGGTTTCGTGATGCGCACCGCTTCGGCGATGCGGGCAACGCTCATCTCGAAATGGAAATCCACCTCCGCCGGCTCGGCCATGCCAGTAATCGGCGCGGCGGAGCGATAATGCGGCGTTGCGGCCAGGGGAATATGCCCCTCGCCCGCAAATAAACCAGAGGTGGAGTCGAGACCGACCCAGCCCGCGCCGGGCAGATAGACTTCGGTCCAGGCGTGCAGATCGGTGAAATCGGCCTCCGGCCCCTTCGGGCCTTCCACCGGCTCCACATCGGCAACCATCTGGATCAGATAGCCGGAGACGAAGCGTGCCGCGAACCCCAGGCGACGCAGCAACTGCACCAGCAGCCACGCGCTGTCCCGGCACGAGCCGGTGCCGAGCGTTAGCGTGTCTTCCGGGGCCTGCACCCCCGGCTCCATCCGGATCACATAGCCGATGCGCTGCTGGATCGCCATATTGAGCGCCACCAGGAAATCAATCGTCCGCCCGGCGCGCCGGCTGGCAAATTCCTGCACCAGCGCCTCGAAGTGCGGCCCTTGCGGCTCCAGATCCCAATAGGCGGCCAGATCGACCGCAATCGCCGGATCATAGGTGAATGGCAGGGTTTCGGCATAGGGTTCGACGAAGAAATCGAAGGGATTGACCACCGCAAGATCGGCGAGCAAATCCACCTCGATGCTGCAATGATCGACCGGATCGGGAAAAACGATCCGCGCCAGCCAATTGCCGTGCGGGTCCTGCTGCCAATTGATGAAATGACCCGATGGTTCGATCTTCAGCGCATAGTTCGGCACCTTCGTGCGGCTATGCGGGGCCGGGCGCAGGCGGATAACCTGGGCACCCAACCGGATCGGACGGTTGTAACGGTAACGGGTGAGATGGTGCAGGGCGGCTTTCAGCATGGTTAATATCAAACGCTAGCCCTTAGTGCGCCGCAATATGTTTCTATCGCCCGCGCCGCAGCATTTCAGCGCGCCGGTACCAGCGAACGCCATAAGGCCAAGAATTGTTCGTCGTGCATTCGGTCCGAATAGGCCAGTAATTGCGCATCAAGACCAATCGGGCGCAGCGGCCCGCTGGCAAGGTCCTTGATCGTTGCCGGGCTAAGACCAGGGCTGGGCAGCGGCAACAAAGCCGATAGATGCGCCTCACGCGCCAAGATCGCCTGGGCATCGGGCGACAGAAGAAAATCCAAAAACGCCCGTGCCGCACGCGGTTGCGCCGTTGTCCGCAAAATCAGGGCGACCCGGCTGATAACCAGCGTGTAATCGGCCGGGTAGATAATATCGATCGCCGCCCCCTGCTGCCGCCGCAGTTCGGCGTAAGACCCCAGCACGTTGAAGGCCAAACTAACCTCGCCCCGGTCCAGCGCGGTCAGCATCTCGCCGGAACAGCAATAGGTTTTCAGCCCATGCCGCGCCAATTGGGCGATGAAGGGCGACCATTGGCTATTGGTGGCATAATCGATTTTACCGAGCAGATTCCCAAGGCCGCTGCTGACCGGATCATAGGTCGCGACCGGGGCCAAAACCGGCCCGGCGGCGGCTAACCGGGCCAGCAGATCGGCCCGGCTTTTCGGCAGCGGCAGTCCCGCGAAAGCCCGGCGGCTGGCCACAAAAATCAGCGGCTCGTAGGTGAACCCGAAGGCCATATCGGCGAACCGCGCCCAGGGGGGCAGTTTGGCTGTCGCCGCCGACCGATGCGGCAGGGCATACCCATCGTTTGCCAGCCGGAACTGCCGGTCCACCGCCGAACTGATGACCAAATCCGGACTAAAGGGCAGCGTATCGGTCAAAACCCCCTCGTGCAGCGGTAGCGTGTCCATCTCGTGATAGGTCACCTGTACGCCCGGCTCGCGCAGGGCGAAGGCCGCGAGAATCGGTGCGAAAGCGGCGCGGTCGGTCGATCCCAGGATGGTCAAAGGGTCGGCCCGCACCCCGCCCGTCAGCGCCAGGCCCAAAGTCGCGCCCAGTATCCCTGCAAACCACCACCGCATCAGACGGCCTCCGCCTGTGGAAAACTGAGGGTTACGCTTAGGCCGCCGCCAGGGGCATCGGTCAGCAGAATGTCCCCGTAATGGGCCTTTACCACGCGCTGCACGATGGCCAACCCCAGGCCACTGCCCCCCATCCGATCAGCGGGCAAGCGGCGCGACCCGCGCTCGAACCGGCGCAACACGCGGGATCGATCTTCCGGGGCCAGGCCAGGGCCGTGATCGCGCACGGTCACACTAATGCGCGCCGCATCCGCCATCACCGTCACAGCAACCGGCCCCTGGGGTGGGCCGTATTTTAGGGCGTTATCGATTAGATTGCGCAGCGCATCGGCCAACGCATCGCTATCGCCGAGAACACAGGCCTCGGCGCTGGTATCGTCCGTCACGTAGAGGCGCAGAATTGCCGCCTCCGCCCCGGCGATCCGATCATTGACAATATCGGCGGCAAGCCGAGCCAAAGGCACCCGGCCACGGGGCGCTAGTTCCAGTCGATTGCTGATCGTCGCATCGCTTAACAGCTGATTGGCGATCCGGGCTGAGGCCCGCGCGTTGCGCAAAATGCGCTGCAGCGGATCGCGCTGGGCGGGGCTTGAGTCGCGCAGGGTTACCTCCGTCTGGGCGATCACACTGGCCAGAGGGGTACGCAATTGGTGGGTGGCATCCGCCAGAAAACTGCGGGTATCGGTCAAAGACGCCTCGAACCGCGCCAGCAAGTTGTTCAAGGCCCACTGCAGGGGCTGAATCTCCTCCGGCACCGGCTGGCCAAGGGGGGTAAAATCCTGCGGGTCGCGGTCGGCCAGCACCTGCTTTAGCCCATCGATCGGCCGCAGCGCCTCGCGGATCGCAAGCGCGATCATCCCCGCCGCCGCCGCGGCCAAAACCAACAGCCCAAGCACGGCATAGCCGCCCATTTCCCAGGCGAAAGCCTGGCGTTGATCCTGGGTTTGCGCAACCACGACGGTTGCCCAGCGAGGCCGTTCGCCCGCCGTCAGCAGCTGCCGGATCGCGACGGCGCGCACGTCAAGCCCCTTATAGGCCAAGTCTGTCGCCTGGGGGCGCGCCGGGTCACGGGCGGTGGTTGGCGGAACCGGCAGATCGGGATAGCCGGTAATGGTGCGCCCATCATCGCCGATCAGCCGATAGAAAACCCGGTCGTCCGGGGCTTGTGCCAGCATGGCAAAGGCCGAGGCTGGAATATCGGCGCGAATCGCCTCCCCCTCTAACCGCAGACTTTCCGCAAGAGTAAAGGCCGAAGCGGCGAGCAAATGATCGAAGGCGCGGTCACTGGCCGTATCGGCATAGCGCAGCGCCAGCGTGCCCAAAGCCACCAGCACCACCGCCAGCGCCGCCCCCACCCGCCGATACAGACGCCGGCGGAGCGAGCTAGGCCGACTATCGCCCAGGGGTAACTTCAGCGACATAGCCCAGCCCCCGGATCGTGCGAATAGAAAAATCGCTCCCCTCCAGCTTGCGCCGCAGGCGGGAGACATAAAGTTCCACCGCGTTCAGGCCCACGTCCTCGCCGTGGCTGAACAGCCGCTCGATGATTTGGTCCTTGCTCACGATCCGGTTGCGGCTGGCAACGAAGTAATCCAGTAGCGCAAACTCCCGCCGCCCTAGGTCCAACGCGGCTCCATTGACCGCAACCCGCCGTGCGGCCCCATCGAAGGTAAAATTTCCCAACTGCACCGCCGCCGCCGGTAACCCGCCGTGGCGGCGCAGCAGCGCGTGCAGTCGCGCATCGAGCTCGCGTAGATCAAACGGTTTGCACAGATAATCATCAGCCCCCAGGGCGAAATGGCGCAGTTTATCGTCCAACCCCGTGCGGGCACTGATAATCAGCACCGGCGGTGTGGGGATGCGCCGGCGCAGGTCCATCAAGACATGACTACCGCTGTCATCGGGCAAACCCAGATCGAGTAAGACGGCATCGTAGTCGGTAACGGCCAGATAGTCGCGCCCCTCTGCCGCCGACAGCGCCAGATCGACCGCATGTCCCTGATCGGCAAGATAGCGCCGCACGGCTTGCGCCAGATCCTCAGTATCTTCGATTACCAGCAGCCGCATGGCCGGTTTCGCCCCTTTTTGCCCGTTTGCGACAGGTTGATGACAGGTCCCGCCACTAGCTTGGGGAAAGACGGGCCACCAGAATGCCCGCTACCCAGGGGAGGGAGCCATGCGCCAATCATCGCGCCTGCTTTTCATCATGGTTGCGGCCACTCTATCGCCCGGCTCCGCGCCTGACTACTGCGGCCTGCCCGCTCAGTCGCGGCGAGGGTGAGCGCCATGGCCCGGTTAGCGATCTCTGGCCTTACCCTGCGCTGCGGCGGGGTTGCCCTTCTGGAGAATGCCGATTTCGATGCCGACGCGGGGGCCGTCACCGCCTTCGTCGGCGGCAGCCCGGCAATGCGCGCGCTGGTGCTGCGGGCGATTGCCGGACTGGAAACCCCCACCCGTGGCCGCATCACCCTCGGCGGCACAGCGATTTTCGAGCCGGTGAGGGGGATTGACCTATCCCCTGACGCTCGCGGCCTTGGAACGATTTTCCCGCCGCATACGCTCTGGCCACAGATGACCATCGCCGAAAATCTAGTCTATCCGCTGCGGTTGCGCGCTCTTGACGCCACCGTCGCGCAGCGACGGGTTGCTGCAGTTTTGGCCGAGGTGGGACTAACCCGGCACGCCACCGATTATCCGAACCGGCTGACAGTGGAAGCCCGGCTGCGGGCGGCGCTGGCGCGGGCACTGGTGCTGGAGCCGCAGGCAATCCTACTTGATGATCCGCTGACGGGTCTGCCCCCGGCGGCCCAGGCCGATATCTTTCAGATCATTCGTGACCGGGGCCTAACCGCCCTCTGGGCAACGGGAACGGCAAGCGCCCCTCAGGCTTTCGCCGACCGGATCTACCCGCTCGATACCACCCGCGCCACCCTCGACGATGGGGCTGCGGTTATGGGCAGTAACAACCGGCTGGTCGGACGGGTCGTGGGCCTCGATGGGGCGCGGGTTACTCTGGAAACGGGCGGGGCGCAGCTCACCGGCATCGCCCAGCAGCCGCTAACCCTGGGGCAGCCGGTCGTCGGGGTTCTCCGCGCCGAAGCGGTGCGCTGCCTGCCACCGCAAAGCAACGAGGGTATTCCCGGCCAGGTTATCGACGCCCTCTTTCTGGGGGAACGGTTGGAAATCCTCTGCCGCGTCGGTCAGGCGCTGCTGCGGGCTGCCGGAGCTGACGAGCTACCGACTAGCGGCCAAACCCGCCTGAGTTTTGCCGAAGATTCCCTATGGGTCTATCGCGCGCCGATGGCGGTCGCGGCCTGAGGGGTCCGGCGCGCGCTGCCCTCTTCCGCCTCCCCCGTGAAGAGTGGCAGAACCACGCGCGGAAAGCGCACGACCTCGGCGTTCCCCACCGGGGTCGTGCGCCCCCCTCCCGTCAGCGCAACGAAAATACGCGCAACCCCCTTGCTACCAACCAGCAGCGGCAGACGGTAGGGGCGCACCAGAATATCCACCATCGCCCGCTCTAACCGCGACCGGAACGCCGCCTCGCTTTCGCCACCCGGCGGCGTCTGCTGGGCATCGAACCACGGTTGGGTTTCAAGAACCGACAGACCGTTCCACGCCCCCAACCGCCGCTCGCGCAGCCCTTCGTGGGGGATCAGCGGGTCGGTGAACCCCAAAACCTCGGCTAAAATCGCCGCCGTTTGCCGGGTCCGGCACAGCGGACTGACGAAAATCGCATCGGGCAACAGCCCTTCAGTCAGCAACTGCGCCCCCGCCATCCGGGCCTGCGCCTCGCCCATCGCTGTTAGCGGAATATCGACATCGCCGCCGCAGCGCAGCCCGCGGCGGTTATAGTCGGTTTCGCCATGACGGATGAACAGGAAAGCGTCGCGCATCAGCCCCTCGTTTATCGGTAAGATGAAATGAATGCTGCGACCGCCACCCAAGCGGCGGCCAGGGCAGCCCGATCATGACCGCCGGCGGGCAGATCATCAGCCTGCGCCGCGCGCTCGATCTGCAAACACGCCTCGGCCAATCGGCGCGCGCCGACAGCCGCCCCCTTCAGCTTATGGGCAAGCTGCCGGATGGTCTCCATGGCATCTGATTGGGCCAAAGCGTGATCGAGGTCGGCATAGATCGGCGTGCTCGACTCTAAAAACCGCGCCAGCAAGCCGCGAATCCCGGCGCGGTCACCGTCTAGAAGCGCCTCGAAACTCCGAGTATCAATCGCCGCCCCGGCCTCGGCAGGCATCGGGGCCGCCGGAGGAGGCGAAGGAGGCGGAGCCACCGCGGGTGCCGGGGGCAACCAGGCCGCCAAACAGGCCCCTAGGCGGGCGGTATCGACCGGCTTAATCAAACAATCATCCATTCCGCTATCACGGCACAGATCGGCGGCATCCGCCTGGGCATTGGCGGTAATGCCTATGATCGGCAGACGCGAGGCGGCGGGATCATCCGCCTCGGCAAGGCGCAGCAACCGGGTGAGCCGGTAGCCGTCGATCACCGGCATGTCGCAATCGGTCAGCAGCAGCGCAAAGCCGCCGTTGGTTAACCGGTCCAACGCCTCTTCGCCATTCTCCACCGCCTCGGCGCAACAGTTCAGCCGCTGCAACTGCCGTAGGATCACTTCCCGGTTGATCGGGTGATCGTCGGCAACTAACACCCGCCCCCGCCCGCCCAGGTCGGGCAAATAGCCTGGTAAGATCGGGGCCGCCGGGACAAGATCCCCCCCTGGTTCGGTCGCAGGGGGCAGCGGCAGATGCACCCAGAACCGGCTGCCCCGCCCCGGCGTGCTCTCGACCCCGATCTCCCCCCCCATTAACGACACCAGCAAGCGGCAAATCGATAGACCCAGGCCCGACCCGCCAAACCGCCGCGCCGTCGAGGGATCGGCCTGGGCGAAGGGCTGAAACAACCCGGCGATCTGGTCCGAACTAAGGCCGATTCCTGTATCGGTCACCGTCACCTGCACCCCGCCCTCCGGCCCCGGTGCCAACCTTAGGGTAACCGCGCCGCTGGTCGTGAATTTCACCGCATTCCCCAGCAGGTTGAACAGAATCTGCCGCAGGCGCACCGGATCGCCCAAAACACAGGGCGGCACCGCCGGATCAAGACGGCACTGCAGCGCCAGCCCCTTTTTTTGCGCCAGCGGGGCCAAGGTTGCGGTGACCCCGGCGGTTAGATCGGCCAAAACCACCGGCACCTGTTCAAGATCGAGCTTCCCGGCTTCGATCTTCGAGAAATCGAGAATATCATCGATAATCCGCAATAGCGCGAAGGCACTTTCCCGGATCAAGCCGACGGCATGTTCCTGCTCGCTCGACAGGGGCGTTTGGGCGAGAATATCCAGCATCCCTAGAACCCCGTTCATTGGGGTGCGGATCTCGTGGCTCATGGTGGCCAAAAAGGTGGATTTTGCCTGGGTTG
>CAZNVY010000033.1:9626-9861 GCA_964576605.1 uncultured Elstera sp. | reverse complement strand
AAACTGGCTTGGATTTCCTTCAGGTCAGAAATCTCGAATAGCCAGAGGACGGTCACATCCTGACCCTCGAACCGCGCGTCGGCCCAGGAGGCCAAGGTCCAGCGCGGCCCATCGGCGGATAGGATTGCGGTTTCCACGCCACTTAAGCTGCCACGCCGGGCAAAGCGGGCCTTATCGGCGGCGTACCGGGCCGGGTCGGCGTAGAGACTATCGATACGGGCGCGGCGCAAGGCTT
>CAZNVY010000033.1:0-9600 GCA_964576605.1 uncultured Elstera sp. | reverse complement strand
GGGTGAAATTAGGGTTAGTGAACAGGATTTGCCCCGCCGAATCGACCAGGCAGACGCTGACCGGGCTGGTTTCCAGCAAGAGACGGGAGAGCGATTGGCTTTCCCGCGCCGCCTGTTCCGCCTGTCGCCGCGCCTGACCAATGGTGACTAGCGAAATGAAATTAGCGGCCGCCTTCAGAAAATTGACCTCATCCTCGGTCCAGGCACGGGGGGCATCGGCCTGTTCGCAGCGCAGAATCCCCACATCCCGCTGTTCGGCCTGTACCAGCACATGCATCAGCGCGACGATCCCCGCCGGGTGCAGGTCGAGCGCTTGCAACTCGGCCACGCGAATATCGGCGGCCACATTGGGGACGATCAACGACAGATCGCGGGTTAGGGCCTGCCGGTAAATCGGGCAGGCGGCCAGCGGCAGCACACTGGGGCCGATGGCCGACAGCAGGGCGGGATTAGGCACGACCGCCGCCGTCTGCTCCAGCCGCTCCCCCCCCTCCTCCTCCTGCGGGCGCACTGCCCAAAGACTAACCCGGTCAACCTGCAAGGTCAGCGCAATGATCCGCAGAATATCCGGCACCGCCGCATCGGCATCGGCCAAGCGTACCGCGCGCAGGGTTGCGATTTCTTGCAGAGCGGTCGTCTGCCGCATCATGCGCGCCCGATTATCGCGCAACTGCCGCTCGGTTTCTTCCCGAACCTGAATATCGGTAACCAATTGTTCCTGGGTCCGGCTAAGGCTTTCCAATGTGATCTGCAGCCGATCCGCATTTTCTTGCGAAATTTTCAGCAGTTCTCGGTTGCGACGGCTAGCGATGCGATGCACTTCGGCAAGGGCCGTCATCAGGATTGGCGTATCCAGAATGGCCGCCCCGCCGCTCGGCAAGGTGACCAGGATTGGGTCGTAAATCTGCTCGACCCCCCGTTCCAGCGCGCGCTGGGCGGCATCTTCGATCGGATCGGCGGCGTCGAGGGTTAGGGCCGCCGGGTCAATATCATCCCGCATCACCAGGATCGCCCGACTAAGGTACACGTCGCGCCCTAGCGGCTTCGAGAGGTTTTCGAGAAAGCGGCGCCGGGTCAAGACCCCCAGAGCGCGCCGGTCGTCATGGACGATCACCCCAGGCAAATCGGGCGTTTCGGCAAAGAGGCGGCTAACCTCCAGCCCGGTCGTGCGGCGCGAGACGCGGGCGGCGTGCATCGGCAGATCGCCCAAAGTCAGGGCCAGATCGCCCTCTGTCGCAATCCAAGCCTCTAGCGACAGGCGTAACCGATCACGGATTGGCGGCGGCGGAGCGGTCTCGACCCCGATCATCGATCAGGCCGCCGGTTTGGCCGCAGTAAACAGATGCCGCGGCGAGGCCGGGGGCAAGAGACAGGAAAAACTGGCCGACGGGGCCTCCCCCTCCAGCCACGCCCGAACAAAGTGAATTTGATGGGCATCGCTTAACGCCGGCGTATGGCCGGTTTCCGGCACATGCATGGCGACAACCCCTGGCTTTTGCAGCATCTCCTGCACGGTCTCCGACAGCAGCGCGTCGGACATCAGGCCATGGATGACCAAGATGGGCATCCTTAGCGCGTGCCAATCCGCCCATTGATCGATACTCACATGGGCGCTGGCGGCATAGGCCTGCAAGGCCCTCGGATCGTGCCGATAGATGCGCCCGCCGTGCTCTTCCGACCATTGGGTCTGAAAATAGGTATTGTGCAGCAGCTCGTCTTCGGTAACCGGCCCATCGTTCTTGGCCGAGGCCCCAAGACGGCGGAATAAGTCGGCGGGGCGCTTGAAAATATAGTGATGCGCCACCGCCTGCGCCCGCCGTTGCCGACGTTCGGCGGGCATATAGGGGCCGATATCGTTCAGAATCAACCGTTCCACCCGGCCTGGGTGTTGGGCCGCGAACGCCATCGCTGTACTGCCGCCCAGCGAGGAGCCGATGATGCTAGCCGCAGACCGATCGAGATGCTGGAGCAGTTGTTCCAGCGCCTCTACATTGGTGGCGAGGGTATAATCCCCCTCTTTCGGTAACCAACCGCTCATCCCGCGCCCCGGCCAGTCAAAGCACACGATGTTGAACCGATCCGCCAAAGCGAGCGCCAGATAATCCCAGCGCCGCGCCGTATTGGCGATCCCGCCGAGGCAGATCACCAGCGGTGCCTCTGGGTCGCCCCATTGGGTGTAGGAAAGTTGCACCCGCGTTTCTTTGCGCTGATGCTCCGGCCAATGAGCCTGTAGCCGCACCGGGTGGCGATAGGCGAAGCTGCGCAGCTCGAACCGGCCCGCGAACGGGGCCAGGGTGCGTTGAACCAGCAGCTCATATTCCTCCCAGGTCATCGCATCGCCCCAGGAAAATAAGGCTTCCCCCGGAAGGAGCGCCAGCGTATCGGCAGACGGCATTCAAACCTCCCGCGGGTGGGCCGGCCGCCGACGTGCGCCCTGAACAGCGGCAAACGCCCCGGCAGCCAATAAAATGAAACAGGTCAGCGCATAAAAAGTTCCCGCATAGCCCGCCATCGGCAGCAGCACCCCAGCGAACAATGGCCCCAGAAACAGCCCCAGCCGCTCCCCCACGCGGAAGAGGCCCAGCAGCTGCGCCCGCCCGGTTTGCGCCATCTCCGCCTCGGTGGCGCGAAACAGCAGCGTCACCTGCGGGGCCATGCCCGCCGCTTGCGCTAGCCCCAGCAGCGCGACCGCCGCCGCAACCGCCCCCAGCCCCCCATTGGCAAGCGGTACGAGGGCCAGCGCCGCCCCCGATCCGATCAACCCCAGCAAGGTAAAGCCGAACGCCGCATCGCGCCGGTCGATCAGCCGCCCGATCGGCGTAGCCAGCACCGCCAACAGCAGCCCATAGAGCATCAAGACCCCCCCGGCGATTTCGGGGGCGATGCCCCGGTCATGCAGATACAGCGGCAGCAGGAAGTATAGAAACGCCCCGATCAGCAGCCGCGACGGCAGGGCCGCCAGCAGGATCAGTCCCCAGAAAGCCCGATTGCGCAGCAGCGGGGTTAACTGACCGTGCGTCGTCGCCGCCTCCCGATAGGCCGGGCAAAAGGCGGCTGGAAGCAGCGCCGCCCCCGTCATCCCAGCGGCCAGCAGCAAGGTTGCAGCGAACCCGACCTTCGCAGCACCCAAGCCACCGAGCGCGACGCCCACAACCGTTCCACCGAAAAATAAACTCAGATACAATGCCGACGCCTGGGTTCGGGCGGAGGGCGGATAGGCGCGCAACATCGTATCCTGCGCCACGATCATCAGCATTCCATACCCAAAACCACCCACGGCCCGGCAAAGGATAAGAAGCTCGACCCAGGGGGCAAGCGCCGCCCCCACCAGGGCCAGCGACGTAAGCCCCAGCGCAGCAAGGGTCAACCGCCGCTGATCCCGCCCCGGTAACCAGCGCGGGACGCTGACCTGCGCCGCCGCCACGGCCAGCCAGAAAAAGGCAACCGGTGCCCCAGCAGCAACCGAGGCCCCTATTCCCGGCCACAACCGATCCAGATCGCGTGCATGGACCGGCAAAAACGCCGTGCCCAAGGCATCCGCCATGACCAGCGCGAAAAACGCGAGTTTAACCGGCCAGAGCCGCTGCGCGTTGAAAAACATCCGAACTCCAGACCGTATAAGGAGACTATGTGTAGAGTGCGTATGGCGATACGTAATAAGATCTTCCATTATCTATTAAAGAATCACTCCTCCTATGCAAGCGAGAACACCAATGGTCATAAAATTGTAAATTGTGGTTAATAGGGATAATTTCTATATACTCGCAGATCAACTGTCCCTATCTGCGGCCCATGACTGCGACGAGGCTTACATCATGTTTACGAAATTCGCTCAGGCAGCCTTAGTTTCTGTCGGTTTTATTACAGCACTGGCAGGTCAAACGGCGACAGCGCAAGAGAAAAACGTCTTGATGGTCCTGTGGAAAAGCTGGATGCCGGCCGATAAGGCTTTCGCCCAAAAGTTGAAGGACGCAGGCGTCATCATCCATTACTCCGAAGTGAATGCCGATCAAGACCGCTCGAAACTGGCTACGGCCATTCGCGGGGTGGAAGGCGACATCGCCGCAAAGAAGTTTGATCTAATCTATAGTTACGGAACGGTTTCTACTCAAGTAACCAAGGCTACTGTTAAGAACAATACGCCGGTTGTTTTTAATATTGTCTTCGATCCTGTTGGGGCTAATCTGGTGGCCTCGAAAGAAGCGCCGGGTGGGAACATGACCGGCGTGACCAATGGGGTGCCGATCCCCATGCAGTTTGACACTTTCACCAAGCTGAAGCCGATCAAGGACCTGTTGGTGCTGTTCAACTCGCGGGAACCGAACTCCAATATCATCGAACGCGAAGTGCGCGATTGGGCGCAGAAGGCGGGCGTGAATGTGATCTCCCGCCGGGTCACGCCGGATACGACCGCCCTTAAGGACGTATTGGAGGAAATTAAGAGCGGCAAGCTTGTCGTCGACTCGCTGTATGCCGGGGCGGATAATTACCTCGCGTCGGTTGCTAAAGAAGTGCAGGACGCGGTGGGCGACAAGGTGCGCCTCTATGGCGGAACGCAAACCTACACGCTGGCCGGCTGGTTGGCCGCCTATGTGCCGTCGAACGACGCCATGGGACAGGCCGCCGCCGAACAAGCGCTGAAAATCTTCCAAGGGGCCGATCCGGCGAAACTGCCGGTTATTCTGCCGAAGCCGCAGCTGTTCATCTCTGGAACCGCCGCCAAAACCCATGGCATCACCCCGCCGACCGAAGCCGCGCTGGAAAGCTAATCCGGCCAGAAACGATAAAGGGCCAGGGAAACCTGGCCCCGCTTCGGGTTAGCGATGGATGTAAAACAGCATGAGATCCCGGCGCAGCCCCGCGATCTGGATCGGTGCCACCCCGTGAAAACTATCGTTGGTCTTCACGAACAGAAACAGGCTGTTCGGCAAAAACGGCGCGGTCCAAACCCGGTCGAAGGCCGCGAACGGATAGTGCGGGCCACCCCAGCACCGAAACGCCCGCGCTTTCGGCAGATATAGGCTGGTGCCACACTCGGCGTAGCGATCATCCTCTGGCAGATAGAACAGCAGGGTCAGCAGATTCTTTGGATCGGACGTATGAATCTTCACCCCATCGGAACTGCTATCGCGCACCAAAAGCAGATCGCGCTTAATCTCTGTGGGCCAGGGGCTGCCTTCGGCGGCAAGCCGCGCGGCGATTTGATCGTGGAAATGCGCGACCAGCGTTTCCGCAAACTCCGCATCCAACACCTGGTCGAACAGCGCCTGCCAAAAGGCGGCGAGCGCAGGGCTGACGCGCGCTTTATGCGGGGCATCCAGCAAAAAACCGGCGCGCATTCCGTAATCTTCCGCCGCGGCTTTCCCGGTGGCCCCCAGCGGCGTGTAAGCGTCGGCGGGTGGTAGATGCGCCCGCAAGGCCACATAGAACGGATCGGAGAAGACTGGCCGACTAAAGATATGGCGATGCGGCCAAACCCGGCCCGGCACATTCAAAATATTGTAAAGAAGCGTTTGTTTTTCTAGTTCATACTGCATTATTAGAGACCCCCTCTGTCTTAAGCGTTAATTTTTCAACCTACCACAATCAGAAATTTGTTAAATTTTATACCAGCGTTATTGAAGCATAACCTTAGAATACACTGGCGCAGTCTGATTGAAAGCGGCATCTTTTCACATTCAAGCACAGATAAATTACGGTTTATGGAAGATGAACCCCAAAATAACGACCGTCATATTATTGTAAATTGTCTTAAAAAAATCCCCTTGTTAGAACAGATCAGCGTGAAATTTTTCCACGTGCCGTGTTTCACCCTGATAAAATCACGGCACACCTTTATTCGACCCGCGCCGCCCCCGGCCTCGTGTGTCGAACGCCCCTTGTGACGACCGGCAGGAAAAAGATGACATCGGCCCTTGCCTCCCCCATGCCCGCCGCCCTCCTCCCACCCGTTCCCCGTCCTGAACGGCTGCTGATCGTGGAGGATGATAGTTTTAGCCAGCAACTCATCGACCTTTACCTGCGCCGGGCAGGGTTTCAGCAGCTTGTCGCTGCAGAGGATGGCCGCGCGGCGTTAGATTTGGTTAAGTCGGAGGCATTCGATCTTGTCCTGCTCGACCTTAACCTGCCGCGCGTCAGCGGGGTCGAGGTGTTGCGGCGCTTGAAGCGCGACGGGCTGCTAACCGATACGCCGGTCATTGTCATTTCCTCCATGACCAATATGGAGGAAATCGTGCAATGCCTGGACCTTGGGGCCGAAGGCTATCTCCCGAAGCCCTTCAACGTCCGCCTGTTGGACGAAAGGGTCAGCGCGTGTCTGGAAATGCGGCGCTTGAAGCGAGCCGCCGTGGCGCAGATCGATCAGCGTCAGCGAGACCTGAGCGCGGTCAAGGCCCTCCACGCGCGGTTGAACCGTGCGCCAGAGACAACCGACGATGCCCGACTGGGGCTTGCCTGTGCCCGGCTGTTCCGTCCCGCAGCGGAAGGCGGCAGCGATATCGGCCTGGTTAGCCGAGCAGGAGGGGATGGGCCGGTCTGGGTCGCGCTGGGTAGCGTTGCCGCCGAGGGGGCCGAGGCCCCTCTGGCAGCCGCCTATGGGCTGGCCGTGC
The DNA here is from genome assembly GCA_964576605.1 of uncultured Elstera sp. Lineage (GTDB taxonomy): Bacteria > Pseudomonadota > Alphaproteobacteria > Elsterales > Elsteraceae > Elstera. Next base: position 2,992 of record CAZNVY010000033.1, on the reverse strand, counting down.
TGCGCGACGTTCTGACGCAAACCAGCAGTCCCGACACGGCCCTAACCGCCATGAACCAGCAGCTTTGCGCCGCGACCGATGGATGGGCCTGCCCGCCGATTTCGCTTCTGCTGCTGGCCCTCGACCCCACCACGGGAGCCTTTGGGCTAACCAATGCCGGGGCTGCCGATGGGCTGCTCTTCGATCCCCAGCGGGGGCTGACGCCGATTGTCGCCGACCGAGGACGCCCGCTGGGCCGCAGGGCCGATGCCGTTTACACCGTCACCCTCGGCACTCTACCGCCGGATACCGCGCTGCTGCTGACCGGCGCGGGCCTGACCGAGGCGCATGACGCCGGCGGGGTCAGTTTCGGAGACCCCCGACTGAAGCGCTGCCTGGATACTCTGGAAACCAGCGACCCTTCCGCCCTAGTCGCAACCGCGCAGGCGGCGCTGGCCGATTTCACCGGCACCGTGCCGCAAAGCGCCGATGCCTCGCTCTTTGCCCTCCGGCGGCTGCAGCCGCCGCTTTAATTCCGCGCCGAGGAGATTTTCCGATGCCGAGCTTTTTCCGACGCAGCCTAACCCTGCGGGTGCTCGCCCCCATCGCCCTGCTGCTGACCCTTATCACCAGCCTAGCGGCGGCGGCCCTGGCCTATGCCAGCTTGCAGTCGGCGCGCGAGGCCTTGCAAGAGCGGGCGCAAATGGTCAGCGTCGTCCTATCCGGCGGCGCGGGGGAAGCGCTGTGGAACATTGATACGGAAGCGGCAGGCAAAGTCCTGGCCTCCCTAGCCCAAGACCCAGATTACGTCGGCAGCGTGATTTTCGATGCCGACGGCAAGCGCTTTACCGAACACGGCACCCTCGGCCCGGTTACCGAAATGCTGGTGGTGCAATCGGCCCCGGTCACCCGCACCGAGGGGGCGAAATCCAGCCTGATCGGACAGGTGGAAGTACGCCTGAGTACCGCCCGCCAACTAGCCGAAGCGCGGCAAACGGTTCTGACGACGATTATCATCGGCTTCGCCGCCCTGGCCCTGGTGTCGGCGGTGCTGTGGCTGATCGTGCGCGGCGTAACGCAGCCAATTACGCGCATGACGCGGGTGATGGCCGATCTGGCCGCCGGAAACCTCGATGTCTCTGTCCCCGCCCGCGACCGGGCCGACGAAGTGGGTCATATGGCCGCCGCCGTGCAAACGTTCAAAGAAAATGCCTTGGATAAGCTGCGGCTAGAGCAAGAACAGGTGCATCTGCGCGAGGAGGCCGAACGGCTGCGCCAAGCCGCGCTGAAATCGGTCGCGGCGGATTTCGATGCCGATGTTGGCCAGGTGCTAACCGCCGTCAGCGGGACGGCCGACGTGATGGCGCAATCGGTCGGCTCGGTCGCCGTCAGCGCGAATGATAATGTCACCATCAGCCATGAAGCGGCCCGCGCCGCCGATCAAGTGACGGCGAATGTGCAAACGGTTGCCGCTGCCGTCGAAGAACTGGCCGCTTCGATCCGTGAAATCGCAGGGCAAGCCGCCAGTTCCAACCGGGTTTCTGGCGACGCCAACCGTCGAATTGAAGAAACCGTGACGATGATGACCAAGCTGGTACAGGACGCTACCCGCATCGGCGATGTGCTAACCCTTATTTCCAATATTGCCGGGCAAACGAACCTTCTGGCGCTCAACGCCACCATCGAGGCCGCACGCGCCGGGGAAGCCGGGCGCGGCTTTGCCGTCGTCGCCAATGAGGTGAAAAATCTCGCCGGGCAGACGGCAAAAGCCACCGAAGAGATCTCGGCCCTGATTAACACGATCCAGCAATCCACCGGCACGGCGGCGGCGGAGATCGACGATATTGCCAAGACCATCCTAAGCCTGAACGAAATCAGCACCTCCATCGCTGCTGCGGTAGAGGAACAAAGTTCAGCAACCAATGATATTAGCCGTGCCGTGCAGGAAGCGGCGCGCGGCACTGAAAAACTGCGGGAAAATGTGCAGGGCGTCGCCCAATCGGCCCAACGCAATGGCGATGCGGCCACCCATCTCAATCACGGCATCCGCAGCTTGGAGGAGAACTTCGCTGGGCTGCACCAGCAAGTCAACCGCTTCGTCGCGCGGCTGGTTGGGGCTTCGTAACATCCCCAAGCGGGTAAATAGACCCGCGCCGCGGCTTGCGCCTAAAGAAAACCGCCGCCGAAGAAACCTTCGGCGGCGGTCTTTTTACCAGAAACGCAAAGGGCCAAAAGGCTTACTTCGCATCTTCCTTCTGGCGGGCCTGACGCATGGCGGCACCGAGGATATCCCCCAGCGACGCGCCCGAATCGGACGAACCGAATTCGGCCATCGCGGCCTTTTCTTCTTCCATTTCGCGGGCCTTGACCGACAGCGACACGCGGCGCGAGCCTTTATCGATCTGCGTAACCTTCGCATCGATCTTATCGCCAACGGCGAAGCGTTCGGTGCGCTGGTCGTTGCGGTCGCGGGCCAGTTCGGCCTTGCGGATGAACCCGATGACGCCTTCGGCGACTTCGACTTCGATGCCGTTTTCCTGAACCTGGGTGATGGTGCAGGTCACGACTTCGCCCTTGCGGACGGTGCCGATGGAGGCTTCAAACGGATCAGCGGTGAGCTGCTTAATGCCCAGGCTGATGCGTTCCTTTTCCACATCGACGTCAAGAACGCGGACGCGCACTTGGTCGCCCTTCTTGAAATCCTGGATGGCTTCTTCGCCCGGACGTTCCCAATCGATATCCGACAGGTGAACCATGCCGTCGATGTCGCCCGGCAGACCAACGAACAGACCGAATTCGGTGATGTTCTTGACTTCGCCTTCCAGTTCCGTATTGGCCGGGAACTTGGTCACGAACGTATCCCACGGATTGTCCATGCACTGCTTCAGGCCAAGGCTGATGCGACGCTTCACCGGATCGACGTCCAAGACCATCACTTCGACTTCCTGGCTGGTCGAAACGATCTTGCCCGGATGGACGTTCTTCTTGGTCCAGCTCATTTCGGAGACGTGGA
>CAZNVY010000032.1:0-32213 GCA_964576605.1 uncultured Elstera sp. | reverse complement strand
CTTCGCCCAAGATGCGATCCTCGGGGAACAGACGGCGCAGGGCGCTGACGAGATGTTCCTCAGCGGCCCGGTCGGCGATGCTCACAACATCCTGCACGCCCTTATGCTCGATCACCAACTCGTGACGGCGGCGAAAGAAGTCGGCGGCCTTGTCCCCCGCTTCGCGGGTCAGGCCCAAGGCGGCAGCATAACGCAGTTCGAGGTCAGCGGCGGACAGCATGTGAAATTTTCCTACAGTCTCACGAAAGCCCGCAGCATAGGCCCGCCCGCCCGCGCCGAGAAGCGGAATAGCGGGTCATCTGACCAGAAACTCCGGCGGGCCGAAACCGTCCGGGATCGCGACCGTCCCGGCGAGTGGCCCCGGCAACGGATACAGCCTAAGCCCATCGAGATGGGGCGTTTCATCCGCAAGGCGCGTGTCAATCGTGGGAAAATCATCCAGTGTGCCGGCGCCCTTGGCCTTCAACAGCGCCTCCTTCCTGGTCCAGGCGCGCAGGAACAGACTGCGGCGGTCGGGCGCGGCGCGCCAAGCCGCCGCCTCCAGCGGGTGGAGCACACGCGGCACTAGGTCCGCGCCATCGCCCAGCCGCACCCCAGCTTCGATATCGATGCCAAGATTGGGGCTATCGCCCAGCACGAGGGCCAGCCAGCCGCCGCTATGGGATAGGTTGAAGCCCGGTGCCCCCGGCAGAAACGGTTTGCCCTGTGGGCCATACTGGAACGGCACCCGGCGCCCGTCGCCATAACAGAGCCAGCGGATAAGTGTGCGGCCTAACAGGAAGGATTGCCGGTCGGCAGCAGCGCGGTAGCGGGCGGCCTGCGCGGCCTCGGCCTCGGTGGGTCCTTGCGCCGCCGGCGGGGGGGTATCGGCGGCAAGCAGAATGACCACGGCCTTACCCGCCGTGATAAGCCTGCGTACCCGCGCCACCGGCGCGATCACCCAGGCTCCGTCCGGCAGCCCAGAGTCAAACGGTTTTGCCCCCCGACCCGTTGATAGGAAAATTCATCCAGCATCTGCCGCATTAACCGAATCCCGTGCCCGCCGATGGCCGCGGTTTCTATCGAAACTGGCAGGGCCGAGACCGCCCCGGCGGTGGGATCGAAAGCCACCCCCTGATCGGCAACCGTCACCTGGATTAGGCCGGGGGATCGATGATAGGTAAGCGCAATGACCCCGCCGCCGTCCACCGCCGTCTTCAAACCGTGGGAGATTACATTCACCAGGGCTTCCTCAAGGCTCATTTGCAAAGCAAAGCCGGCGCGTTGCGGCCAATCGTCCCGTTCTGCCGCCGCCGTCAACCAAGCCAAAGCGCGCGGGATTTCAGCCAGATCCGCTGCGAGATCGAGACGGTCGCCGGGATGATCCGCCGCCTCCATGCGCTCTACCATGCCGCCCTCCCCGCTTGCTGCCCGTTAGGCGATGGTCAATTCCAACGCGGGGTAGAGTTTCTTCAGATTCGGCAAGGATTTCGACTGCCAGGGAATGCGCGTCGCCCCTTTCACCAGCAGGCCCAACGTGCCGAGGTTACGAATCTCGATGGTGAATTTCGCTAAAAGATTGATCCCCGAACTGTTCAGAAACTCCAATTCGGTGAGGTCAAGAACGATGGTTTCTGGCCCAGACGCCAAGACGTCGTTCATCAAGGCCAAGATCGGCGCATAGGCTTCGGTCCCGGAAAGCCGCATGGTTCCTTCGTAGTGGATTTCCGCCCCGTCGCGCCACACCCGATAGTCGTTCGTCTTGATTTCCATGGTCTACAATCGGCTCCCGCAGCAAAAGAAAATTAGGCTAGATCGAGCGCGGCCAAGGTTTCGAGCGCCAGGGCACCCGCCGCCTCGTCGCGCCGGAAAATCCAGCCGAGCCGGGCACCATAGTCGCTCATAAGGGTTAGAAGGCCAAGCCCCGACCCCCCCTCGGCCCCCGCCAGCGCATTGGCTTCGATCCGCGCTAGAAGCAGTTCCCCCGGATCATGGGTGGTTATTTCGGTCAGCACGGTCTGAAACCGGGTAGCCACCGCCAGCGTAATTGGGTTGACGATTTTTGCCTCAAACCGCCCTCCCTCTAGCGAGGTTTCCACAAGAATATCGCCCGGCGCACGGAACTTTACAGCGTTTTCCAATAATTCGTTCAGCAAATACCCGATGGAATGCCGCGCTTCGGTATAGGCCTGCAGGGTGGCAGGTCGCGACAAAGCATAAAAATCGCTCAAAAAATCCGAGGTTGCGGCGCAATGTTGCCAAGACAACCCCAAAGGCCCATCGGCCAATAGGAGGCGATTGGACATGGCTGCTGCACTATTCTGAAAGAGCGTCTCGCCAAACATTTGCAGCATGGCTCACCTATGCCTCAGGACGAGAAGCGTTATATCATCGTGGATCGTCTGAGTGCTAATATGCTGCATCAAATCGCCGATAATTTTCTGTACGATCTGCTCCGCCGTGCCACTGCGGTGCGCCACGAGGCTAGCGCAGAGTCGTTCGATGCCGAATAAATCCCCGGTAGGACCCTCTGCCTCGGTCACGCCATCAGTATACAGCACGATCAGATCACCCTGGTCGAAGGCAAGCTGCCGGGGGGCAATGAACGGGCCAATGTCGGCCTCCAAGCCAATCGGGAAGCCCAAGTCCTGTGTATCAAGACACTCAACCGTCTCTGCCTCGGCGCGCAGGATCAACACCTCTTCGTGCTGACCGGAGAGCGTGATGAGGCGATCTTCATAATCTAAAAAGGCTAGGGATAGATGCTTGTCGGAATTGGTCCGCCCAATGTTTTTGTAGATCGCCCGGTTTAGAACCTCCAGAAACTGCTTCGGATCGCCGCCGCCATTCTCGTGCAGACCACGGGCGACCGATTGCACCATCAGCATCAACACCCCGCTCGCCAGCCCCCGGCCGGTAACATCGCCGATACCGATTTTCACCCGCGCGCCATCTTGCAGAACATCGTAATAATCGCCGCCAACCTCATCGGCAGGCTGCATATACCCGGCGATCTCGATCTGCGACACATGCGCTAGCTCATCGGCGGTGGGCAGCACCATCATCTGGATCTGGCGCGCCACGTCTAACTCGGCCCCCATGCGCAGATTTTCCGACGCCAGCAGACCGTTCAGAGCGGAAATTTCGGCATTGGCGCTTTCCAGCGCGCGGGTGCGGGCCTCCACCAACCGTTCCAGGTTTTCGGTATGATAACTGATTTCCCCGGCCATTCGATTAAAAGCATGACCAACTGCGCCCACTTCATCTTGGCTGGGGATATCAACGCGGACCGAATAATCCTTTTGCTCCAACCGTGAGGCGGCCTGGGCCAGGGCACTTAAGCCAGCGGTGATTCGCCCGGAAATCGAGAAAACCGCCACCAAAACCACCCCGATGGACGCCAAAAAAGTAAGAATCTGATAATTAATGATCCGAGTCGTCGCCTGCGAAATATTGTCCTGGGCAGCGATCAGGGAAGCGTAAATCTCCCGCTCCGATACAACAAACCCCAGAGTCATTGTTTCTTTAACGATGGAGGTTCCATCCCAAAGATTGGTCGGGCGTAGCTGTTTTAGCATCACGAGATAGGGAACAACCTCATCGCCGTTCTTCAGCTGGATATGCTGGATGCTGATGCGTTGATCGGTCGGCAGGCGCAGGGCTGCAATCGCGGGCTGGCGGCTATTGACCAGGGATTTATTGACGCCCGTCACCCCTTGGCCGCTTACATCATTGGCCACCAAGCCCAAAACCTGCTCACCCGCCTGGCCCGTCACCAACACATTGCCATTCGACATGGCAAGAAAGCCAAAGCCGGTTTTAGCGATGGACACGCTTTCCACCAGATTGGCCAACTGGTTCAGCGTCATATCCGCCGCCACCATGCCGCCGACATCGGTGCGATTACCCGACCAAAGCGGGTGAAAAAAAGAAACGATTAAACGGCCGCTGATTGCATCGATATACGGGGCTGTCGTGACGATATCGGAATTAACGGGCCGCTCGGCGGGCTGGCGCAACCAAGATTTCCAGCCGTCGTGCAGACCGGGGAAAAAGAAATCCCAGAAATTCGGCCCCTGATTATGGCCGGGATAGAGACGATCAAAGGTTTTTCCCTGTTCCGAATAGGGAACCGATCGTAGGATCGAAGCATTCTTCGGACCGACGTAATAGACTTGCAGCTTTGGGGCACCGGATTTCATCATGGCCGGGCCGATGACCCCCAGGAAGGCGCTATCCAGAATTTCTTTCTGCGCATCGGGCAACGGCTGCCGATCCGGCCCTAGCAGATAGCCCCAAACGCTCACCGCGCTGGGTCCCCCCCGTTGATTTTGCAACCAGCCGCCCTGCGCATCATAGACCAGGGGCGGGCTGAACGCCGGGTTCTGCTCTAGGGCTTCGCCGATTTTACCCTGCATCTCCGGGTGATCGATCAGGGTCTGCATCGCATTCGCCAGAATCCCGACTTCCGAATGCATCTGCCCCAGTAGTTGGTCAGCCCGCAAGCTGGTCGCTTCGATATAAGTTTCCAGATAGTCACGGGTTGCCTCGGTCAAGCCATCGCCGACCTGGCTGGTGGCATCACGGGATAGGCGTTCCACATTCCAGATCGCGATACCGCCCGCCAAAACCAGATCGAACAGCACGGCCGCCCCGACGACCAAGACAAATTTGGTCCGAAAGCTGCGCGGCAGGAAGCGCCGAAGCCAGAGACGCAGTGGGGTGGCTTGCGGCAACACGCTCATAGCGGCTTCTGGCCGGACGCCACCCAGATTGGCCAACCGGCATAGCCTTTCGGATGTAGCGCGGCAAAAATATGATCGTCGAACCCCTGACGGAACCGGGCAATGAACGCCGGATCATCCCCCCGCTGGCGGGCCATCTCACCTGCGAACAGGTTTTTCCAAGACCCGATAACATCGGCGAAATCCTGCGGGTCGCCATCAAGGTTACTCACCATGAAACTTTCCATCCGCACATCCGCGAACCCGGCATCAACGGCGGCTTTTTGGGCCGATCTCGATATCCATATTGAAGTGCCGCCAGAGCTTCGCCACCTCAGTATAGGTCCATTGAATAGTATCGCCGTGCGGTTCCCCTAAACAATGGGAGTTCTTTTCATTGCTAATATAGACCCGCCCGCCCGGTTTGCAGATACGGTATAGTTCCTGCAAAATCAAATCGGGACGGTCGAAAACCTGAAGCGCATGGCGGCAGGTAACGAAATCGAACTGGTCCCCCTCCAACAGCATATCTGCGGCATCGCCATAGATATACTCGATCCCATCGATCCCGAAATCGGCGGCAACCTTACGGGCATAGGCCAGGCTGGGGCGGGCGTGATCGAGGGCCACCAACCGCGCCGGGGCAAAGTTTTTGTGCAGAAGCACGGCAAAATCACCGATCCCACAGCAAATATCGGCGACTGCCATTCCCGGACGCAACCCATGCTGCGGCAGTAGCCGTTGTTCGTGCCGCCAGGTCATTTTGGTTTGGGTGCGCAGTACCGCAATAAACTCGCTGGACTCGACAAAGGGCTGGCCGGGGTAGAAACCGCTATCATATTCGGCCACGGCAATATTTGGGGCCAGATCACACAGGGCCTGGAACTTGCGCGTAGACCAGCCGATCACGCTGGAAGTGACCACCGACACCCGAAGATCCGGCCGGTCGTGGCAGGCTTTCACCAAATGATGCGCCAAAACACGGAAAGCGATATTATTCAGCCGGATAAGGCGTTTAACATTCAGATAAAATGTTCCCCGAACGCGGGCGACAGCCGCTTCCAACTGCGCGACACAGGGCTGTAAGTCTTCCGCCCGTTCTGGCCGCATCGCCCCAACGATAGAAAATTCCTGATTATTTTCATCGAACCAGGCATTGAAGGAGGGGCTAGGATGCATCACGCTTACGGCTCCTCCAGCGATAGATTCGCCGTCACGCGTAACTGCCCCGGTGCCAGCGTCTCGACGAAGAGATCGGCGGCATAATCGACCGCCAATTCCATCAGCCCCACGTCCGGGGCCAAGGGGGCTTCAGCAAACAGCGCCGCGCGATAGCGATGCTCAATATCCGCGCACTTCAGCCGGTCAACCGCCTCCCGGTAAAATCGCATCTGCTCGGCATCGCAGGGGATGCAAAGTTCAATCCGATCCTCTGCCCCCCGCCGCAAAATACTACAGACGAAGGCCCCTTGGGTGGCGTGAATCCGAAACACCGTTTCCAGCAGTTCATTCAGCGCCGAGGAGAAAAGATTGGCATAGCGGAGCGAGTCGTTGCGATTGTGCGCAATCATCCGCGCCATGTAGGAAGAGAGCCGGTCGCAATAATCCCAACGGGACGCGAAAATATCGATTCCCATATCGATGCGTAGCAAAAGTTCAAACGGTCGCGCCAACTCGGCCCCAGACATGCTTTCCCTTCCCCCGTCACGCACCGTAAAGATTTGTGCTTCAGCAGAATGTTATCCATCGTCTCCAAGACAAGATCAGCACACCATATATAAAATACCGAATATAATTAACATTTACATGAGAATACGAAATGTTATAGGCTGATTCAACGATAAATATTCCTCCGGTTGCACGTTTTTTGCTACCAGACCCTTGATTGCATTCACCCCAATGACCGAAACCTCTCCGTCCTCCCTTCCCACCGCCGCCCTGCCGACCGACGCAGGCAGCCTTGCTCAGGCCCTGGCCGAAGCCCGCGCCGAAATTCAGCGACTGACCGCCGATTACGATGACTTGAAACTTTTGTACGAAGCCCTCATGGAGCATGGGGAGGCCGTAGAAGACCAATTGGCCGAAAGCAATCTCGCCCTGCAAAAGACCCAGTCGCGACTGGAAGCGGAACTATCAGATGCGCGGCGCTATGTGGTCTCCAGCCTACCGGAACCACGGGCCGATTTTCCGGAAACCGAATGGCTGTTGGTTCCATCGACCGAGCTTGGCGGCGATTCTTTTGGGTATCACGCCATTGATACCGATCATTTTGCGTTTTACCTATTAGATGTTTGCGGTCATGGGGTGGGGGCTGCGCTTTTGTCGGTGGCTGTTATCAATGTGCTGCGCTCCTCCGCTCTAGCGCAGGCCGATTTTCGGGATCCTAGCCAGGTTATTGCTGCCCTAAACGACCAATTCCCGATGGAAAAACAGAATAATATGTTTTTCACCCTCTGGTATGGCGTTTATCAGCCGCGCACGCAGCAGCTAGCCTATGCAACCGCAGGCCATCCACCAGCACTGCTATTGCGCGGCGGCGGCCCCACTGGGGCAACGGTCGCCCGACTGCTAACACCGGGTGGGGTTGCCGTAGGGGCTTTCCCCGGCGTGCGCTATGAAACCCGCACTACGGTCATTGCCCCCGGCGACCGGCTTTTACTGTTAAGCGACGGAACCTTCGAGGTCGATGGTCCCGACGGAACGCAGCTGGGGCTTGACCGGCTCGCGGATTTTGCCGCGACGGGCAGCGACCGGCCCGGCGATATCCTAACCTGGGTGCAGAGTTTTGGCACCGCAGGGCCGCTGCCCGACGATTTCTCTCTGCTGCGGGTGCAGTTTTAGCCCAGGGTCGCTAGGGCCGCGTCGCGCGTGTCGGCAACGGTCAGGATGCCAAGAAAACCAGAAATCTCGAAAACATCCCGGATATGCGGTTTCAACCCCACCAACACAAAGCTTTTGCCCGCCTGTTTCAACTGTTTGGCGACGATCAGCACCACACGCAGGCCGGCACTTGAGATATAATCAAGCTCGCCCAGATCGAGAAGCAGATCCGTGCCCGTCGCCGCCTGTTTCACCAACTCGGCTTCGATCCCTGGGGCCGAACTACTATCCAGCCGCCCGTCGATGCGGGCGATCAGCGCCTTGCCTGCCGTTTCAAACGCAATGCCCATGCTCGATGCCACTCCCACCAAATGTTGTGAACGTCAGAATGCGCCCTTAGTGATAAGGCAAACGGCCCGCGCGCGCCACGAAATCTCCACCGTCGATTCAAAAACCGCCAAATTTTTCAAAAACTGCGCGCTTTCGCGCAGATCTGGAACAAGCTTCCACACTCTTATCTAAGGAAGGCAGGTGTTTTATCTCCGATTCACAGGATTGCGTTTTATTTTCTTTTAGCTTTTTTCTAAAATTCAAAAAATTTATCGAACAAGGCAAGCCTTTGATTTACCTCAGAAACGCTTTTTAAGCGGTACGCCCGCCCTCCCCCTGCGGCGGAAAGCAACACGCGTGCGGTGCAGAAACAGGGTCGGCACTTAGCCCACAAGCGATTATGATTGCGAGGTTACTGATCGCAACCTCTGAGGGGCAGGAGAAGAACGTGGGCGCACATCGAGTTCCCGGCTGCACATGCCGCGATATCAGCCATCTCACGGCTGGGATCCGGGCCTTTAAGGCTGAACATTACGGCCAACCCAGTGGATTGATGCAGTCCTTGGTCGAGGATGGTCAGGCCCCGGCAACTCTGATGATCTCTTGCTCCGATAGCCGGGTAGACCCGGCGATTCTGTCTGGAGCCAAGCCGGGGGAACTTTTTACCGTCCGCAATGTAGCCAATCTGGTCCCCCCCTATCAGCCCGGCCCTTCGTTGCATGGAACGGGCGCGGCGATCGAATATGCTGTTCGCGACCTGCAGGTCGATCATATTGTGGTGATGGGCCATGCCCATTGCGGCGGCATCAAGGCGTTGATCGGTGGCGCGGGTGGCCAGCGCATGGCGCGCGACTTCATCAATGATTGGGTCGAAATCGCGCTGGATGCCTGCAAACTTTCGGTCGACGATACCGCAGCGGCCGACGGGCGGCGGGAAATCTCGCTCGACCTGCTGAAAGAAAACGCTTTCCTTGTGGAACGCGCGGCGATTGCCTGCTCGCTGAACAATCTGCTCACCTACCCCTGGCTGCGGGAGCGGGTGGAAACCGGCACCCTACAGCTGCACGGCTGGTGGTTCGATCTTGAAACCGGCGACCTGTGGCAAACGCAGCCGGGGGAAACCACGCTTCTACCGGTCGCCTAAGCCCTCCTTCTCTTCCTATCCTTGCTTTGGAGCGCTCGCAATGCGCCGCCCTGATAGTTTGCTCTACTGGCGAGACGAAGTTCCGCCGGTCCGCTTCGCCATTGGTCTTGCCTTGCAGCAGGTGGCGTTTTTGGGCGCATTGCTGGCCGTTCCAGCGCTTTTTGCCCGAAGCAAGGGTCTCGGTCGCAGCCAGTTTCTAAACCTTGCCGCCTGCACGCTGATTTATTCTGCGGTCGCCCTGCTGTTGCAGGCTTGGGGGCGCTTTGGCATCGGCGCGGGGATTTTTCTGCCGGTGCAGGGCACAACCTCGGTCTTTCCGTTTTTCGGGCTGGCACTGGCCACATCGGGCCTGGGCGGCGGGTTTGGGATGTTTGCGATCAGCGGCCTGTCGATGCTGCTGTTCAGTTTCATCTTCCGCCGCCTAAAAGCGATTTTTACCGTCGAGGTGGCGGGATTAGCGATGCTGCTAATCGGCTCTGGGATCGGGGTTATCGGACTGCGGCTGATTTTCTCGGACCAAAATACCGACGGGCCAACCCCGCTCCGGTTGGCGATCGCCGCGAGCACCTTAGCGGTGATGATCGTCTGCAATGTTTGGGTTAGGGGGCGCTTGCGCCTATTTGCAACCGTTACGGGGCTAGGCTTCGGGCTGATTACCAGTTATGCGACGGGCCTGCTCACCTTGAGCGATTTGACCGTCTTGCGCGAGGCCGAGCTGTTTCGCCTACCGCAATTGCAGCAGTTTGGCTGGCGGTTCGAGGTTGATTTGCTGGTCCCAGCCATTGTTATGGGGTTTTCGCTCTCGCTAACCTCGATGGGCGTGCAGACCGTTACCCAGCGCTTTAATGATGCCGATTTTGTCCGCCCGGATTTAACCTTGATCGGTCGGGGGGTTCGGGCCGAGGGACTAGCGCAGATTTTTGCGTCGCTGATTAATGCCTTGCCGATGGTTGCCAGCGGCGGCGGGGCCAGCCTTGCCCTGGCCTCTGGCTGCACAAGCCGTCATCTGGCCAAATGGACGGCCGGGTTGCTGCTGATCTTCGCGCTCTGTCCGAAAATCATCGTCGCTTGGATGATTTTACCGCCGGAAGTCTTGGGGGCTTTGTTCCTTTTCCTATCGTCCTTCGCCACAATTGCCGGGTTGCAGATGATTGGTGCGCGGATGCTGGACAATCGCCGCACGCTGGCGATTGGGATTCCCCTGCTGGTCGGGCTAACCTACAGCGATATTCACGAAAGTCTGAATGCGCTGCTGCCCATCGCCCGCTATGTGGATTTTTCTCAGTTCGCCTTAGCGCTGACCCTGGCGGTGGTGCTGCAATCCCTGTTCCGAATCGGGGTGCGCCGCCGGACCCGGATTATCTTTCCGGTCGCCGATACGCATTTCGAGGAAATGATCGCCTTTATCGAGGATCAGGGCCGCCTATGGGGGGCGCGGTACGAGGCCGTGAAACGCGCCGAACTCGCTTCCTGGCAAGCCTTCGAGCTACTCACCGAGAATGGTCTGCTCCACCCTGATTGTCAGAGAATCGAAGTTGAAACCCAACTCGATGAGTATAATCTGGTTATAACAGTCCGGTATCAGGGGGTTGCACCCGACCTTTCCAGCCGTTTACCGACGGCGGAAGAAATGATCGATGACCCAGAAGCGCCGCAACATATGGCGGGCTACCTCATCAATCGTCTCGCCGATAGTGTTCGCACCCGGATCAGCGGCCCGCAAGCCGAACTGCGCCTAACCTTTAAGGACTAACCCCCCACAGCCCATCGGCTTAATGGTGCGACCCTTCGTTGGGCGGCTTGTGGAAATCATAATCATGCCCGCCGTGCGGTTGCGGTACCGGACGATGCACGGGGGCAGGATGCTCTGGCGACCGGGCGATTGGGCGGGACGGCGGCGGTCGGTCGGGACGGGGGCGGCGGTTATGCTCTGGATAATAGGCCCGCTGCGGGGCGTAATAGGAACGATCATGACCGCGATAGTAGCGCCCATCGCTTACCACGCAGCCCGGAAGCAAGAGAACCAACGTCAAAACCGCCAACTGCCGCATCATCGCCGTCTCCCTGGGCTTTTTTACAGGAGACAGTTTACGCGACAGCGGCTCTCTCAGGGCTTTCGGGCGGATGACGAATTCGTAACGCAGGGCCAAAGCAGGCAAGTCATTACGAGCGAAACCATTGGCAGGACTGCAAATTTTGAATTCCTGCTGCCGCCAGAAACCTGTATCGTGTCAGACCCTCCCGAAAACTCGGCAGGGCTGGCGGAAAGAAAGAGGATGCGATGAGCGGGAAATGGACCCCCGAAAGCTGGCGCAGCAAACCGGCAAAGCAACTGCCGACCTATCCCGATGCGGCGGATGTTGCCGCCGTGGAAAACACGCTGCGTAGCTATCCGCCGCTGGTGTTCGCCGGTGAGGCGCGCCGCCTGCAAGCCCAGCTTGCAAAAGTGGCCGACGGGAAGGCTTTTCTGCTCCAGGGCGGCGATTGCGCCGAAAGTTTTGCCGAATTCCACCCGGATAATATCCGCGATACCTTCCGTGTACTGCTGCAAATGGCGGTCATCCTGACCTTCGGTTCGGCGATGCCGGTTGTGAAGGTCGGGCGCTTGGCCGGGCAGTTCGCCAAACCGCGGTCGGAAGATACTGAAACCCGCGACGGCGTGACGTTGCCGTCCTATCGCGGCGACGTGGTGAACGGCATCGAGTTCACCGAAGACGCGCGCATCCCTGATCCGAAGCGGCAGTTGCAGGCCTATAGCCAGTCCGCCGCAACGCTGAACCTGATCCGCGCCTTCGCCCAAGGCGGCTATGCCGACCTGCACCGGGTGCACGGCTGGACGCTCGGTTTTGTTTCGCGCTCCCCGGCCGGGGAAAAGTATCAGGCGCTCGCCGACCGGATCGGCGAATGCCTCGCGTTCATGGAAGCCTGCGGCCTGACGTCCGAAACCTCGCCGCAGATCCGCGAAACCGATGTCTTCACCAGCCATGAAGCGCTGCTGCTGGGCTTCGAGCAGGCGATGACCCGGACGGACAGCATCAGCGGCGATTGGTACGATACGTCTGCCCATATGCTGTGGATCGGCGACCGCACCCGCCAGCTCGACGGGGCGCACGTCGAATTCATGCGCGGGATTAAGAACCCGATCGGCATGAAGGTCGGTCCGTCGATGGACTCGGACGATATGATCCGCTTGATCGACCGGCTGAACCCGTCGAACGAGCCGGGCCGCCTGACCCTGATCGCCCGCATGGGCGCGGATAAGATCGGCAAACACCTGCCGCAGCTCGTCCGCCGGGTAGAGCGCGAAGGCCGCCGCGTCGTCTGGTCGTCGGACCCAATGCACGGCAATACGGTCAAATCGGCCAGCGGGTATAAAACCCGCGCCTTCGACAATATCCTGTCAGAAATCCGGTCGTTCTTCGACATTCACCGCGCCGAAGGCACCTATGCGGGCGGCGTGCATTTTGAAATGACCGGCCGGAACGTGACGGAGTGTATCGGCGGTGCCCAAGCGATCTCGGACGATACGCTGGGCGATCGCTATCATACCCATTGCGACCCACGCTTGAACGGCGAACAGGCCATTGAATTGGCGTTCCTGATCGCTGAGTCCTTGAAAGCCGAACGGGAAGCTGTAAGGCTTGCGGCAGCAAGCTAGTCGGTAGCGCCGCTCCTGCGGCCTGCCGGTCAGGAGGATCATGGACGTTCGCGACAGGGCTTTAATCACCCGGACCGAGGCAATTGTTCCGGGTGCGGCCCTTCCCGACGATCAAGTCGCCCAGCGGACCGATGCCTATTTTCTGCGGACGAAGGAAATCGTCCGCAGAAATGGCGACGCAACCGTCACCTATGCGGTCTTCATGCGCCGCCCGGTGCTATTTGCGGCAAAATTGGCCCTAGATTGGCTGACGGCGATGGCGGATCAGCGCGGCACGCGCTTTACCATCGAAACCAAGCATTCCGAAGGCGATTGGGTGGGCGCGGGGGAGCCTTTGTTCTACGTCACCGGCTCCTTCGTGCATCTGGTCGATCTTGAAACGATCCTGCTGCAACGGCTGGGGCCGGCTTGCGTGGCGGCGTATAATGCCTTTACCATGTGCGTTGATTTGCCGAATGTGGCGTTTCTCGCCATGGAAGCCCGGCACTGCGCGGGCCAAGAAATGGCCGATATGATGGCCTATGCCGCCCATGTCGGGTCCGATGCGGCAAAACGCTCGGTCGGCGCGGTCGGGTTTATCGGCAATGCCACCACGGCAACCGCCCATCACTTCGGACGGGAAGTGGGCCTTGGCACCATGCCGCACGCGCTGATCGGCTACGCCGGATCAACCGTCCGGGCCGCCGAAATGTATCATGCGACCTATCCACAGAATGACCTGATCGTGCTGGTCGATTATTTCGGTCAGGAAGTGACCGATGCGCTGGCGGTCTGCCGTCGGTTCCCCGACTTGGCGGCGGCGGGGCGGATCAGCTTCCGCCTCGATACCCACGGCAGCCGCTTTATCGAGGGGCTGGATACGTCGCTTGCCTATGCCGTTCTGGAGGCCCATGCGCCGCAGTCGATTCGCGGCTATCGAACGGAAGCTGAATTGCGCCATCTGGTCGGCCCCGGCGTCACGGCCGCCGCGATTTTCCATTTCCGGCAGGCGTTGGATCAGGCGGGGTTTCCCGCCGTGAAAATCATCGCCTCCAGCGGCTTCGGCCCGGCAAAATGCAAAGTTATGGCGGTTGCGGGGGCACCGATTGATGTGATCGGCACCGGCTCTTACCTGCCGGATAATTGGGGCGAAACCTACGCCACCGCCGATATTATCGCCTATGATGGCGAGCCGCGCGTGAAGCTCGGTCGCGAATTCCTACTGCGGAAATGATCTGGCTTCGGCGCGTTGCGCTCGTCCTGGCAGGGATCGCTGGGGCGATCGGCCTTAGCTGGGCGGTTGCCCCGGCGGGCAGCGGCGCGGCTGTTTGGCTGATTACCTCATTGCTGATGGGGCCAGAACCGCTGCCGGTGGCCCCCGCTGTCGACCACCGGCGCACGGAATGGACCGTCGAGGGCCGCACCCGCCAAGGCGATATTTGGCTGCGCCAGGATGGGTGGGAACGCGCCAGCCTGATCTTGGTGCCGGGGGCCTCTAAGGCCGGGCGCGATGATGCGCGGCTGATGCTGATGGCCCGGCTACTGGCCGAAACCGGCTTTCGCGTTATCGTGCCGGAACTACCGGGGATGGAGCGGCTTCAGGTGCTTCCCGATCATGCCCGCGCGATTGCCGATGCCGTGCGGGTTGCCACCGACCGGATTGATCCTGCGGCACGGCAGGTGGGGATCGGGGCGGTCTCCTACAGCCTCGTCCCGTCGATCCGCGCGGCGCTAGAGCCGGATATCAGCGGCGATGTGCAAGGAATTTTCGCCCTAGGCGGTTTTTATGACGCCGAAGCCGTAATCCGCTTTTTCACCACCGGGGCCTATCGCGCCCCCATGGAGACCGAATGGCGGTTTCAAACGCCCAACGGGCGGGGAATTTGGGTTTTCCTGGACGCTAATCTAGAGCGGATTGAGGATGCCCAGGATCGCGGCCTATTAGGGATCATGGCCCAACGCCGCCTGAATGATCCTAGCGCCCCGCTAGAGGATCTGGCCCGCGGCCTCGGTCCCGCCGGCACCGCCGTCTTCGCCCTGATCCGGAACGCGGACCCAGACGCTGTCGGCGAACTGATCGCCGCGCTGCCCGCGCCCCTGCAGCAGGCAATCGCCGCCCTCAGTCTGACCGACCTCGATCTCTCCGGGCTAGCAGCATCCGTGACCCTGGTGCATAGCCGCCATGATACGGTGATCCCTTACACCGAAAGCGAAAGCCTGTTAGAAGCCCTGCCCCCAGGACAGGGCCATTTGGTTCTGCTGGACGATCTGAGCCACGCCGATATCGGCGGCCTTTCTGTAAGCGATGCTGTCAGCCTATGGGGCGCTGCCCTGCGACTGATGCAGTTTCGGCAAGGCGCGGGATAAAATTCTGCCTATTGACGGCGGCTCAGAATATGATATTGAACTGATCTACTTAATCAGAGGATTTCTCGGTGCCCCAGTTTCTCCCGCAGCAACGACGACGACAGGATGGCCGGTTCGGCCAACCGGTGGTGCGTCGTGACGTGCAGCGGGATGCGGGCAGCCTGAGGAAACTCAGCCCCTCCTGCCCTGCCGCTTCGGTGGGGACCCTGTTGCCCTAGACGTGCCCCGGCCCCTGCCGGACTGGTGCTTGGCCCCGACCGATAGGGCCAAGACTTTGTGATGCACGCTCTCTCTTGGGGTTCAGGACAACGGATATGGTGACTTTCACCCAGGAACAGCCGCAGGATGCGGCCGCAATCGAACAGCTGCTCGATAAGGTTTTCGGGCAAACCCGCTGCCAGAAGACTTCCTACCGCTTTCGGGATCGGGTCGCGCCGGTCGCGCCGCTCTGCTTTGTCGCCAAGGATGGTGAAACCGTCATCGGCACCTTGCGGTATTGGCCGGTGGAAATTGGCCCGAACGCCACGCCCGCGCTACTGCTTGGCCCGCTGGCCGTCGATGAAACCTATCGCGGTCTCGGCCTGGGGGCCGACCTGATGGATGTGACCCTGGCCGCCTGTGCCGCCCATGGGCATCAGGTGATCGTGCTGGTCAGCGATCTTGCTGATTTCTACGGTAAGTTTGGCTTCGAGGCAGCGGGACCGAAAGGGATTACCATGCCGGGCGAGAAAACCGACCGGCTGTATGTTCGGGGGCTTGCCCCCCAGGCCCTCGCCGGGGTGGAGGGTCCTGTCCTCCCTTTCGCCGCGCGGACCCTGAAAGCACGCTCGGCAAAGCCCCGCAGCGTGAAACGGAAGGCCGCGTAATCGCCTGAGAATGGGTGGGGCGCGCTCGCCCCACCTTAAGGCTTTAGTCCGGCGACAAATGCCGTCAGCAATGACCGTCCTTCTGGCCAAGCCCCCAGCCCACTTTTGGCGTTGAGATGGCCCTTGGCCCCAATGTCGAGAAAGCCGCACCCCCAATGTGCCGCACGCTCCTGCGCGTAGGCGCGCGTTCCATAGGGATCGTCGGAACTCGCGACGATCACGGCGGGGCAGCGGAACGCATCGGTCGGCGGCTCTCGAAAGCTCACCGCTTCTGCTGGAAACTTTGGGCCTGCCGGATCGGGCACTGCCACGAGAAAAGCCCCGGCCACGGGATGCGCCGAGCGCGCCTGCCAAAAGGCAACCAGCAGACACCCCAGGCTGTGGGCGACCAGGACCGGAGGAGCGCTCGACGCTGCAACGGCCGCGTCGAGCGCCCCCAACCAATCATCCAACTCCGGGTGATCCCAGTCGCGCGGCTGGAACGGACGCATGGTCGCATCCTCTGCTGCCCATAGGCTTTGCCAATGCGCCGGGCCTGATCCATTGATCCCCGGTACCAGAATGATTTCCGTCATCATCGTCTCCTGCATCGTTCGATAGAAGAAAAATGACGGGTTTCCGAGCGCGGCTGAATGGGGGATCATCGGAAAAGAAACGCCCTTTCCGATGAATTCAAGGTGGAGCATCCCGATGAGCGGCTTGAAGAGCCTCCTTGACCCCGTGGATATCGCTATTTTGGAGGCGCTTCAGGAAAACGGCCGAATCGGCATGTCGGAACTTGGGCGGCGGATCGGCCTGTCGCAGCCCGCCACCTCCGAACGGGTGAAACGGCTGGAAGAGCGCGGGATCATTACCGGCTATGGCGCGCGGATCGATGCCGCCGCCTTGGGCCTCGGCATGGTGGCGGTGATCCGGCTACGGACGACCCATGAGCATATCCGGGCCAGCCTGGCCTTGTTCGCCGAAATGCCACAGGTGATCGAAGTCCTGCGCTTAACCGGCGAGGATTGCTTCATTCTGAAAGTGCTGGTGCCAACCCCGGCAGAACTGGAAGCCATCGTCGATACCATCGCCCGTTTCGGTGCGGTTACGACGTCGCTGGTCTTACGCAGCGAGCCGATCAAGCCTATCGGTCGGGCCTTACTCAAACGGATATAGCCGGGGCCGAAGCCCCGGCTGCCGCTGTTAAGTCCGCTTGTCCCGCAGCGTCACAAACTCTTCCGCCGCACTGGGATGCAGGCCGATCGTGCGGTCGAACTGCTGCTTGGTCGCGCCGCAGGTCAGGGCGACGGCGAGACCTTGGACGATTTCCGCCGCATCCGGCCCGACCATATGCGCCCCTAAGACGCGTTGAGACGGCTGATCGACCACCAGTTTCATAAACGTCCGCTCCGCCCGGCCAGAGATGGTATTCTTCATTGGGCGGAAGCGGGTTGTGTAGATATCGAGCGTATGGCCCGCCGCCAGGGCCGCCTCTTCCGACAGGCCGACCGTGCCGACTTCCGGGCGCGAGAAGACCGCCGTCGGGACAATATTCTCGAAGACGCTCATCGAATTTTGATTATAGAGCGTTTCGGCCACCGCCCGCGCTTCGGCAATCGCGACCGGCGTTAGATTGAAGCGGTTGGTCACATCGCCAACGGCATAGATCGAGGGCACCGAGGTGCGCGACCAATTATCAACGATAATCTCGCCCTGCGCCCCGGTCTGCACCCCAACAGCCTCTAACCCCAGGCTTTTGGTATTCGGCGCGCGACCCGTTGCCGCCATGACCTGCCCCGCCAGGATCACCGATCCGTCGGACAGGGTGACACGCCGCGCTGCGCCCTCTTCCGCCACGCTGGCGATCGTCCGGCCCGGCAAGAGGTTAATCCCGCGCGCGGCCAGCGCGTCGGTGAGATGCACCCGCACTTCGCCATCAAAGCCGCGCAAAACCTGATCGCCCCGGAAAACCAGATCGACCGCGCAGCCCGCCGCCCGGAAAATTCCGGCAAACTCCACCGCAATATAGCCCGCCCCGTAAATGACGATGCGTTCCGGCAGGTTTTTCAGATCAAGCGCCTCGTTCGAGGTGATCATCAATTCCCTACCCGGAATATCCGGCACAGTCGGCCAGCCACCGGTGGCAATCAGAATGCGCTCTGCCGTTACGCGCCGGTCGCCGACCTGCACGGTATGCGGATCGACCAGCACGCCGCGCCCCTCGATCCGCGCGACCCCAGCTTTGTCGAGCATCGAAACATAGATACCGTGGAGACGATCCAGTTCCGCATCTTTGGCCGCGATCAGCTTGCGCCAGTCCAGGCTAGCGCCGTCAATGCTCCAGCCAAAACCGGCGGCGTCGGCCAGCGTGTCGGCGATATCGACACCATAGATCAGCAGCTTTTTCGGCACGCAGCCGCGTAGAACGCAGGTACCGCCAATGCGGGCTTCTTCGATAATGCCAACGCGCGGGCCATAGGCAGCGGCGCGGCGGCTCCCCGCCACGCCCCCTGACCCAGCCCCAATGGTAAGAAGGTCGAAATCATAGGCCATGCTTAGGCTCCAATCCCGCCGAAGGTCATGAACTTGATCTGCACATAGTCATCGACACCATACTTCGACCCTTCGCGTCCCATGCCGGACTGTTTGACGCCACCGAAGGGCGCGACTTCCGTCGCAATCGCCCCTTCATTGACGGCGACCATGCCATATTCCAGCGCCTCGGCCACCCGCCAGACGCGGCCCAGGTCGCGGGCATAGAAATAGGCGGCGAGGCCGTATTCGGTGTCATTGGCCAGCCGGATGACATCGGCCTCGTCCTTAAAGCGAACCAGCGGCGCGACCGGACCAAAGATTTCGTCCCGCACGACCAACATTTCGCCGGTCACATCGGCGAGCACGGTCGGGGTATAGAAGCGCCCGCCCAGCGTATGCTTGGTGCCGCCGGTCAGCACGCGTGCCCCCTTATCCGTCGCATCCGCGATCATCCGCTCTACTTTGGCGACGGCCCGGTCATCGATCAACGGCCCCGTGGTGACCCCTGCCTCCAGACCATTACCAACCGTCAAGGTTTGCACCGCCGCCGTGAATTTTTCGGCGAAAGCGTCATAAACGCCGTCTTGCACGAAAACCCGATTGGCGCAGACACAGGTTTGCCCGGCATTGCGATATTTCGACAGCAGCGCCCCCGCCACGGCTGCATCCAGATCGGCGTCATCGAACACGATGAATGGGGCATTGCCGCCCAGCTCCATGCTAACCTTCTTGACCGTCTGCGCGGCCTTGCCCAGCAGCAGTTTACCAACAGCGGTAGAGCCAGTGAACGTGATCTTCTTCACAGTCGGGTTAAAGCATAGTTCGTCCCCAATCGGGGCCGCATCGCCGATGACGATGTTCAGAACCCCCGCGGGCAGCCCAGCGCGTTCGGCAAGCTCCGCCAAAGCCAGTGCCGAAAACGGCGTCAGGTCCGACGGTTTAATCACCAGCGTACAGCCGACCGCCAGCGCCGCCCCGGCTTTGCGCGCGATCATTGACGATGGGAAATTCCAAGGCGTAATCGCCCCGCACACGCCGACCGGCTGCTTCACGACCAGCAAGCGCTGACCGCCGCGCGGCTGCGGGATGACATCGCCATAAACCCGGCGGCCTTCTTCGGCAAACCATTGGATATAGGCGGCCCCCGATAGGATTTCGCCGCGCGCTTCCGCCAATGGCTTGCCCTGCTCGCTGGTCATCAGCACGGCGAGATCATTGACATTCTCAACAATCAGCTCGGCCCAGCGGGTGAGGATGATCGACCGTTCCTTCGCCGTCTTCGCAGCCCAGAGCGGAAAGGCCGTGCCCGCCGCCTCGATCGCTCGGCGGGTTTCGGCCGCGCCCATATTCGGCACCGTCCCAATCGCGGCCCCCGTCGCCGGATTATCGACAGAGATCGTGCCGCCCGCATCGGCCCCAACCCATTGACCATTGATATAGGCTTGCTGACGAAACAGGGCGGTATCGGTCAGGTTCATTCTCTCTCCCCTTCAGGCATAGTGAGCGGCGTTAAGCACCGTTCATATCATCCCGGACAAAGAGGAGAAACCAGAGAGACAATCCTATTGTGGCGGCAAGGCTGCCATGCGCGTTACCCCTCTTGCCGGACGGGCCGCGACCAAATGCACAACGACGCTGCCGAGGGTTAAATCGCTTTCAATACGCACGGGCACCCGCGGATGCCCCGGCAGGACCGAGGCTAGATGCACGGCAATCGGCTTATCGCGATCCTCTGGACGGTTCCAATCGCTTTCACGGATCAGATAGCCACCCAGGCGCTTCAGGGTAAAGCGGCAGGTCAGCGTCGGCCCGGCGTAAAGCCCGTAGGATGAGGCGGCCAGCACCTCGGACCGCGCAGGCTCGAACACCGCATCGAACCGTCGCCGCCCATCAAAAATCGGCAAAACATCGGGACAGGTCGCCCCGCTTCCCAAGCGGCTCAACCCCAGAAAGCTGGCGGTTAGCGGGTCCAGAACGCCCTGGGTTTGCGCCGGCTCGATGGGCGTGCGCGGCTCTGGGGTCTTTTCCGGGCTGGCCCACCACTCGCCAGGACGATCAGGAAATAAGGCAAGACGCACCTCGCGCGGGTCGCTGCGGAACAGGCTGCTGGTTCGATACTCGATCCGGGGCGGCAGATGCGGGGCCAGCGGATTGGTTTCAGCCTGAGCGAATTGCGTTACGCGCCAACCGGCAAACCAATCGGTCACCCCTTCGGTCTGCCCCGTCAAGGCAATTTCGGTTCGATGGTCGGTCGCCGTATAGCGCACACTATAGCGGGCAGCGGCGATACCGCCAACATAGACGCGGTAATCAAGCTCTGCCCCCTCTGGTTCGGGCGAACTGGCTTGCGCGGGAAAAGCCAATCCGCCCGCCAACAGAACAACGGCAAGGGATCGCATGACCTATCCTTTCACGCGAGAATAAGGAGAGTTTCAAAATGGGGCCGATTGGCACAAAAGCCAAGCCCTCGGTCCTCCGCTTTTCCATCTCGCGATCAAGGCCGTGCCAATCAGCCGGGGTTAGTCGGTACGGTCCGGGGTTAGGGCGGCGACCACCCCGGCAATCGTGCTACCGATGGTAATGACGGCATTGGCCAGATCTGGTGTGATGCTGACCCCGAAACCAGTCGCCAGGGCGATCATTCCAAGCCAAGTGCTCCGCTCCTGCAAGCGGGCGAGAAGATACTGCATAATGGTCTCCGTAAAGGATAGTTAGTCCAACGCCAGAGCGGCGGCGGACTGGTACAGCGCGGGCGTGTAATGATCGCCCACGCCATTCTCGTGCCGAACGATCGCCTGCATCAGTCCGACCCAGGTCGAGAGATCGCGCGGCAACGGCTGGTCAGGCGCAACCTGTAGATATGCCGCCACGGCAGCGATATAGGCCGCTGTATTATTTTCAGTCGGGGGGGCGTAGCGCTCAATCATCGCCGCGACACTGCGGCAATGATAAATATCGTAGTAAGTTCGCAACAGCCGCCCCAGAGCGCGCAATCCCCACAATGGCCCCTGGAAGATAACGAAAGCCGGGTCCGCCGATTGATCGGCACTCATGCCACGCCACAGCGTTTTAGTGCGGCGAATATTGCCGGGATTATGATTGCGGATCCCCCGCGGTAGACGCGCTTCGGTCATGGCAATATCCTTTTCAGAAAATGCGTTATCTGTTCCCAACCACCGCCTGCAAGCCAGCCGAAGAACCCGCCGCCCCCAACGGCAACCGCAGTTTTCGGGGTCGCCGTCGATAAAGGGTCAAGCGCATTAACCCGCTCCTCCAACCGCCCGATCCGGTCTTGCCCGTAATGCAGGTGAAGCTTCATTTCCGTGCTAAGTTCGGCAAGGCTATGGGAGAGAAGATTTAAGCTTTCCGCCGTCTGATCGAGCCGGGCGTCCGCCCGCTCCCGCCAGGCCCGGCCCTCGCGCGCGCCCGCCTGAATTTCGGCGAGGGCGGCATGAATCTCTGGCTCGATCATGGCCGCACCGCCAGCGTCGAAGGCGTGAGGCCGAAAGGCAAATTGCTGGCAGCCCACGGCCCCGCCGGAGTATTCGCAGCAAAGGTGCGCCCGGCATCCCCCAGCATCACGAACCGCCCCTGGACGCAGACGATGGGGCATTCGGTATCGTAAAGGAGCGTGGGAGCCGGAAGCGTCGCCCCGGCCTGAACCGTTAGCCCGGCATCGGTGGTAAAGCCCGCTATCGTCTCAAAGTAGGCACAGGCCAAAGCATAGCCATTGCCCCAGGCGGTGCCGCGATAAAAGCCGCCGCCGGTTAGAACGGTGGGATTGCTCTGCGCAAACCAGCCTTGCCCATCGGTAGACCGTGCCAGCAGGCCATTTGGCAGCGTATCATTCGGCCCGAACCAGATGCCGTTCAGGTGGGCGATTTGAAAACGGTAGCTGGTCGCAGCAAAGGTTTTAACGACACTCCAGGCGGAAGAATTATCGGGGCGGAAATGCCATTCAGTGTTTGTCGCGATGATCGATGCCCCCGCCTCCGACCGCTCGAATGAATAAGCTGCTGCTGCTGCGATAGTTGCCCCGGCCACGGCCCATGTAGCGCCGCCATTCGTGCTGGTCAGAACGGCGAGCGCGCTACCCGTACCGCCGACCGCCCACCAAGCCCCGGCCCGCCAGCGCAAAAAGCCAAGCGACGTGTACCCACCCGGCAGCGTCGGCGTGATCGGCGTCCAATTAATCGCATCGGCGGATCGCCACATAACACCCGCCACCTGATCCCAGATCAGCCAGCGGTCGCCATAGGCGGCACTATCGCCCTTCACACCGGGGATGAGAACCCATGGGTTATTGCCGTTCAAGGCGCGGGCCGCGCCGCTTTGTCCTACGGCCAGCAGCCGATCCACCTGGGTATTGCTGACTGTAATCGAAAAGGCCCGGTCGGCGTAAGCGCCAAGCGCATCGGTCGCGCGGACGGTGAAATTGTAGGTTTCGGGCACGTCTGCCTCCCTAGGTAATCGTAATTGAATAGGCCCGCTGGCCGAACGCCTCGCCTGTCAGCGTTTGACACGAAACGGTGAACCCATAGAGACCAGGTGGATTTTCCGGGCTGATCGTGCCGCTGATTGCCCCGGTGCCGCGCACCATGGTCAGCCCCCACGGCAAGGTTCCCGCCGTGACGCTGAAAACCCCGGCCGCACTAACCGTCTGCGAGATTGTGCCGACCGACGCGCCCTGGGCAAAACTGCCAAGGTTGGTGGATACCGGGGCCAACCAAGTGATCGTTGTGTCCGGCTCCCAAGTGCCGCCGCCGATATTCCAAGCGTGTCCAGTAATCGCCCCGGTGCCCCGGTCGAGCGTTAACCCCCAGGGCAGTAGGCCGCCAGCAAGGGTATAAACGGCGGCCCCGGAGGCCGATAAACTAAAGCTGACAGGGAAGAAGGATGCGTTCGGCGCTTCCCGAACGGTGCCAAGACTGCCCGCCGGGGTGCTCCAAACAGGCGGGGGGCCGGGATCATCCAAAGGGCCGCCGATAACCGACAGATCGCCCGACAACAGGCCAGAGGCCGTATCGAGCGTCACCCCCCACGGCAATAATCCAGAGCGAACCGCGTAGGTATAGGCACCCGTCGCCGCGATATAGGCAGAGAACGTTGCACCCTGCGCCGTTGCTCCAAGCCCGCCGCTGGCTGTGACCCAAATTGGGGCCGTTGGCGCGGGCGACGGGATGCCGGAGATCGTGTCGCTAACCAGCGCTAAACCGGGCGGTAAGCTGCCAGAGGGTAGGCTATAGCCAATCGGCGGCGCGTCGGAGGTAGCGAGCAGGGTCGCTGAATAATTCGCCTCCCACTCACCATCAGGCAAAGGCGATACCGTTACCCACGCGGGCGGGGCGCTGGCCACCGGTAGCCAGGATCGAGTTGCCAGAAGCATCTTACGCCTCCTTGTAGACGATGGCGGCATCCCAGCGGGTTTCCCCTTGGGCCGCCGATAGGGCGATCCGGGTGCGGGTATTCGGGCCGGTTGCAATGCTGCCCATCGCCCCGCCGTGCCATTTGATCGTTTCGCCAGACGGCGCATTGAGGGTCAGCGTCCGCCCGCCGGTGGCGTCCTGATCGAGGATCAAGGTCAGGCCGATGATGCAGTTCGCGTTATTGAGCCTCGACGGCAGGGTCAGCGTCACATTGCCGGTCAGCCGGTAGTGATAGGTATTATGGTTTGTGATCGCGGGCAGCGTTGCGCTGGTACTGACATCAATGCGGGCCTGCTTTTCCTCCCGCACTCCGACCAATCGGGCATTCAGGATGGAACCACCCGACAGGATGCCGTTGAAGAACGTCGTTCCCGCGCCGGGGGCATCCATGGCGCGGCCGCGCCATTGGGCGTCCAAGGCCCCGCCCCGGAAGACGTAATAGGTCTCGGCATTCGGGGCCAAATTGAGTGGCGGCACGAAACTATTTTCCCAAGCGATCGCCGTACCGCCCGGCCCTTGGAGAGTGACGGTTTTCGTGCCCTTGTAAGCCTGGGGCTGAACGATACAGACGATCAGTTCGACCCAGCCGCCCGACGGCCCGGACGCCGGCAGCGACGGTAGGCGGATCGTGATATTGTCCTGGCCCGGATTGGTATCGAGGAGGAACCGATAGAACCGCGATACCGAGATCGCCATCGCATCAATCGGCAAAACATTGCTGGTGATCGTTCCGCCGTAATAGGGCTGGATCACGGCGGCGTTGCTGAGGCTGCCATTGCTTGCCGAGGTCACGCGCCCCACGCCGTCGATGGTCAAGGTCGGATTGGTATAGGTCCCAGCGGCAACGCCGGTTGCGGGGAGCCGATGCACGTGATCCGCCCGCGCCGCCGTCGTGGCGGTGCCGGCCGCTGCCAGCGGGCCGATGTCGGCAGGGGCCGCGCTGGTCAGCCCTGTCGTTCCCGCCAGCAGGGTTGCGAGGCTGGCCCGGCGATGGGCACCTGCCGAGGCGTCATAGACCGCCACCTCATCGGCGGGATCGATGGCCCCCGCTAGGCCGGTCAGGCCGGGGATCGTCACCGCCGGGCCGGTCGCCCCGAAGACCGACGTAAGCCCACCACCGACCGGGGCCAACACCTCCTTCCAGTTCGTGAGAACCGAGGCCGGGTCGGCGGCCAGAAGGAAGGTTTTACTAAGGTCGGTCCGCACGCACGCATCGCCCTTCTGCGCGGCCAGACCCAGCATCGCGGCGTCGCTGCCCGCTTCAAAGGTATCGTTTAAGGCGATGGCGGGCAGATCGCCGGGGGCGATTTTATTATCCGCTCCGCGCGTGACAACACCGCCGACGCCGCTGGTCGGCAGCAGCGCCGCCGCCCCCAACCCCAGTAATGCCCGAACCGCCGGGGCATCGGCCCCACCCAGCAGCGCGAGACCGAAGGCCGTTGTCGCCAGCGTCGCGAAGCTGTCGCCCGCCTTCTGCACCAGCCCATCGCCGCCGAGGCCCGCCAGCGCCAGCAGCAGGGCTGGAACCGCCGTCAGCTCGCCAAAAGCATGGCTATGGGCGGCCGGCGGAAAAAAATCCGGCTTGCCGGTCACCGTCCCCCAATCGACAGAACCCGCGCCAACCGCCTCCACCCAGGCCGACCCACTCCAGCGCAGCAGTTTGGCGGCGGCGATGTCGATGACAAGCGCGCCCTCGGTCGGCGGCTCGAAGCTCCAGGTATTGACGGGGGCCGCACCAGAGGGCGTGCCGACCCATTCGGCAATCTGATCCGTTTTTCCGGCAAAAGCCCCGGTCGGGCTTGCCCCGATCAACCAGCGCTGCTGATGGGACGGAGCGACCGGCGGCGCGTCTAGCACCGCCAGCACCGGCTGACGCCAGGCCGAGCCAGCCAAGCGCAGGATCATATTGTTGAGGATAAAGGCCGCGTCGCGCAGCACGGTGCCGGTGCCATCGTCGGCGACGGCACCAGGGTAGAGTAATTGCGTGTGCATGGGGGTTCCTTAGCGGATGTAAACAAGATCGACCGCAGCGGAGGCCCGACGCATCACGCGCCAACGGTCACCGAGCGGCTGGCCGGATTGGACCGGCACTTGCCCCAGCAGGCCAACCAGCACCCAGTCCGGGCGCTGCGAGCGGGGGAGATAGGGGCGGTCGGGGTCATAGGCGGGGTTCAGGGCCTGCGTCCGGGAGACGGTGCCGTCCGCCCCCACAGCCTCGGTCCAGATCGGCGCGCCGAAAGCATCGGTCAGATATAATCCGGCCCAATGGGCTTCGGCGGCATTGCCGATCAGCGCCAACCGAGTATCGCCGGGGCGCGTAACGCCGATAATATCGCCGGGGCAATCGGCCTCGGTTGCGGGCCGCACCTTCCCCGCCACCAAAACCACCGAAAGGCCGGGGGCCAGGGGCTGGCCATCAACGGTCTCGAACCATTCGGCATAGTCGGCAGCCCCGATGCTGGCCGTGCTGGCGAAGATCGCGCCCAGAGTATCCACCGCGAACTTGCGCACCCCGCCGACATTCGCGGGCGTGGAATTCGTGGCCCCTTTGAAAAAATAAGCCCCGGCATCGCCATCGCCGCTAAGGGTCGCGAGGAATAAACCATTCCCCGCATTGCCCAGCGGCTGCCCGTCGTACACCGAGG
The DNA here is from genome assembly GCA_964576605.1 of uncultured Elstera sp. Classification (GTDB taxonomy): domain Bacteria; phylum Pseudomonadota; class Alphaproteobacteria; order Elsterales; family Elsteraceae; genus Elstera. The sequence goes on along the minus strand of CAZNVY010000032.1, from coordinate 5,758 downwards.
ACCGGATATAGCCATTGCCGCAACTAATGACCCCGGAAACGCCAAACTCGCCATTATCCCACCCGGCGGATTTAGCGCCATCCTGGGCCGGGCGAATGCTGGTGCCGCTGCCAATCGCCACGATCTTATCGGGGATCGCCGGACCTTCACCGCCGCCGCCGCCCGTATCGTCGGCCGTCAGGGTAAACGTGCCGTCGGCAATCGAAATCGTGCCGGTGACATTGCCGCCCTCTTGCACCAGCACGTCGGGGATTTCCGGTGCCTCCGGGGCATTCAGGGTGAAGATGCCATCCAGCACGCGGATTTCACCGGTGACATTGCCGCCGCTCTGGAGCGTTGGCTGCGGAATGAGGTTCTTCACGACGGTGATCGCGATCTTCTCAATCGCCAGGCCCAACTGCGTCCAATCGGTATATTCCGGCACCAGCCCCGCCTTCAGGATGGCGTTGCGGATACACTCGGTAATCATGTTGGCCCAATAGGCGCGGAAGGGCGTGCCGAGGAACCCGGCTTCAAGGTCGCAATCGACAAAAAAGCCCGGCTTATCGTGGATCGAGCCGGGCGGCGGAATATCAAAGGGGTTCGGCACGACCAGCGTCGTGTCGGCATCGCGCAAGCGATCCATGCGGAAAACTCCTAAATGTTGGGAGGCGCGCCGTTACGACGCGCAATAAAAAACCGCGCCTTCTTCAAGGCGCGGAACGGGAAAACCCTATCGATGTTGAATTAGGCGCAGGCCGCTTCCGACCATTTGTCCAGTAAGGTGAATTGCGCGGGGGCGCGTCGTTCCTCATCGAGCCGGTCCAAATCCTGGCCTTGGGACATGAGGAAAGCCCGAACGACCTCACCCACTTCATCCTCGGCGCGGGACACAACCAGAAACAAAACCCGCAGTAATTTTTCCGCCGTCGCCGGAATCTCGACCTCACCTTTTTCCCAGCGCGCGACCGACTGCCCCGTCATCCCCAGGCTCGCAGCAAGTTCGGTTTGCGTAAACCCCAGCGTCTTTCGCAAGAAACGGATTTCTTGCGGGGTCAAAGCCTTGCGATTGAAAATGAGATAATGACCGATCTCCCGGTGCAACCCCTCAACATCCTCAACCGCGACATAGGTCTCGTCCTCGTAGGTTTCGACATGAAACCCATTAAGAAGATAAATTCCCTCAAGCCCGCAGGTTCGATAAAGATATGGCGCTTCTGTCACCGTCTCCTGCGTCAAATGGAAAGGCGGATAGGTCACAGGTCCTCCCATTCCACCGTCACGACGAACAGTTTTTCCTGACGCCGAACGAGAGTGACGACGCCGATTTCCCGACTGCCTTTCTTCGTTCCGACGATCTTGCATTTCCACTCTCCTGCCGTTTTTCCTGAACTCACCTCACCCCGGATCGTTCCCCCTCTTAAGACCGCCAGGACCTCTGGGGCATCAATTCCACGTTCAACCATCCGATCTTCAGCATGACCGGAGAAAAATACCTTTCCCGAATCTCTTGCCAAGCGCCGAATCACCTCCTGGCAATCGGACGGGCGGAGCTTCAAGGGAATAACCTCGGTTTGGGATACTTGGATCACGGACCTATCATTGTGATAGTTTCTGCAATCCGTCAAGCGAACCCTAAAAACAGCGGTCGGGGTCGCTGTTCTGGCAGTAGCTAGAGCCGTAGCGGAAGAAGACGGCGGTATGGGCGGGCTTGAGGCGCTGGAACAGGCATTCGAGCATCGCCTGCGCTTCCGGCAGGGTGACGCCCGCTTCCAACTCGACGCAGCGGACGTGGACGATCCAGGTGCAGCAGCACCCGGCGCGATGCCCGCCCCGCAGGCAGCCCGCGCCCAGGGGAAACGGTTCTTCGATCTGAATATCAAAGCCCAGCAGCGCGGCAAGTTCGGTAAAGTACGGCACGCTGGACCCGCCGACGGCATTTTCCGTGGCGACGATCCGTTGGCGGCGGGCGTCTAGCCCTGCCACCTTCGGCATACAAAGATCGGGCAGGCCCAGCCAGGCTTCCCAGCGATCCAGCAGTTCAACCAGTACGCGCGGGTCAAGCTCATCGAGCAGGCGGCAGACGCGCTCTTCGAGGTGCCAACCGGGCATCCGTCCCTGGTCGAGATCAAACGTCGGCAGAGTGTTGGAAAACTCTTCCTGGGTGCTATCGAACAGCACGGTCTCGGCGGGCGCTGGCAGGGCAAACATCGCCGCGATGGCTTCCATCAGCTTCACCTGCACGCTGTCAGGATCACGCGGCCAGACTTCGCCGCGCGGTAGGAGTTGCAGGAGCAGATGCAGATAAGCATCAAGATCCAGGCCACAGACCGGGCGCACAATCGGGGTTGGGTCGGTCCAGCGTTTGAGCAGGCAGCGGCAAAAATCGGAGGGGGTGAGCGTGTTCATCGCTTACACCCAGGTAATCGAGCTGAAGACCGGCAGTTGCTCTGGCCCAATCGGCACATTCGCCGCCGGGCTGAGGGGCACATGATCCCATTCGCCCGCTGCAATCGAAATCGCCTCGCGCACATGGCTAACCAGCAGCGGCGAGCCGGGGGCACCATCCCGCAGGATCATATCCTTGAGTTCGGCGATGATCGTCGCCCGCACATCGGGGATGGCGGCGTTCGGTTCCGGTACCAGCGACTGCACAATAAAATCCACCGGCACCGGGTTCGGCGCTTTGACGATGACCATCGCTGTTACCGGGCGGCGGGTCTCGATATGCGCTTGCACGTTCGCCACATCTTGGGGCAGCGGAATGCCGTCTGGGTAACTCTCGTCCATCGTGAACAGCACCCGCACCTGACAGGGCGGAATGACCCGCACCCAGGCGCGCGTGACACCCGGCACTTCCAAAGCCCAGGCGATATAATCATGCGCCGCACCGCCATGGGGGGCGCGCTGCACCCGCGCCCGCAGACGCGCGCGCAAAGACTCGTCGCTCTCGATCTCCGCCCCGCCGCCAAGGCCCAAAGGCCCGACCGAGGCGGCAGACGCCACTCCAGCAACCGGCGAGACGAAACGCACTTCCGTCCCCGGCGCGGCATTGCCCGCAGCCCCTAAGGTCAGGGCTTCGACCGTAACCGACCCCGTACCATCCGCCCCGATCAGCGCGGACGCTTCCACCGCATATTCCGCCCGGTCGCCGCGCAACAGGCGCGCGCCTGCCGGAACGACAGCGCCGGAAATCCCCGTTAGCACCACTGTCCCCGCTGCTGGGGTGGCGGGCTTTCGTAAAAGGCCGCGCCACGCCGCGTGCCGTTCCAGCACATCGCCGGTCGCCCGGTCGGGCAGCACCGCTTCGGCGATCCCATCGAGATAGCCGTAGACCTCGTGCAACCCGCCCGCCAGCACGGCGGCGATGACCGAGAGGTTGTTCCAGCGCAGGCGGCTGTCGGCACCGGGCAGGCGGGCGTTGATCTCCGCTTCCGCCTGCCGCATCAGATCCTCGATAGAGGGCCGGATCAGCCCCAAACTATTTGCCGTCGGCATCTCAGGCTCCCGTCAGGTCAAAGGAAAGGGATGTGAGCGAGAAATCGACCGTCGTGCGGTCGAAGGTCACGCGCACCTTGGGCGCAGGCGGCGGGGTGCCACTGCCGGAGGTGCCGTCCGGCAAACAGAACTCGATCCCCTGCCACGCCCAATCAAAGCGAATATCGAAGCCGGGCTTCTTCGGGCGGTAGAGCTTCACCTCCAGCGCCAGCCATTCGTCGCGCGGGATGAAGGCATTGACCCTTACCCGCTCGGCAACGCCATCGGCGACCAGCCACGCCAGGGCTTCTTCGGCATAGAGCTTTGCCCGGCTGACCACGGAAGCAAGCTGCTTCTCCCGGTGCAGCAACCAGAGACGGGAGCCGATGGGTTGCGGCAGGAAGCTATCCGCCCACCAACCGCGCCGGTCGCCCGACAGCCGCACCGGCTCCGGCACCCCCGGCCCGACAAGGTCATCGGGCAGACTATCGTCATCCAGCGCGCGGCGATGGGTGAACAGGGAAATCAGCACGGACGTGAACAGATCACAGTCCGCCAGCAGCGCCGGGGGCAGCAAAGCCCAGTCGCCGCGAAACCGGGTATTATCCCAGCGCGTCGTAATGTCGGGCATTTATGTCTCTTTCAGAAAAACGCTCCCGGCGGCGTTCTGGCCGGGGATAGGAGAGCAGTTAGGGGTAGCTATGGATGGTCCGGCCCGACAGCACGTCGAGATAGTCTTCGCGCTTAAGCTGCTTGCGGAGCGCGAGGATGTCGATTTCCGGGGCAGGCTGGTTCATCATCGTTACGCGCAGATCAAGAAACAGCGCCTCCTGCGAGTCTTGAAGCTGTTTCAGGTCGGAGGGGCGCCGGGGCGGCAACGGGTGTAGGTCCCGGGGGGCGCCGGATCCGCTGCGGCCCGTCCGCCTCCGCTTCCGTCACCAAAGTTGGTGGTGGGGAAAACGCCAAATTGATCCCCATTTGTTCTCCGGTTGAGAGGGCAGGAAGCTCAAGCGCGGGAAGTAACGGATACGGCGAGCTTTTGGAAAAAGCGCCTTCCGAATGAGCGCTGGACGTTGGGCCCTTCGCTACTCCCGGCACCGGCTCGACCAACGCAAGGGTCGCCAGAGCGGGGATAGTACCAAAATTGGGGCGCTTTTGGTGAAACCAATCCTGTCGGTTCTGGCGCTTGCGATTGAGCGTTTCGGTCATTTCGGGCGATGCCTCGATGACTAAAAATTCGGGCTGAGGCAGTTTCCATGCGGCCCCCGCTTTGTCGGATAAACCATTCAGGGGAGCAGTAAAATTTGGTGGGGGCCGCTTGAACATTACCCAAGCCTGCCGCTCTTCATCCCACGTATAGCCATCGATTAATGTCAGGGAGAGATTGCTGACAGATTGATCTGCAGAGAATTGATACTTAAGTGCCGACTTCCATGTTTGATACGCCCAATGCGCATAGTCGCCTAGATCATTCTCTGGAATCGGCTCCTTCAGAAGATCACCGGCCCGATCCTGTCCGTATATCCGCGCCATCCAGTCCGAGACAGGCAGCAGCCCCGCCGAAGTGACCGCGTCCCAGTTTGAGTCGAAGCCAAGGTCCAAGGCCCCCAGGTTGAATAGTGATCGGGGATCGCTCTCTAACAACTGTCGCCATTGCCGATCCGCTTCGGTCCAGTCGCCGGTACGGCGGGCCTCGGTGACGTATCGGCGCAGGGGAAGTTCCGCCGTCCAACCGCGTTCGCCGATTTGATCGTACGTATGCTTCAGGAAGACGGTGTGATGGTATTCCTGAATGTCTTTGACGGATAGATTAAGGGAACGGCCTTCATCCAACACTTTAACGCGAGCGTCGCGATCTGCCTCCATGATGTCTAAACCAACATCTTGCAGCAGTTTCGGCGTCGGCAGAATCCCAACATGCTCGATGGCATCCATAGAGAATTCATTGGCGACAAAACCATTCAAGGTTTCATTGGTAACAACCCCGAGGGCGAGGCGGGCGTAGGCATCGCCCTTCTCCATTAAATAGGTCCAGTAACCGATACGGTCTTTTGCGACAACGAAGGCATCGAGGACGGCAAAATCCTGCTGCGTGAGATCAGCCATCATATAGTCTCCGATTTGCGGTGATAGGAAGTGCGTTCAGAAAAGCCTCGACCCGTTCTTGGATCGCTCGCCAAGCCGAAAGTTGACGACGCGTGTAGCCTAGCTTAACAACGGCGTCTAATCTTTTGTTGTAAAAATGGTGATAAACTGATGCATCCCCTCCAACTTCTGGATCTCTATCTAAATTATTCCACAA
>CAZNVY010000031.1:0-32257 GCA_964576605.1 uncultured Elstera sp. | reverse complement strand
GGTAATCCCCCCGCAAAACCAGTGCGCTGAGAAGTAGAGAGTCTCGAAGGAGAATCTCTACCATGAAGAAATCGCGTTTCACTGACAGCCAGATCATCGACGCGCTCAAGCGGGCGGAGGCTGGTCTGAGCGTGCCCGATCTGTGCCGCGAACTGGGCATCAGCTCGGCGACCTTCTACAAGTGGCGGGCCAAGTACGGCGGCATGGACGCCTCGCTCATGGCGCGCATGAAGGAGTTGGAGGAGGAGAACCGGCGGCTGCGCAAGATGTACGTCGAGGAAAAGCTCAAGGCCGAGGTCGTGGCGGAGGCTCTTGCAAAAAAGTGGTGAAGCCATCTCGCCGGCGCGAGATGGCACAACGAGCCGTGCAGCAGCGCGGGCTGTCGATCCGGGCGGCTTGTCAAGCCTTTCGGATCAGCCAGGCCTGCTACCGCTACGAGGCCCGGCGCGACACCGAAGACGAGGAGATCGCCCAGTGGCTGCTGCGGCTGACCGACAATAACCGCACCTGGGGCTTCGGGCTGTGTTTCCTGTACCTGCGCAACGTCAAAGGCTTTGCCTGGAACCACAAGCGGGTGTACCGGATATACCGGCAACTGGAGCTCAACCTGCGCATCAAGCCGCGCAAGCGGCTGGTGCGCGACAAGCCCGAGCCGCTGAGTGTGCCGCAGGCCATCAACGAAGTCTGGTCGATGGACTTCATGCACGACCAGCTGCAAGACGGACGCAGCATCCGGCTGCTCAACGTGATCGACGACTTCAACCGCGAGGCTCTGGGCATCGAAGTGGACCTCTCACTGCCCTCGCATCGTGTGATGCGCACGCTGGAGCAGATCATGGCCTGGCGCGGCAAGCCGCAAGTCATTCGCTGCGACAACGGGCCGGAGTACATCAGCGCCGCGCTGCTGAACTGGGCCAGTGCCCGCGGTATCCACATCGAGCACATCCAGCCCGGCAAGCCCCAACAGAACGCCTACGTGGAGCGCTTCAACAGGACTGTGCGCTATGAGTGGCTGTCGCAGTACCATTGGTGCGATCTTGATGAGGTCCGCGAGTTTGCCACGCAATGGATGTGGCGCTACAACCACGAGCGCCCGAACATGGCCTTGGGCGGCATCACCCCAAAACAGCGGCTGGCCATGGCCGCATAGCTCTACTTCTCGGAGCGCTGGATTTCGGGGGGATTACCCAACCCCGCGCTTTGGTCAGCGGGGTCGGGGATTGTGGGTGGGTGGGCTAAGTGCCGAAGGCGAAGCCGATGGGTTTGGTGGCGTTTGGCTTGGCGGCCTGTTCCTGCTGGAGGAACTCGACCAGCTGAGCCGGATTGTTGGCTATGCCAAGGATATCCGCCTTACGCTTCACGGTGGTGAAGTCCCCCGGGGTCAGCTGGCGGAGGGCATCAAGGCTGGATGGAGCCTCCAGACCGAAGAACAGCTGGAATGCAAGGCGGGCGGAATCAGCGCACAGATAGTCAAACTCCATCTTGAAGGTGAAGCGCCGCAAACTGGCTGAATCCATCTCGCCAATCAGGTTTGTTGTGCAGACGAACGGCAGCGGGTGACGCTCCATCCAGGTCAGCATCTCGTTCACCTGGCTGACCTCCCAAGAGGCACGGGCCTGACCACGATTGCGCAACAGCGAGTCTGCCTCATCGAAAATCAGGAACACGCCATCACGTTGGGCCTGCTGGAAGGCGTGGGCAATCTGCTGCTCCGACTCCCCAACCCATTTTGAGATCAGGTCCGAAGCGCGCTTTTGTCGGACCTCCATTCCCATGCGCTCGGCAATATGCCGGGCATAGGCGCTTTTGCCGGTTCCTGGCGGCCCATAGAGACATAGGGAAAAATCACGCCGATCACTCTGGACCATCTTGTCAGCCAACTCGGTCAGTGTGAACCCATGGTCGCCGGGCTTGATCTTGGTGATACGCGGATCAATCAACCCATGATGGCTGACGGCATCCTGATTGACCAGCTCCGGGGCGATCAGCCGTGTTATGGCTTCCAGATTGCGCTCGATACTGGGCAGCCCGGCACCAGAGATCGCAGCGCTGCGCATCACGTTTGACAGCCAGGCCACCGGCACGTTGAAGCGCCGGGCCAGAGCGTCGATCTGCTGCTGGGGCAGGTCGATCTGGTTCTGTTGCAAGGCCGTCGCCCACATACGTGCCCGTGTTGCAGTCGGCGGCGATCGAACCTCGATCACAGGGGCACTCATGCGGCGCAACACCGCCCGCCCAAGCACGGCTGGATCATTGACAATCCAGATGATCGGCAGGGCCGCCTGCTCGATCAGACGGTTCATATACACCTTGCTGCCAACCGCCTCAACCGACAGGAAGGACAGGAAGCCGTTGGCGCCATAGCCGAACAGATCCTCAGCCTCGTCAATCATCAGAACGGACCCAGCCGGCGCCCAGTGAAGCATTGCCCGTAACCGGGACAACCGATCTTCCCGCGTTGGCTCCTTCCCCTCGTTCTGCTCGGCGACGGAATAGAGCGTCAGACCTAGCTGTTTGGCCAGGGTGCGGACAAACTCCGTCTTGCCGGTCCCCACCTCGCCATGGATCAGAACGCTGATACCCCGCACACCCGACTGCACGGAATTGGCAATCAGTGCCGCCACTTCATCGCGCTGACTGCCAAGGTGGGCAAAGTCCCCCCACTGCAGCGTGGCACCTTCAGCATCACCCAGAATGCGACGGCGCAGTTGGGATTCACTTTCCAAGGCTTCATCAGACATAATATCTAGAAGCCAGGTTGGCGGGATGATCTGCTTCGGCCTGTTACGATACGCGAATTCTTCATCCTCCCAGAGCTCCAGACAACCCATATCAAACATCCGGCCCGGCCTGGAAAAATAGCGATCCCAGTCCGCACGAGGGATTGATGTGATGGCCGCAAAAGTAACCGGGTCAGGCGAAAGCAGAGAGCTCCTTGTTTTCAGCTCTTGAGCCGCATCCCAAATCGCCTCAAAGGCGGGGACCATTCTGTAAGCAACAGCGATCTCCACAACCGCCTGGTCCTGACGGTCCCCTTGAATCGCGCGCATCAGAAGATCCGCATTCCGCTTCCAGACTGGCAGGTCATCGGGGGTCAGGCCCGTATCAACCAGCTGACACAGGCGCTGTTGCACTGCCCTGATCCAGGGCCCCCAGCCTTTTCCTGGGCCGTCACTGTTTGCCAGATCACGGCGCGCGGTCTCGGCTGTCGGGATCAGGTCAAAGCAATCCAGAAAATACGGCGCAGCCGCTTGTGCCGTGCCTGACAGCCCATTGGTTTTGCCAGCCCGGGCAGGACGGCGGCCTCGTACGCCAGTGTTCACCAGCGTAACCTTGCTTGTCTTGGAAAGACGCGGGCGCTTCATCCCAATAAAATCACCCCACTCATCAATCCAGGCATTGACCATCCGGGTTGCCTTTACTGATTTTGGTGTCTTCTCCATAAGAGAAAGCAAGGCATTCAATGTGATTGCAACTTCATAATCCTTCATGAGATCCGGCATCATTACCTCCTATGTTTGTTGAGAGGACGATATCGGCACCTCATTACCCGAACCAGCCAAACAAAATCGATAATCGCCCAAAATGCGGATTCCACGCACAGTTTGCAGCGCCGATTTCTTCCTATTATCAATGGGTTAGGATGGGGTCGCGGATCCAGGACCAGAAAATGCGACAGCACCCCGGAAATTCAGGTGCAAGCCTTTGTTTTTATGGATGTTTTGGGCGCGTATGGAATCGCTGGAATCGAATTGTTTTGATTTTTTGCTGCCTATCGCACCTGCGCCCGACGGTTCTATGGTTGGGTCCAACGCAGCAGACAATAAGGAGAGATGCAAATGACCGCTCTGGAAGACACAAACGTGCCCGACAACAGGGTACTTGGCATCATGGCTATAGAAGATCTTTACGAGTCCGAGTTCGGGGGACACAAACGCGGACGCTACAGGATAAAGGGACGTCATCTTCTGAAATTGTTTGGAAGAGAGAAAATGGGTCAGAATTTCTCATATGACCTAATGAACAGGTTTAATTTGGAAACAGATATGTCAATCTCATTTGAGCCTGGATGCATCGGGAAGGATGATTTCTTTTATGTTGTATCATCAGAATATGCTCAGCTATGGCCAGGGCTGAGCCACGATCCAGAGCGAATCAATACCGACGCCAGATGGCGTGCACTGTCAAACAGGTTTCGCGGATCCAAAGCCACGCTTCGGGCAATCATTGCGTCCATTCGCTTTGCATCCGCCTATGCGATGATGCTGGAGGATGATCAAAGCAAAGAAAATATGGTCATAAACGAGGCGATTACAATTGAACCTGATCATTTTGAGAGTCTAGTCCGCCTTCCTGGCGATAAAAAGATCACCAATATCGAAGAATGCTTTAACAAATTTTTCAATATTGTTGGTGGTTCGGCGGATTTTTTCGGGAAAGCAGCGCTCGACAATAAATTTGTCGTATTTCCCAATCTCTTCGGAGGTACAATTGGAATTGTACCACTCCGCCAAGTCAGACAGTGGCGGCAAGTTACAGATGACGAGATTGAGCGTATCTTGTCAGAGAGAGAACAACCGAGAGCGGAGTATCAGACCCGTTTCGCAGAAAAAATGGATGCTCAGAAATTTGACGCCATGCTTTGGGAGCTGTTTTCCCCCGAGTAGAGGTGTGATCCATATCCGCACCAAAACCCCCTGCGAACCACACGTTGGCAGGGGGTTCATTTTTTGGGTGTTGGGATACCCGTTGCAGGGACGGGCGTCCGAGGCCTGGCCTGCAGTTACCAATGCCACTCCTGCCGCAGCCATTAAGCCCTCAAGACCATTTTTGAATGGCAGACGTGGATTGGAATGCAACCCACCCTATTGCGCGTCCCTATGGTTCGGCCATGATGTCATGGGCTGATGCGAAGGATCGGGGTTGAATGACTGACACTCTTACATTTGCGGACCTCAAGGAAAAACAGCGCACCATCCGGGACAGGTTCCCGGAAACGATGGGCTTGCGTGTCCATCGTGCAATCAGCTGGATCGGCCGGGCAGAGGCCAGCGAGGGGGACGATGACGCCCGCTTCATCTTCCTGTGGATCGCGTTCAACGCCGCCTATGCCGATGCGCAGGAATTCCAGACGGCGTCCCAGAGCGAACGGGCGGCGTTCGTCGAGTTCTTCGGTCGGCTGACGGCACTTGACAGGGACCGGCGAATTTACAGGGCCATCTGGCAACGTTTCTCCGGGCCGGTTCGGCTGCTGCTTGAGAACCACTATGTTTTCAATCCCTTCTGGCAGCACCACAATGGAATCGAGGGTTGCGAGGATTGGGAAGACCGCTTCAACGCCTCCTCCCGGTCCTTCATGAAGGCATTTCAGGGCGGAGATATCGTACAGGTTCTCCGCTTTGTGTTTGATCGCCTCTATGTTCTGCGGAACCAGCTGGTCCATGGTGGCGCCACCTGGAGCAGCGGGGTGAACCGGGCACAGGTCCGCGACGGCGCAGCGATACTAGGTTTCTTGCTGCCGGTCTTCGTGGATATCATGATGGATCATCCTGGCCACGATTGGGGTCGTCCCTTCTATCCCGTAGTGGCGTGAGAGCAGGCAGCCGATTCTAACGATCGTCGCGGCCGCCATCGCGGCTCCATGATGGGCCTGTAGTTCTGGTGCCCGTGCCCGAGGCCACCTGCCCCCCATGGCCCGCCTCACGGCGGGGAGCATAGCCCCCCGCCCCTTCGACCAGCCAGCGGTCGGGATCGCCGCGCCACTGGTCAAGCTGCCGCTCTGCCCGCGCCAGCTGCTGCCGCCACTCGGGCAGGATGGTGGCAGACAGGCGCTCCAGGTGCTGCACCATAGGATCAGGCGGGGCGGGCGGGGCCACGGGCCCTTTGCGTGCCCGCTCCTGCCTCTCCTGCTTGCGATCCGGATAAAGCTCGTCCATGAACGGCTTCCAGTACTCGCGCAGCTCCGAAGCACGGACGAACGCAGGGGACTTGGGATCGCGGGGATCGAAGGGGCGCGGCACCCACTCATCTTCCTCGCTCGCTTTCCCGGGTGCCGCAGTGGTGGGGACTTCCGGCTTGGGCAGCAGCGATTCGGGAACCGCCCCGACGGCATCCAGATCGCGCAGCACTGTCGCAAGGCGCGACCGGTAGCGATCCACCGATGTCAGACGGCGGATGGCATCGCCCAGCTCCTGATTGTTCATGTCGGATCGATGGTAGGGCTGGCGCTGCATTTCAGCGCGGGCCGCATCCAGCGCCAGGTTGATCTGGCGGCTGGCAGGTTGGCGGGAGGGGCGGCGCCGGGGCGCAGATTGGGGCGGCGCCAGAGGTTCCACCCCGTGTGTCCCCTGTTGCAGGTCATTCCGGGTTCTGCCAGTCACCCGGTCAGTCCCCTGGTCAATCACCTGGCGGCGGCGCGCCAGCACCCGGCGCAGGCCGGATTGCACCGTGCGCGACGGCCATGCACGCAGGCTGCCAAACACACCCGGTCGATGGGCGAGATACCAGTCGGCCAGCTTGGCCGCCCCCTCGCCCGCCTCAAGCTCGGCTTCCAGATCGCGATAGCGCGCCAGCGAGGCATCGGGATCGCGGAAAATCGCCTGGGCATAATCGTGGGTCAGCGCCTCGCTGCGCTGGCGGATCAGCTCGGCGCGCTGGCCTGATTTCTGGCTGGGTGAAGGCAGCACCGGATCTGCTTTCGGCGTCCGGCTGCGCGGCAGGGTGAAGGGGCGCTCGCCGGTGCGGGACTCGGCAATGCGCTGCATCATGCCCTCAAGATCGCTGCGCACCACATCCGCGCCATGGCGGGCCACCCAGTCGGGCGCGCGGCGGCGCAGGTCGCCCTGGCCCAGCGCTATGCCATGGGGCAGGAAGTCCTGCCGCCGCTCAGGGAGCAAGCGCAGTTTGAAAAAGTGCGGATTGCGGGCCTGTATCTCTTCCCAGCTATCGGTCGGGCACTGGACGGCCACCGAGCGCCAAGTCGTACCCGCCTGGGGGGCCGGCTGCGGCCGCCCGAAATCGCGGCCCTTGGCCGTAATCAGACGATCGGTTGGCAGGTCCCGCCGCACCCCTCCAGGGGGCAAGGGTCCCTCATAACGCCCGCTGGCAATGGCTGGCACGCCCAGAGTGCGGGCGGTTTCCGCCGTCATATAGCGCAGCGCCTGCAATTCCTGGCGATCCAGGCGCAGGCGCTGGCCCGTCCGGCTGCGGGCCCCCACCAGCAGATGGGCATGGCTGCGGCCATGATCGTCATGGATGGCCCAGATCACTGGATAGCCGCGCGAAACAAAGCCATCCATCACCACCTGATGGACAGTGGCGGCGAGCGCCACCCGGTCACGCAGGGCCATGGCATCGGCGCGGTCAATGCCCCAGCGGGACCCGATGGTCTCGGTTGGATTGGTTACCGAGGAGCCAAGGCTGATGGTCAGATGGACCACCTGGCGAAGGCGCAGCCGCTCCTGCTCGGACATGATGGCCCGCTCGGCCGGGCTGGCGCGGCGGGCGGCGGGAGAGAGATTGGCGGAATCGGGCACCAGCCCCCAGCCATCCTCGATCAGCTCCCGGCGCTGGGCGCGGCGGGCCTCATCAAGGGTGATGGGAATGCCGCAGCCATCGTGCAGGACCGGGCGCAAGGGGCGCAGCCTAGCACCGGGCTCCACACCGCGCACCACCTGCGCCGGGTTCGATTTGGGATCGTCCAGATGGGCACGGGCAATGTAATCCAGCATGCGCCGGGCGGCGGCGTTGCTTTTACCCCAGGACAGCACCTTGACCACCACCTGGCGGCTGCTGGTGGGTGGGCTGATTTTGTGCAGGCCATGCAGACGGCCAAGATAGGGCTGGCCCGGCTGAGACTGGGGGCGAGATTGGGGGCCGCCCGCCATGATGCGGCCCCCATTGCGGCTCCCCCGGCGGCTCTTGGGGGGATGCACGGGCGGGTCCTCGCCCCGGCTGGGCATGGGCGGCGGCACCAGCCGCTCGCGCAGCGCCTTTTCCCGCAGGCTGGTATCGCCGGGCCAGCCAATCGACAAGGGGCGGGGCGGCTTATCACCCGCAGCCTTGCCCCGCACCACGCGACCACGCCGCCACCAACGCCGCTCCTCGTCGCGGTCCAGGCTAGCGCCCGGGTCTTGGGCAGAGTGCACTGTGGGGGATGGAGCCATGAACTATAGGTGACTCAATGAAAAGACGTCAGGGACACTTGTTACCGAACTGCGTCAAATCGACGGGAATTGCAAGCGCTTGTACGAGACTACCGGACAGTTCCCTCAGGCAGGGCACCCAGCGATCATTAAGGGACATGGTGCTTGGGGCTGAAGGATAGGTATCAGACTAAGCCATTGGAGTACTTTTCCACCTCGACCGTCCTGCTGGCAGACTGCCGACGGATCCCTCCGCGCGCACCCCCTGCCCCCATAACCCTGTCGACACGTCCATGACGTTACAGGGCTCCAAACCCCGACCCTCGCCCCCTCTTTGCTCCCCATTTTTGCAATTTTCGGCCTTTTTCCGGAATAAATTGCGTATCCTGCCATACAGATGATTTTTTGGGGTTTTGGGTAGGGGTTTGGTTCGGCTGGTTTTTTTGGAAGGGTCTTTTCGAAGCGGTCTGATTTTTATGGTAGACAAAGCCCAGATTGGGCCGTTTTGGCGGTAGATCGTCCCTGAAAGAGGGTAGATCGCGCCTGAAACCCGGTAGATCGTGGGGAAAACATGGTAGACGAGGCCGAAAACCGGGTAGATCGCAGGGAATCGCAAAAATCCTGCTGATCGGATCCGCTGGCTCGGCGCGAGGGAGCGGAGCGGTGCTTCGTTCGACGAGACGACACACGACTCGCTGGGCTATCACTCCACATGTTTTTGCTTTGTTCACACTATCGTCGATTTCGAAAACCGGCTGATGCGTATTCCAGCAGAATACAGAAGCTGAGCGACCGCTTGCGGCCAGCGAACAGGAATGGCGAACGGCATCCATGACTGCCGAATGGCGGCAGCGTAAGGCAGGTCGCACGACGGATGCGTTGGCGTTGGCTGAGGCGTTGATGCCAGTTCCAAACGTGACACATGTCACGGAACGTCACGGAGTGTCACGTTTGGTCACGAAACGTCACGAAGTGTCACGGAGTGTCACGCCGGAGGGTGTGACCCACCCTGACCAAGTGTCACGGACTGTCACGTTTGGTCACGGAACGTCACGGAACGTCACGCAAAGTTGCAAGAATGAGAGGTGGCAGAAGGACTGTGCTTTACTCCATTGAGGACTGAGGTCGCAAAAATCGGTGTGACGGCCGCTGTCTGCACAGAGCATCAGCGCTGATTGCCCCTACAGCACCATCCCATCGAAAGGCGCCACCAGGTGATTCGCATTCCGGTAGCGACACCATCCTGTCCCTGAGCACACCAGCGACATCTGCATCGACGCTAAGGCCGATTTTCTGGCTGAACACTGTATGCACAGATGTGGGCAGCTACCACCCAGCCGACTTGCACCAAAATCGATCTGGCGCCGCTGCAGTCGCGCAATTCTGATTGGGACGGTTTCGCCAGCCTGCGCGCTAGGCCATCGAGGGCTGCGTGCCAATCTTTGGTTTCGGGGTGCTGATATGCTCGTATATACGTCGCTGCCGCGACATGGGGAAAATGGGGGTGGTGGCGGAGTGCAAATCCGCAAAAGGTCGCTCGAAAATTTGGGCACGAGACCCCTGTTGGGTGCGCAAAAACAATGCACCAAAGTGGTGAAGGTTGCAGAGTTAAAGCAGAGTTTTGATCGCACGGTGACGCGGATAAATCAGGGTTAAGCCGCGGCTACGCACTCGCATCAACCACGCACCTACAGCGGAGAATCTGCCTGCCGAAAGCGCCAATCGCCGAACTGGGGCGCTGATGGCAGCGGCTTATGACACACAGAAGATTGCGCCGGAATGCGGTGCCTTGTGGTCTGATATTGGGGTGAGTTTGGCGATTTGGCATGTCGTGGGGACTGCCGGATTTGAGGGGCATGGGTGTGTGCGCCCCCTTCCCCGCCACGTCTGCACGCGCATCAATCTGCCATTGCGCAGCATCCTGACAGGCGATGACAGTGGATCGTGATAGTCTGCCTTTCATGCTTGGGTGATAGCCTGCTTGGGCAAGGATCACATATCACCCGCACTCAGGATAAGGGACGGGACTATGACGATTGTAACCCGCTTGGGACTTTTGCTGGCAGCGGCTTGGCTGTCCGTATCGACGGCCATGGCCTGCGAGGTGAACAGGCCGGTCACGTTCGCGGGGCTCGATTACGATTCGGCCGCGTTCCATACCACTATCGCGCGGACAATCATCGAAAAGGGTTTTGGCTGCAAAACCGATCGCGTGCCCGGCGCCACAATTCCCCTGGTGAATGGCCTGGCGCGCGGCGATGTCGATATCACCATGGAAATCTGGCTCGCCAATCCGGTTCAGCCCTGGGTCGATGCCGAGCGCGAGGGCAAGGTTGTGCGGCTGGGCACCACCTTCCCCGATGCGACCGAGGGTTGGTTTGTGCCGCGCGCATTGGTGGAAGGCCCGAATGCGAAGGCGCCAACCCTCAAAAAAGTGTCGGATCTGGCGGCGCACAAGGCGCTGTTTGCCGATCCTGACACTCCCGGCAAGGGTTTGTTCTATAATTGCGTGCCCGGCTGGCAATGCGAGCTGGTGAACAGCAAGAAGCTGGTGGCCTATGGGCTGGAAGCGCATTTCACCAATGTCCGCCCCGGCGCAAGCGAAGCGCTGGTGGCTGCCATCGATTCCGGCCTGAAACGGGGCCGGCCGGTGCTGTTCTATCATTGGTCGCCCAGTTGGCTGGTGGGCGCGCATGACCTGGTGCAACTGGAAGAACCGGCCTTCGATCGTGATATCTGGGCGAAGCTGCTGGCCGATGCCCGGCCCGACCGCGCAACGGCCTATCCGGTGTCAGAAGTTGTGATCGGCGCGAATGCCCGGTTTGTTGAGGCCGCCCCGCAGATCAGCGGCTTCTTGCGCGCCTATCGCTCCAGTTCGGCTGAAACCTCGGCGGCGCTGGCCGCGGGCAAGGCGGCCGGGATTTCGGTGGAGCAGGCGGCCCTGCGCTTTTTGAAAGAAAAGCCGGAGTCGTGGCGGCGCTGGCTGCCGGACGATATCGCGAACCGCGTCGCCCGCGCCCTGTAGGCGTTGCCTTGTAAGAATTTGGTTCTGGATTTCAAAGCGTGGATTACGAGGATCTTGGTGCGGCGCTGCGCCAATTCGTGAATTGGGCGGTGGAGCGGCTGCTGCAGGTCAACCCGGACGGGGTGGAAGCCTTTGGCCGGGCAATGGCTGCCCCCGTCCGCTGGCTTGAATGGGCTCTGATGGTGCCGCCCGCCTGGCTAATAGGGCTTGGGCTTGGCTGCCTCGGCTGGCGGCTGGGGCGGTCCCTGCCCTTCGGTATTGCCATGGCGGCGCTGATGGCGGGGCTGTGGCTGTTGGGCCTTTGGTCAGAAGCGATGCGCTCGCTGGCGCTGGTCAGCGTTGCAGTGGCCGTCGCCGTGTTGATCGGGCTGCCGCTTGGCATTGCGGGCGCTCATTTTCCCCGGTTCGGGCAAGCCATGCGGGTTGGGTATGATCTGATGCAGACGATCCCCAGCTTTGTGTATCTGATTCCCGCCGCCATGCTACTGGGGCTTGGCACCGCCCCTGCCCTGCTGGCCACCGTGATCGTGGCAATACCACCCGTCGCGCGGATGACGGATCTGGGCCTTCGATCGGTGCGGCAGGATGAACGCGACGCCGCGCGCGCCCTCGGCCTGTCCCAACCCCTCTCGCTCTGGCTGGTTGAATTGCCGCTAGCCCGCCCGTCGATGATGGCCGGCGTCAATCAATCGGTGATGGCGGCGCTGGGCATGGTAGTCATTGCCTCGATGATCGGCGCGCGTGGCTTGGGCGAAACCGTGCTGATCGGCCTTCAGCGCGCCGATGTTGGGCAGGGCGCGGTTGGCGGCCTAGGGATCGTGCTGCTGGCAATCCTGGTCGATCGCCTCAGCCAGGCAGCGGGCCGTCCCCGCTGGATCGCAAGATCTGGTCCAGAGCCGGTTGGCTCTGGACCCACGTGATGATAGTTGCTTAAGACAAATCTAACTCGTCCGGTAGGTAAGCGCCCTTCAAGTTAGCCCCAGTTAAATTAGCGCCGTCGACGTGGGCATTTTGCAGATCTGCAAATTGAATATCTGCGCCAGCCAGATTGGCCGAAGCCAGATTCACGCCGATAAGCTTTGCTTCCGCCAAGTCAGCTCCGCGAAAATCAACTTTCCGCAAGTCAGCACCGTTTAGGCAGGCATCACGCAGGCTCGCTCCCCGAAGGATGGCTGCATCCAGAACAGCATCTTCAAGCCAAACGGAATCCAACCGGCTCCCAGATAGATCTGCGCCGGATAGTCTTGCATGAGTAAGGTTTCGGTTACTGAGGTCAATGCCGCGCAAGCTGCGCCCCGACCAATCGATCAGAGCGCCGATCTCTCCATTACTTGCAAGCCACTGTTCATGGGCCTGAAGGTCCTTTCTGATTCCAGCTGGCAGCTTGGGGATTGTGACCCCCTCTGAAAACAGGGCACCTTCAAGTTTAGCGCCAGTAAAATCAGCACCGGCCCAAATTGCCCCTCGCAGGTCGGCCCCCTCAAGATTGGCGTTGGTGAGGTCGGCCGCCCGTAAATCTGCATTTTGCAAATCGGCCTTTGTTAAATTGGCACCGATCAGAATCGCCCGAGAAAGATCCGACTCCGACAAAAAGGCGTGCGGCAAATTAAGCCCAGTCCAATCGAGGCGCCGGCCTTCTCGGCCTTGTGACTCTAGCCAGTCAACATGATCATCAAGATCATTCAGAAAGCGCTCTTCGCTAACCTCTTCAAATGTAACAGTCATAGATTTACCTGTGCTCCCAATACGGAATCGCAGCTGCATTAGCCGTAGTTGTTTTAGTATGAAACTTATGTCCTGCACAGAGGGTGACGTTAGCTTAACAGGCTGACTCCGGTTCCAGCATGATCGTTCGCCAACATGTCCTGCGGTCCACATCCTTTGAGCATTAAGAATGATGGATTCATTCTTAACCTGAACCAGCATTGCCCACATAAAAGAATAACTGGTATACTCGTATACAGATATACCAATTTCTGTGCCATGGGAAGCCTGCAAATTCCTTTCGCCCAGGAATCCTCTCCTCCTCACCCCAGGCGCAGTTCCGTATCTGCAACTGCGTGAACCAAAGCGCGGTCATGGGTGATCAGGAGGAGGCTAAGGCCGCGCTCGGCAACCAGATCGCGCAACAGCACCATCACCTCCCGCTGGGTTACAAGATCAAGTCGGGAAGTTGGCTCGTCGGCCACGATCACCAGCGGGTCAAGCAGCAGGATACGGGCCAAAGCGAGGCGCTGGGCCTCTCCCCCAGACACCGAATCCGGGGTGCGGTCCAGCAGTTGGGGGGCAAGGCGCAAGCGGTCCAACAGCGGCGGCAGGGCGGTGGCAACATCCAGGCCGGGGCGGATCTCCGCCAGCCAGCGAAACTGGCGGCGCAGGGGTACGTCCGGCAGGAACGCCGCCCCCGGATCCTGATGCAGCTTTTGATAGCGCTGACGCAGGCGGCGGATGGCGGCAGGCGTGCGGACGATATTCACACCACCCCAGTCGATGCTGCCCGCCAGGGGGCGGCGCAGGCCCAGCAACAAATCGCCCAGGGTGGATTTGCCGCAGCCGCTGGGGCCAGTTACCGCCAGCACCTCCCCCTTCGCCAAATGCAGATCCAGATCGCGCAGCAAGGGCGCGGCGCCCGGCCAGCCGAAGGTAAGCCCATGGGCCGACAATGCCAGGGCAGACCGGTCGCAACACGGGACGCAGGGCGGCCAGGATTGGGGATCGGCAGCCAGCCATGTCCGCCCATAGTCGCTGGTCGGGGTGCGCAGCACCTGCTGCCCCTCGCCCAGTTCGACAATCCGGCCCGCGCGCAGAATGGCAACCTGACCGGGCAACCCCTCTGCCACCCGGCGGTCATGGGTGATCACCACCAACGTGCGGCCTGCTGCCGCCAAGTCGCGCAACAGGGCAATGGCTTGTTCCACCCGCACATCGTCCAGGCCCTTGGTCGGCTCGTCAGCGATAATGACCGGCGCACCCGTGGCCAGGGCGGTCGCCACCAGCACCCGCTGCTTCATCCCGCCCGACAGAGTAAAGGGATAGGCCCCACCAACCGCGGCTGGCAGGTCCACAGCAGCCAGGGTTGCAGCAATCTCGCGCTCCTCGATTCCGGCCAGCGCCATCTGCCGCCGCACCCGCATGATCGGGTCGAGCGCCAAGGACGGTTCTTGCGGAACCAGCATGATCTGCTGACGCCATAGGGCGGCCAGCCGGGCGGTATCGGCAGCAGCAATCGGCCCGGCATCGCCCAGGGTAATCTGGCCGGTCGGGTGCAGCCCGGCTGGCAACAGGCCCAGAACGGCCTGGGCAATCAGGCTTTTGCCGCTGCCGGTCTCGCCGATCAGGGCCAGAACCCCGCCGCATGGAACGGATAACGATACCCCCGCCACCAGCGCTGTACCGCTTTGGTCCCGGATGGTCAGATTTTCAACAGATAAGATTGGCCGTATTGTCATGCTGGTACCCGCTCTGCCGCCCGGGGTGTCTCAAGACGATGGTCAAGGGCGCGATGACCAGCCAAGCGGCGTCCTGTCAGGGTAAAGACCAGGACAGAGCAAAAAATCATCAGGCACGGCGCGGCCATTTGCACCGGCCCCTCGGTCATGAAGGGCAGCAATTCATGGATCATCGCCCCCCATTCCGGGATCGGCGGGCGCAGCCCCAGCCCAAGAAACCCTAGGGCAGAGATCGACAGGATCGCCTGCCCCAGGCCCAGCGTCACCAAAGGCACCAGAGTGCGGCTCACCCTTGGCAGCACATGGCGCAGCAGAATGCGCGGGGTGGAAAACCCGGCCAGCCGGGCGGCCTCAACATGGCCTTCACGCAGAACACCCGCCGCCACCGCTTCCGCTAGGCGGGCGAAGGTCGGCCATTGGGCAAGCGTTAGGCCGATCAGCATCGGGCCAAGGCTGCCGCCCAACACGCCCCCTAGCAACCCGGCAAATAGCAGGGCCAGCAACAAGCCCGGACAGGCCATGGTCATATCGGCCAGCCGCAGGATCAGCGTGCGCCCCAGCCACCCGCTGCTGGCCGCGCTCAGGCCAAGCGTTCCGCCCAGAGTAGCTGACAGTCCAACACAGAGCAGCGCCAGCCCCAGCGAGTTCGGTGCCGCCGCCAGAAGGCGCGAAAACAGATCGCGCCCAACATGATCTGTCCCAAGCAGGTGGGCGCGCTCCGGCGGCGCCATGACTTTCAGCAAATCCTGGGCAAGGGGATCATGAGGCGCTAGCGCCGGGCCGAATAACGCCAGTCCGGCCAGGATTAGCAGCGGTAGCCATGCCAGCAGGGTCATCCGGCGTGGGGCTGGGACTCGGACTGGGATTCGGACTGGGGCGACCATCACACCGGCACCCCTGCCCTACTCTCCCCGCTCCTCCCCTCCCCCGCCGCGCGGGGATCAAGCCATAGGCGGGCTAGATCAGCGGCAAGGCTTACCAGGGCAAAGGCAAGACCAAACATCAGCCCGGCCCCCATGATCACCGGGATATCGCGGGCCAGCAGCGCCTTGACCAGCAGATCACCGAGGCCCGGATAGTTGAACAGGGTTTCGATCACAACGAAGCCGTCAATCACAAAGGTCAATTGCAGGGCGGCATAGGTAATCACCGGCACCGCCGCATTGCGGATCCCGTGATGGCAGAACGCTGCACCAGGCCGTAAGCCCTTCACCCGCGCGAACAGCATGAAATAGGCACCGCGAACCTCCAGCACTGCCGCGCGAATGACTGGGATCGAAAAAGCGACCAGCGACAAGGCCAGCGTCACCACTGGTAGCACCATATGGGCCCCGGTGCGGTATCCGGCGGGCGGCAACCAGCGCAGGCTGAGCGCGAAAACCGAAATCAGGCCCAGTCCAACCAGAAAACTGGGCAGGGAGGCCAGCAGAACGGTAAAGCCATCTATCAACCGGTCGCCCCAGCCACCGGGCCGGAACCCAGCCCAAATCCCCAGCGGCAGCGCAATCAGATAGGACAAACCCCAGCCCAGCACGCCAAGCTGAAGGGTGAAGCGGCCATGATAGGCTAGCTCTTGCACCACGGGGCGACCGGAAACCAGAGACCGCCCCAGATCGCCCTGAGCCAGCGCACCCAGCCACTGGCCATATTGAACGATCAAAGGACGGTCCAGCCCCTCCGCCTGACGAATCCGTTCAGCCGTTTCCGGCGTCACCCGTTCTTCGCCCACGCGGGCGGCTGCAATGCGTAAGGCCAGATCCCCCGGCAGGGCATGCACGAAGCCGAAGCAAAGGCTGGCCAGAAGCGCGGCCGTCGCCAAAGCCTGCCCAAGCCGCACCAGGATAGGGCGCAGCCAAGGGGACCGCGTGACGGCCAGCCGCAAGCCGGTCATGCCCCCCCTCCTCCTGAAGACTGGGGGGCTGCGGCGGACTGCAATGGACGGCGAAATAGGCGGCGTAAGCGGTCCTCCCCTGCCACGGTGGCGGCTGCGACCACGATCAATGCGGCACCGCCCAGGGCCAGCGAATGCGGCAGCAACCCGAATATCACGAGGTCGAACAACAGCGCCCACAGCATGGCGCTATATTCGAACGGCGCCAGGGTTGAGGCCGGGGCACGGGCCAGCGCTTCGGTCATCGCAATATGGGCAAGCCCGCCGAACAGGCCGGACGCCACCAACGCCATTAAAACCTGCGGCCCGACATCGGCCCACCCAAAGGGCCAGGTGACAAGGCCGCCCGCTGCACAAATAACGGCGAAATAGAATGCAATCGCAGCCGGGGCTTCGGTTTCAGTCAGGCGCTTGATTTCCACTTTGGTCAGCGCTGTTGTGGCCGCACAGGCAAGCCCCGCCGCGACCCCGATCAACGTTGTCAGGCCAAGTGTCGGCCCGGAAAAAGCGGGCCACAACATCAACCCGACACCCAGAAAGCCAACCAGGCTGGCGCCGATCACAATTGGGCCGGGCCGTTCCCGCAGCAACAGGATCGCCGCCGGAACCACCACCAACGGGGCCAGGAAGGACAATGCCGTCGCCAGGGCCAGGGGCAGATTGGCAATCGACACGAATGACAGGAACATGGCAATGCAGCCGTAAAGACTGCGTTTCAGATGGCCCAGCGGGCGCTGGGTTTTCAGCCCCTGGGGCAACTGCCCCCGCCAGGCCAGATAGGCGAGGATCGGCACCAGGGCCACCGCGCTGCGCCAAAACACCACTTGCCCAACCGGCGCTTCGACCGACGCCAGTTGTACCGACAGGCTCATCAGGGCGAATAGAAACGTGGCAACCAGACGAAGGGCGATGCCCGCACCCGGGGTTGCCCCGCTCATGACAGGCTGACCTTGTGTAACATGTAACGCATTTCAAACGGGTCGATCACGACCCCCTGCACGCGGCGATGCACCGCGACCGTATGCTCGAACCAGGATATGGCGGTAACCGGCACATCCTCGTGGATCAGGCGCAGGATTTCGGCGCGGATCGCCGCTTTACGGTTATCGTCAAAACTGCCGGTATACTCATCGGCCAAGCGCTTGATTTGATCCCGGCCCTGCCAGTTCAGCGTTCCCCAAGTGGATCGTTCCCGTGTGAAATCCGGAATGATCGTGGCAATCACCTCCGGCACATTGACATAGGTGCGGGCGAACATGGTCATTTGCATGGTTCCGGCCTGAATGGCTGCCGGGATCGCCGCTGCCGGGCCCGATTCCACAGTCAATTCCATACCGATGGATTTGAGCTGCGATTGGATGGCGGTTGCCATCACCGCCAGTTCCGGGCGGCTGGCAATGGTCAGCAGAGTAGCCGACAGGCGGGTACCGTCCTTGCTGCGCACCCCGTCTGCCCCCCGCACCCAGCCCGCTTCGTCCAACAGGCGATTGGCGGCTGCCGGATCATACTGATAGGGCGGCAGGGATGTATCATGCCAGGCGGCTACAGCGGGTGGCAGCATCTGGCTGGCGGTCGATCCCGGATGGCGCAGTACGGCGCTGGCAATCCCTGCCCGGTCAACCGCCAGGGAAATTGCCCGCCGCACCCGGACATCGGAAAATTGCGGCAATCCACAGTTGAAGGCCATAACCCTGGAACGTGGAATGGTGACACTGGTCACCGACATTTGCCCCGCCGCGTTGATCCGCAAGCTGGCTGCGGGCGGGGTGGTGAACACAATATCCTGATCCCCGGCCAGCGCGACATTGGTGCGGGTATCGCCGTTAGGCATGGCGGTGTAGCGCACACGGGCAACGCGCGGTGCTTCCCCCCAATAGCCTTCGAAGCGCTCCAGCTCCAGCGCGGTCTTACCATCGATGGCTGCAATCCGGTATGGCCCGGTCCCGATTACCTGCCGCACTTTGCCATCGGTGCCCAAGGAAGCCGGAGCCAGAATCACCGCTGCATAGTCAACCAGCATGGCGGGCAGATGGCTAAACGGTGTTTTGGTTTTGACCAAAATATTATTGTCAGCCACCGTCACTGCCTCAATCGGCACCTGTTGCAGGCTTTCGCCCGCCAACGCCCGCCGCAGGCTGGCAGCAACCGATTCAGCCGTTACCGCGCTGCCATCGTGGAAGCGCAAGCCGGCGCGCAGTGTGAAGCGCCAGGTCAACCGATCATCGTCGATCGTCCAGCGCTCGGCCACGCCGCCAGTCAACCGGCCATCGGGTTCCACCATGACCAACGTTTCCGCAATTTGGAGGCGGGTCATCAAATAGCCCATGTCGGCTGGTTCGTTGGAGATCCATTCCCAGGGGGCCGCCACACGCAATACAGTGCGGTCTTGCGCCGTCAGGATGCGGGGAATGCCAGCGACGGCAGTGGCAGAGGCAGCCGCAGCCAACAGCGTGCGGCGCGTAATTGAAACGGACAGGGACATCAGGGGACCTTGATCGGTGGAAGGACGGTGCGACAGGAGATGTTATACTATAACATGTCTATTTCTGGCATAACCCCTGCCTGTCCCTCGCGTCAAGCTTGATTGAGTCTTGTGGGATTCCGCCGGAGTCCGGATGCCAACGCCTTGTTTCTGCTGGCTCATTGATCGGCTTTTCAGGAACAGGAAGCTCGAGCGTCTGTGACCGTTCTCGACTTTGAACGCTCTTTTGCCCCCTCCCCTGCCCTGTTTTTGGCATTGGGACACCGGTGGTGCCGATTTCTGCTCTTATTTTGCTAAGCCAAACTGTTTTTTGGCGATGGATGGTGCCAGGTTCGCTGAGAAATTGGGCAAGCGGAGCCGATTCATCACCGTCGTTGGTTTAGGAACAGTCTCGACGCCCTAGTTGGGGTCCGGTCTTAGCTCGGTTTTTCGGTTAAGAGAGTTATAGGGAATCAGTTAAAAGAGTTAGGGGCGAGTCAAACCGCGATTCCCGCTTCGGAATCAGCAGGTTATCGCAGGGGCCTGTTCCTGATAAGCCGCGATCTCGTTCCTGAAAAACGATGTCCGCGTTCCTAATAAGCCGAAACCCTGTTCCTGATAAGCCGATTGCCGAGTCGCACTGACTCACCTTATCCACAGGCCGGACTCTGATGTGAGTCGGTGTACTGCAATATCAATGCGTTAGGCCGTGATGTGTTTGCGAATCCCAGGGTGAGTCATCGGCTTATCAGGAACGCATCCCCTCGTCTTATTAGGAACGCCCCCTCAATATCCCCCCGGCGGGCCATTGCGTTCCTGATACCGGCGGACGAACCCATAGAAGGCGGCCTGATAATCGTCGGGCCGCTTGGCCGGATTTTCCGCCAGCCAGGAATCGAATTCGCTTTTCAGCGCATAGACATCCCAGCCGGGAAAATCCTTGCGCACCTTTGCCAGCGTCTTGTCGTCCAGGCTGGCGAACAGCGGCAGGGTGGCGACGCTTTTTTCCTGCGGCGGTGCGGGCGGCTTCGGCGTGGCGCGCCGCTTTGGCACCCGGCGCGCGGCCGGGGCATCCAGTTCCTTCCGCATGGTCATGCGCAGCAGAGGCTCGCCGCTTTTGGCCGGGCCTTCGATCTCCAGCGCGATCCCCGGCAGGTCGTTGCGTTTGACGATCTGCAGGATCTCGAACTTGAAGCGGCGATAGGGCCCCTCGGCGCCGGATTTTTCAAACAGGGTTGGCAGCGAGATGGAAAACCCCGCCTCCCCTGCCCCGCCGCAATGTTTGCGCGCCACCCGGTACAGCCAGCGCTCCCGCCCGCCGGTGATGGAGAAATATTCCGGGTCGATCGACAGCACCCCACCCTTCTGCAACACCCCCTGGACGAACCATTGGGACAGCACGATGCTCATGCCCCGGCTCTCACCGGTTTTTTCGTCCACCAGGTCGGTCCATTCGGAAATCCAGCTGAATTCAGCGAATTTCTTGCCGCGCGGCGCGCGGATGTTGGTGCGCACGTTGGAGGTGCGCAGGCGCGTCAACGCTTCCCGCAGCCGCAAATATTGGTCGCCGCCGGTGTTGCGGTGGATCGATTTCAGCAGTTCGGCCGGCTGGAACGACAATTCATTGGGAATGTCGTTGATGCCCCGATTCTTCATATCGATCAGCGCAGAGGCCGCCCAGATCAGGATATCGGCATCCCAGATGGTCGCCATGCCGTAATTCTGATGCGGTTCCACCCGCACCCACACCCCATCGGTTTCATATTCGATCGGCTTCATCCGCTTTTTCTTCGACAGGCTGAAGAACGGGCGCTCCATCGTCTCCCGGGCGTCGCGCAACTGGAAGTCGGTCAGCGCCAGGATGAACAGGTCGAACTGGGAATCGATCGTGCGGCGTGCGCTCATTGGTATACACCTATAGGGACATACAGATATTCACTCATACTTGTTTCACGGCAGACTTGCCTTTCTTCACCAGCAGCAGACTGATTGCCTCCTCCAGCAGGGCCTGGATGGTCGTGTCTTCCTCAGCCGCCAGCAGGCGCAATTGTTTGGCAACCGTCGGATCGAAATGCCCGGCGATCAGGCGCTTGCCTTCCCGCGATGGCCGGACAGCGGCCCGCTCCCCGCCCCCCGGCCCCGCCCCTTCCGGCATCTGTTCAGCAACCGGGGTGGCGCGCACGGCCCGGGTGGTAACCGTCCGTGTGCGGGGTGCGCGCGGGCTGGCTGGGGCCGAATTGGCAGCCGATGCGGATGTTAGCGTCGCGACTGATTGCGCAACAGCGGGCCGGGCTGGTTCGGCCGGGCCAGCGGCGATCAACGCGTTCTGACGATCAAGAACGGCTTGCAGCGAGTTTTTTGGCGCCATGGCGGCCTCCCTTGGTATCCGGGTATAGCTGTATACACACATACTCGTACAGGCGTTTGATTTCCTCCGCCGCTTTGCCCTCCGGCTCAAACTCTTCCGCCGTCAACCCGGTTTGCTGGGCGCGGGAAAAGGCAACGCGGTTATGCACCCGCACCGGCGCGATGCTCGCGCCCAGTTGCTGGATTGCATCCTCGGTATCGGTGATCTCCTTACCCTGGACCGGGCAGAAGGTTAGCACCACCGCCGATGGCTTGGCATAGTGCCGGACCAGTTCGATGGTTTTGGTCATTGCCATCACGTCCAGCACGGCGGGGCGGGTGGGGATCAGAATGAAATCCGCCGCCTGCGCCGCCTCATAGGCAATATCCTTGGCGAAGGGCGGGGCATCGATGATGGCAAGATCGCAGCCCGATTCCTGCGCCGCCTTCAGCACCGGCCCAAGCCGGGCAGGGGGGATGGCCAGCACGGCGGGTGCCTCGGCCTCCCGCGTATCCTTCCAGAAGGCGGCAGACGCCTGGGGATCGAGATCGAAGATCGCCGCACTGCGCCCCGACTTCTCCGCCGCAACCGCCAGCGCCGTTGCCAGCGTCGTCTTCCCAACCCCGCCCTTCTGGCTGATGATCGCAAGTGTTTTCATACTGGTGTGCCCGTATGTTCGTATGTGTGTATACACGTTTCGGCGTATCCGTATGGATCGTAATACAGCTAGTCTGGTATAGATGGCAACAGGTATGTGGGTGGGATGGTATGGCGGTATACCAGTTTGTGTGTATGCAAAGTGAATAGCATACAGCCAGCATGCCTTCGGCGATGAAGCCAAAAAGTATACGATTTTACAGGAATGCGCGTATGCGCGTCGGACGGTATATGAGTATACCCGCTTAGACATTCACAAGTATACCAGCGCCATTCATGACGCGCCTACGATATGGCACACTCCAGGCCACCGTGCTGGGGTAGAGGAGGGGGCGCGTCTCACCCAAGCCTGTCACCAGATTGTTGTTGCGGCACGCAGCGGCGCTGCGACTGGCATGCCGCAGGAATAGGGCTTCCCGTTCTGATTTGACGATGTATCGAAAAGAGGTTTATACATTGGTCTAAACTTATCACTTGGGAGAGTCCGATGATTGAGCTGACAGCGAAAAAATGGGGCAATGGCATCGGCATCCTGCTGGATCGGCAGGCGCGCGAATTGCTGGGTGGTATCGGCGAAAACGATAAGCTCTATCTCACCCGCACGCCGGACGGTCTGCGGATCACGCCCTACAATCCAGAGTTCGAGCAGCAGATGACCGAAGCCCGTGCAATCATGAAGAACCGGCGTGCCGTTCTGCGTGAGTTGGCGAAGTGACCGCGCCGACGGGATCTGAGCCGGAGTGGATCGTCGCCGAAGTTGTGCTGGCGATCCATGAAGAGCAGCTTGCAGAGCATGGCGGGGGCGCGGGCATCCGCGATAGGGGCCTCCTCGACTCCGCGCTTGCGCGGCCGCGCAATGCCCTGGCATTTGGCGAGCCGGATTCGTGTGCCCTTGCGGCTGCCTATGCCTTCGGTATAGCCAGGAACCACCCCTTTATTGATGGCAATAAACGCACCGCCTTTGTTGTCTGCGAACTGTTCCTGGTCTTGAACGGCCTGGTCCTGACGGCCGATGACAGCGAGTGCGTGCTGAAAATGTTGGCGCTGGCGGCGGGCGATCTGCCGGAAGAGGCCTTCGCCGCCTGGCTGCGGGATCAGACGCAACCGCGATAAGCCGCTGCTATATTCTGTTGAGCGATAGAGTCCTTCAAATTAGGGCATTTGATATTTGTACAGACAGTAATCGAGTTATTTGTGTGGATGATCACACATTATTGTTATCTAGCCTCGTAAAATATGATCAGAGCTATTATGACAATAATAAACATGATGTTAAGTGCAAATGCACCAAGGCTCCCCTCGATGTTAAGCGCGGTTTTAACGGCTTTTAATAGAGCGGTTATTATAAATCCCCCGATAATCAGGAAGCCAACCGCGACAATAACAAAAAATATATAAACCATTAATAATATTCCTAATATATCAACAGAAGGCTGTCCAGATTGCGCTTCCTGTCAATAATAAGGCGTTTCCGCGGAATAGAAATCTCGGTACACATTCAATACCTAATAATTCCATTACTTTTCCCGCATTTTGGACAAATCTCTTCTCCGCGCAGCCTAATCTCTGAATCGCTGCCATTTGGTTCCCGGCCAATAATCTTACTCGTGATTGTTTTGAAGAGTGATGGCCGCTTCACTTCTTCCTTACAATGGAAGCACCGGAAATAATTGTGTGGCAGTGGAACGACCATGACAGGCTCCTGAGAAGACGGGGAGGTGAGGTCACCCCCCCATGAGTCGCTGGAGAAAACTTTAAGCGGACGCGGGGGCGCTGAGTTTCGGTTGCACCTGCGACAGGGCGGCGTACCGCTGACGGACACCCTCCACCCCAGGCAGCCGTCCCAGGCGGCGCACGATGAAATGTCCGCGGGCCATATTCTGGTAATGGTTCATGAATAGGGTGTTCACCGTCGCACCACCAATTGCACCAATGACAGGTATCGATTGTGCAAGCACCTTCTCGCTAACAACAATATTGAACCTTGCGGCAATTGTGGTGATCAATTTAATGAGAACGGGAGCGGAAGCCGCTTGCTCCGTTGACCTACTAACAATACTTGCAACTGCTTGTCCGGCATTTTTACTTGCAAGATGAGCGACTGCGTCACCCACATATTTGGATAACGCAGCCCGAACAGCGTAGTATGCGATCTCGGAATTGTCGTCACTGGTGCTACGGTCCGAACCCAGTGCAAAGACAGAAACGCAGTTCAGGGCTGTTTCCGGAGAACGGATGTCTTCCCCTTCAGATCGCGCGATATCGGCGATTGAACGCATCATAAGAACCGTTGTGGCGGGCAGTTCAACCGGAAGTGCCGCCAGGCCTACAAACCCGCCGACCATACCGGTAGTGCCAACCATCAGTTTGTGGAGCAGATCAGAGGATTCTTGGGTCTCCGTCTCGCTCATTAAAAGCAGAGCCCCCTTCAAGGCAGCGTTCAACGCCGAGGATGATGCGTTGCCAATCGCCTGCTGCATGCCCTCTGACAGGCTGCCAATACCGTATTCGACTGGCTTTCCGATGAAGTTCGTGAGTTTTATGATGAAGCCGGGATTCTCCAGGAGATTGATGGCATTCTTGAGGTCTTCCTGGTTCTGATCAGTCCACATTTTTCTCTCCTTTTTGTGGTAGTCCAACGCTTCGTTTCAATTAATCTCGTGGTGTCTCATGGCGCAGCCACAATGCTGGCGAGCCCGCCAAAGCTCCAAACCCAGGATTGCAGTTCCTTTTCACTTGTTGTGCTGATGGTCAGGGAAAGGTCGCCACCATCGAGTTCTACAATCGTCTGGTCATCACTCCAGACACGATCGCGGACATAGTCCGCAACCTTGGCGTCAAATCTCACGGTCACCCGTTTTGGTTCATGCCAATCCAGGCCGAAGTACCGTGTATCTTCCGGTGCTGCATCAAAGCCGAAATATTCACCAAGGGGGCTGATGCTTTCGATGCGATGCAGGGAGAAGGTTGTTGGACGTCCCATGAGTAAAGAACGCTCGTCCAGCTTGTATCCCTGTACATACAGGGCGCCATTCACTGAAACGATGCCGCCGGGGGCATACCGGTACTCTGTCGGCTTGTCCCGTCCGCCAGCTTTGTAAACAACAGCGCAGATTTCGCGTTTGCCAATCGCATCCCGCAGCACCGAAATTTTATCCAGATGAGGCGAGTAGTCGATGAAGCCCTTGCCGCGGAAGAACATCACATCGGAGCCTGTACTCCGATAGGAGCGTTCTCCAAGGTGCAATGCCAGCGACTCTAGTGTCTGATCGATTCGTCTTGCGACGTTGGCGGGCAGGTGCGGGGCGGCAAGATCGCGGCACATTGCGATGAATCGCAACTCTTCAAACGAAAACCCAAATGTTTTTGCTTCCGACATCGAGCGAAGGCGGAAATATTTGCGGCGCCCCTCTATTCCCCTCTCGATATAGGCATCTTTCCCCAGATTTGCCTCGATGATTTCGATCATTCGATTGATGGCTTGCGGGGATCGACGAAGATCGCGCACCAGTTCAAGAAGAAAATGTTTCCGCCCACTTAGAGTCAACCGTTGATAGAGCTGGAGGAGTTTTGTTCCGGGCAGAACGTCGTCGGCCTTTGGTGGCATTTTCAAGTCCAGAGTTTCAGGTTAATACACGCTTGAAAGGCATATACGCCTGGTTGGCAATTTCGACTAGAAGATACGGTCGGACCGAACAACCCAAAACCGGAGCTCAGGATGCCGACTTATCCGCCTGTTTTTCGGTGGAAACATGCTCATCGATAAAGCGGCCGAGGCCGTAAAGGGCAAAGCCTGTGACCACAAGCCAGCCAATAAACCTATGCATGGTCATTTCCCCTCTGGTGTTTTTTGCTGAGGGGGATTGTTCACGATGATCCCCCCAGATTCTGGTAGGGGTCAGAAAAATTTTTATCGCTAGGCACTTTGATTGACGACGCAATCCCGCATCGCCTTCAACAGAGGAGCCAGGGACCGTGCGATCCTCTCTTCCACGCTCTCACATCTTATGTAACAAGGCTTTTCTGTGAGGTGATCATGTTGGCCGTGAAGCTTCGCCGTATAGGCAATTCGCTGGGGGCGGTTTTGCCCAAAGAAGCGCTTGCCAAGTTTCATGCGGGTGAAGGTGATACCGTCTATCTGACGGAAACCCCGGATGGTTATCGGATCACCGCCTATGATCCGGAAGTCCTGCGCCAGATGGAACTGGCGGAAGAAGGCATGCGCACCTATCGCAACACTCTCCGCGCGCTGGCAAAATAGGCGGCATCATGTCCGGCAATTGGTAGAGCATGGAGGCGGCCCCGATATCCGCAATCAGGGGCTACTGGCATTTGCCTTGGCCCAGCCTGAGAATGCGGAGGCTGGTTTCCGCCGAAGAAGCCTTCGCCGCTTGGTTGCGGGATCAGACGCAACCGCGGTGAGGCCTAGCACCTTCTGCTTGAAACAAGCTGTATTTCTTGGTTATCTTACAACCGGTGTCGAGTGGTTGGCCTGCGGAGGCTGATAACCACGCTCGCCTCAGCCGCTGTCCGCAACGCGGCTGACTCCATTTCTGGCCATCCCCAATCTTCCCCACCCCCTAATGAAAATCCCGGCTTTTGGGAAAGCTGCGGGCGGCGCGTGGGTGTCGTGGGGGCGGGGAGGGGGTTGGCGTTCCTGCGGATGACGGCGCGGGCCAGGCGGTCAGGGTGTGCAGGTCTTGGGTGCGGTCGGCCAGATGGTCTGCCACCAGGTGCAGGATCGGCACCGCGCCGCTGTCGCTGCGCTGCACCTTGCCCTGGATCAGCAGCAGCCGCGCCTGCATCAGCGCGGGGCGATAGGTTTCCATGATCTTGGCCCAGACCACCGCGTTAACGATGCCGGTTTCGTCTTCCAGGGTGACGAACACCACCCCTTTCGCTGTGCCGGGGCGCTGGCGCACCAGCACCAGCCCCGCCACCACCGCAGGCGCGCCATCGGCCATCGCGTCCATCTCGGCGGCGGAAACGATGCCTTGTTTGCGATAGGCCGGGCGCAGGAAACGCAGTGGGTGATCCTTCAGCGAGAGGCCGATACTGCGATAATCCTCCACCACGGCCTCGCTTGGCGGGGTGGGGGGCAGGGTCGGGGTAGGTTCAATGAACAGGGGCGGGGGGTTCCCTGCCGGCCGTGTATCCCCATCCAGACCGGCGAATAACGGCAACGGGGCCTGAGTCGAAAGCGCTTTTGCCGCCCACAGGGCTTGCCGCCGGTTCAGCCCGAGGGAGCCGAAAGCATCGGCATTGGCCAGCGCTTCGATCTGGGCCCGGGTCAACCCGGCCCGATGCTGCACCGCTTCAACCGAGGAAAAGGGGCCGCGCGCCCGCGCGTCCATCAGGCGCCTGGCACTGTCTTCCCCCAGCCCATCCACCAGCCTTAGACCCAGTTGAAGAGCCGGTTGAAAGGGGGCGGGTTGATCTGCCGCAAGGGGGGTGAGGGTGCAATCCCAGTCGCTGGCATTGATATCGGGCGGGTGAACAATCACCCCGTGCTGGCGGGCATCGCGCACAATCTGCGCCGGGGCATAGAAGCCCATCGGCTGGGCGTTCAGCAGCGCCGCCGCAAACACAGCCGGATAGTGGCACTTGATCCAGGCAGAGATATAGACCAGCCGGGCAAAGCTGGCGGCATGGCTTTCGGGAAAGCCATATTCGCCGAACCCTTTGATCTGATCGAAACAGCGCTGGGCGAAATTGCGGTCATAGCCCCGGGCGACCATCCGTTCCACCATGCGCGCTTCCAGGGTTTCGATCCTGCCACGGCGGCGGAAGGTGGCCATGGCATAGCGCAGCGCATTCACATCCTCCGCACTGAATTCCGCCGCCACCTGGGCAATGCGGATTGCCTGTTCCTGAAACAGCGGCACGCCCAGCGTGCGGCCCAGCACTGCGGCCAGTTCATTATCGCTGACCGCGCCGCCCGGCAGGCGGCGGGGCGGAAAGAGCACAGGTTCCAGCCCGTCGCGGCGGCGCAGATAGGGGTGCACCATATTGCCCTGAATCGGGCCGGGCCGCACAATCGCCACCTGGATCACCAGATCATAGAAGCAACGGGGTTTCAGGCGCGGCAGCATGTTCATCTGCGCCCGGCTTTCCACCTGAAACACCCCGATACTATCGGCCCGGCACAGCATGTCATACACAGCGGGATCATCGCGCGGCACGGTGGCAAGGCAGACCTGCCGCCCATGGTGCCGGGCGATCAGGGCAAAGGCGCGGCGGATGCAACTCAGCATCCCCAGGGCCAGAATATCGACCTTCATGATTTTCAGCGCGTCGATATCGTCCTTGTCCCATTCGATAAAACTGCGATTGGGCATGGCGGCATTGCCGATGGGCACCAGCTCTTCCAGCAGCCCGCGCGTCAGCACAAACCCGCCGACATGCTGCGACAGATGGCGCGGAAAGCCGATGATGTCCGCCGCCAGACGCAAGGTTTCCGCCAAGTGCGGCTCGTGCGGGTCAAACCCGGCCCGGCGCACCTGGTCCTCGTCCACCCCGGTGCCGTAACTGCCCCAAACCAGCCCAGCCAGGGCGCGGGTGGTATCTTCGGACAGGCCCATCACCTTGCCCACTTCGCCAATCGCGCTGCGCCCGCGATAGGTGATGACGGTGGCGGCCAGCCCGGCCCGGTCGCGGCCATAGCGCTGATAGAGATACTGGATAATCTCCTCTCGCCGTTCATGCTCGAAATCGACATCGATATCCGGCGGCTCTTCCCGCGCTTCGGAAATAAAGCGGTCGAACAGCAGTTCGCTTTCATTGGGATCAACCGCCGTGATGCCCAGCACGAAGCAGACAGCGGAATTGGCGGCCGATCCGCGCCCCTGGCACAGAATTCCCCGCCGTGCGGCTTCTGCAACAATGTCATGGACGGTCAGAAAATAGGGGGCGAAGGCGCGCCGTTCGATCAGGGTCAATTCCCGGCGCAGCAGGGCCTGCACCTTGTCCGGCACCCCGGCGGGATACCGTTCTGCCGCTTTTTCCCAGGTCAGCCGTTCCAGATAGGATTGCGCGGTTTCGCTGGGTGGGATCGGCTCCTCCGGGTATTCATAGCGCAAACT
Source organism: uncultured Elstera sp. (assembly GCA_964576605.1). GTDB lineage: Bacteria > Pseudomonadota > Alphaproteobacteria > Elsterales > Elsteraceae > Elstera. The sequence continues at coordinate 3,201 of CAZNVY010000031.1, read as the reverse complement.
GTCCAGATCAAACCGGCAGGCATCGGAAATCTCCAGCGTGCGGGCCAGCGCCTGGGGATAGGCACGAAACAGCACCGCCATATCGGCGGGGGATTTCAGGTGGCGTTCGGCATTGGGAAACAGGCGCAACCCCGCCTCGTCAATCCGGCACCCTTCGCGGATGCAGGTCAACACATCTTGCAGGCGGCGGCGGCCCGCGCGGTGATAATGCACATCATTGACCGCAACCAGCGGCACCCCGGTTGCTGCGGCCAGATCGGCCATTGCCCGCACCTGGGCATCGGCCTCCCCGGTCAGCAGATGATGCGCCGCCAGCGACAGCGCGCCCGGATCAACCCATCCGCGCAGGCGCAGCAGCCAGTCTGCCAGCGGGGTGGGGGGACCGTCGGCCAGCGCAATCACCTGCTGGCCGGTTAGGGTGCCGTCCAGATCCGCCGCCCATAAATGGCACGCGCCTTTTTCCGCCCGGCGCTTGCCCAGAGTCAGCAAGCGGCACAAGCGGCCATAGGCTGCCCGGTCTGTGGGATAGACCAGCAGCGACGGCGCATCCTGCAAATCCAGCCGGCAGCCGGGCAGAAACCGCAGCCGCCGCCCGCGCGCGGCCACATGGGCGCGCACCAGCCCGGCCAGGCTGTTACGGTCGGTCAGGCCCAGGGCGCTCAGGCCCAGCATATCGGCGGTTTCGACCAATTCCGATGGATGGCTGGCCCCGCGCAAAAAGCTGTAATTGCTGGTCACCTGCAATTCGGCATAGGCGGGGGCGGTTGGGCTGGTCATGGGAAAATCCCATGCAGGAACCAGCGTTGTACTGCCTGCCCGGCGGGGCCAGATGCAGGGGGGGATGCGGGAGTGCGCACCTGAAACACCCAGAAGCGGCGGCCGGCCATATCTTCCACTCGCCAATAATCGCGGGTGGGGCAGGGGGCAGCCCCCTTATGCCACCATTCACCGGCAATCCGTTCCGGGCCGATGGCATGGCGGATGACATGCCGTTGCCCGCGCCAGACAAAGCTGCCGGTGCCATCCCCTTCGATCGGCTGAGGCGGGTGATAAAGCTGGATCGGGCGCGGGGCTAGGTTAGGAGCAGGGGAGGGATCATCCCCAGCCGCCGCCTTCCCCTGCGGCCCCATCGGATCGGCGCGCATCACTGCCCGTTCCGGCCAATGGCTGGCCCGGGGCAGCAGGCGATACACCGCCTGATCGCCCAGGCTTTGGCGCAGGCGATCCAGCAAAGGGGCCAGTTGCTCGGCAGAGTCTTCGGGCGCAGGCTCCCCCCGTGAGTCCCCCTGTACCGCAAGGCCCGATTGACGGGTGCGGATCGGCCCGGTTTTCTGGGCATCCAGCCAGGCGGCTTCAATGCCGAAACCGGGATTCAACCCATCCAGCGGATCGCGGAACAAGCGCAGCAGCCGGGTTGGATCGCGTTCGGCCTGGGCGGTGCCGATGGTGAATTCCTGCTGGGTACCATCAACACGCAGCAGAGTGAAACTCAGGCGGCGCACGCCCAGCCCGGCCAGGCTCAGCCGCGCCAGCAGCCGGTTCAGTAAATGGGCCAGCGCGGCATCAACACTGTCGCGCGTGCCAATCGGTTCAACAAAGGGGGTGCGTTCGATAAACCGTGCAGCGGGTTTGCGCCAGGCAACTGGCTGGGGCACCCGGCCCAGCACGGCATCCAGGCGGCGCAGCAGCCCCGGCCCGAACCGGGTTGCCAGCGGGGCGCGCGGCTGGTCCAACAGCGCCCCAATTTGCCGCAGGCCAAGCCGGTGCAGCCCTGCAGCAATCTCCCCCGGCAGGCGCAAGGCCGCGATAGGCAGGGGGGCCAGCATTTGCCGGATCGCCCCGGCGGGCAGAATGCCGCCGCCGCCAAACACCGCCCAGGCCCAGGCGGCCCCCGGCGTGTCGGCCAGGCCCAGGCGGTGATGCAGGCCAAACGCGCTGAACACCGACGCTATATCGGCCAACACCCCTTCTTCCCCGCCGAACAGACCAGCCGCGCCGGTGATATCGACCAGCAGAGCGGCATCCGGCGCCGTGCCAGGGGCGAAACCATCGGCAGCCTCTCCCGCAAGATCAGGGGCGGTTAGGGGCGACCAGCGACGGCAGCGCAGCGCCAGCCGTTCCAGATCGGCCAGGGTACCTGCGCTGTCCAGCGGTTCGGTTGGCAGATCGGGAAACGCGGCCAAGGCATCGGCCAACCCCTGACCCGGCCGCAAACCGCTGTCCAACCCAGCCGGGGTCACCGCCGCCAAAGACAGGGCAGCGCCGCGCCGCACTAGCAGGGCGGCCCGGCGATTGGCAGGCCATCCCAGGCGATCAGTCGGCCAGAACGGCAGATGGATAGAGACAAAGCGCGTCATGCTCCCATCCCGCAAGAAACTCGGTTGGCCGCCCGCCCCGGCACCGTTGCAGTGCCACCCGCCAACGCGGCGATGGTCCGATCTGCCCCAGCGCCCCAGACGGTTCCGGCGCATCCTGTTCTGGCGCATCCGCTGGCAGACTGGGCGCGGGGTCTGCCTGCCAGCGGGTCAAGGTCGCACTGGGCGAGGGGCGGCGGCGCAGCAGAACCGCCATGCTATCCCCGGCCTCTGCCGCCAGTTGCAACCGGCGCGATGCGGTCAGATCGCACTCGTCCAGCAGGGCCAGCACCACCGCGCAACTGCCGCTGCGCAAGGCTTCCTCCACTGCCCAGCGCCGGCTGGTTTCTGAACCCGCTTCGGCCATCAGCACCTGATCCGGCCGGATGCCAAACCGCGCCAGACCCGGCGGATAAACACACAGTTGCCCCGGCGGCGCCAAAATCAGCATCTCGCGCGCCTGCCTCGCACCGCCCCCCTGCAAAACCCTGGCCCCCAAGGCCAACGCCCAGGCAAAGGCCGCCTCGCCCAACACCTCATGCACCCCCACCCTGGGCAGCCCACCCCAGGGCAAACACCCATCCAACCCCGCCGCCCCCAGCGACACCACCGCCCCCCGTTCCAACCGGGCGCGCACAGAAGGAGGGGAGGGCGACACATGACTCAGCATGTTCATTAAATGTTCTATATTCTCCCCGCCGTCAATGGGGTTTGGTGGTGTCTGGATTGAGTGGGCGAGCTTTCCCCACTGATGTTCGCGCGGGAGGGGGAGGGGGTCGCAATCAGGTAAAGCGTCAGGCTCATAACCTGAAGGTCACAGGTTCAAATCCTGTCCCCGCAACCAAAT
>CAZNVY010000030.1:18715-32773 GCA_964576605.1 uncultured Elstera sp. | reverse complement strand
GCATTCAGGGCCAGAAGATTGGTCTGTCCGGCGATTTCCCCGATCAGGCGCACGACTTCGCCGATCCGTTCGGCAGCCTCGGCCAAGCCCTGCACGGTCTCATTGGTCGCCGTCGCTCGGTTGACCGCCTGCGCGGCGATGCCGGTTGAATGGGTCACTTGCCGCTCGATTTCGGCAATCGAAGCGGACAGCTCTTCGGCGGCGGCGGCGACGGCCCCGACGTTGTCGGTGGCGGCGGCGCTGGCGGTGGCCACCGCTTCTGACCGTTCCGTCGTCGTGCCCGCCGTGGCCGTCAATCCTTCGGCGGAAGCGGTCATTTGCCCGGCGGCGGTGGAGACAATAGAAACCACACTGCCCACTTCCTGCCGCAGCCGGTCGGCGATCCCATGCAGGGCGGCGCGGCGTTCGGTTTCTGCGGCGGCGCGCAATTGATCGGCTTCGGCGGCGAGGCGTTGGTTTTCCTGCCCGTTGCGCTGGAAAACCGCCACGCTTTGCGCCATGGATCCGATTTCATCGCGCCGGTCCAGCCCATCGACGATAATATCATAGGTGCCGGTGGCTAGGGTTTGCATCGTGCCGTTCAAGTGCAGCAGCGGCGCGATAACCCGGCGGGTGACAACCCAGATCGACAGTATGGTTAGCGCCAGCCCGACGCCGGTGAGAATCAGCATTACCACTAGGCGGGTATTGGCGGCCCCGGCGCGGGCCTCGCCATAGGCCGTGGTATCGGCAACGGTCGCCTCTTGAATGGCGAGCAGCGCATCCAGGGCAGCGGTGCCGGATGCGGCAAAACTGGCTGGGGTTTGCCCGGCCAGAGCCTTGGTGAGATCCACCCAATAGTTCCCGCGCAGCACCGTTCCGGCTTTTTTAACCGCGTCTTGGGCTTGCGGGCCGAGGTTGGCCAGATCCGCCTCCCGCTCCACTTCCATAAAGGCAGCAACATTGATGTCGCGCAGGGCGGTCAGCCGGGTATTCGACGCGGGCATCCCACGCGCTGCGAGCAGGACCAGCCCCTGTTCTTCGCTTAAGGTGGCGGTCACATCGGCCAGCAGGCGCTTCAGGCGCAAGCGCTGCGCCAGGGTCGTGTCGCCCGCCGGAACCGCTTTCGAGAGGGCAAACTGTATCCGCCGCGCCTGCGCAACGGTTTCGGCCAACCCATCAGATAGGCGCAACAGATCGTCGGGCGTGCGGTTGGCGGCATCGACGCGGGCGCGCTGGGCCTCTAGCATTTTGCGGGCGCTGGTCAAGGCGTCGGCTTCCGGGGGGAGTCGGCCTAGCAGGGCCTGGGTCGCATCCAAAGCCTCGTCGGCCCCGATGTCGGCATTGGTGCGGCGCATAGCGATTACATCGGCGCTGGCCCCGGCCAAGGTAGCAGCCTGTTCACCCGCCCATTGTGTGGCGGCCCAAGTGTAAAGATCGGCGGTGCGGTTTAGAACCACGGCGCGCTGCAAAATTTCCCGTTCGCGCCAGGCATCAAAAGCAGCGAACCCCGCCGCCGCCATCAGCAGCAGTGTGAGAGTGGCAACGACGGCAAGCAATTGAGCCTTGAGCGACATGGAACCCCTCTAGCCGAAACGACGGCGCAGCCAATGGTCGACCGACCAGACCCCTGGTCCTTGGATGATGAGCAAACCTAAGACAAAAGCCCAGAAATAATGCTCGCTGTGATAGAAGTAAGTAAATTGAATAACGGTTGTCATCGCCAACAGGGGCAGGGCGGCCAGCCGCGTGCAGAAACCCACCGCCAGGAAGAGTGGCGCACTGAGTTCGGTCCCCGTCGCGAGCACCGCAGCGATCTCTGGCGGCAGAAACGGTGTGCGGTATTCATCCCGAAACAGCGCGACTGTAGTTTCTAACGAGGCGAACTTCACCAAGCCCGACCGAAAGAAAATCTCGGCGATCATCAAGCGGCCCAGCAGCAGCAGGGGAGCGGTTCCATAGATTTCAAGAGTATCACGCAGACGGCGAAGGACGTGCAAGGGCATGGCGACCTCGTTCTTAGTATAGTCACCTTAATCCGCCAGGATTAGGCCGGTAAAGACTCCGGCCTGAAGCGCGATCAAGAGGGCGGCGGTTAAATCGAAATCCTCTGGCAGCGGTCCGATGGCCGCATCAATCGGTGCGCCAGAGAGAAGCTGGTCGAGGAAGATCGCGTCGCTGGGGGCCAGCGCCCGCCATTCGACCCGATCATCCGGGCGGGCGATCAGCATCGCCTGCGGTTGGAACGGGTCGAGAGCGGTCAGATCGGGCAGGCCATCCTGATGGGCGGCCCAAAGATCGGCCACAGCATAAGCGGCGCGCACTAGTCGGGTACTAGGATGGGCGGCAAAGCGCAGGCTGGCGAACGCATCGGGCGGGATCGCGCTGAAGGCGTCTGCGGTTAGGCGCGGGGCGTCTGGAGCCAATAGCGCCTCGATCATCGCCCGTTCCACCCGCGCCACGTCGGGCACGAAGGGATAGGCCGCCAATTCCGGCAGAGCGACCAAGAAACCTGGAAAAGCCGCGCCATAGGCGGCCATTTCAGGCCGATCAGGTAAATGATCGCGCAGAAACTGCCGGGCGGCTTGGGCAAAAAACTCGGCCCCGACCAGTGCTTCGGTCACCGGAAAATTCGCAGCCAGCGCTGCGCTTAACGAGAGGCGCACATTATTGCGATAAACATTGGCGCGGGCTGACGACACCGGCGGCGTGGCGCTGGCCCCGCATAGGTAAGTGGCGAAATCTGCCTGAAAGCTGGCGAGATTCACGCTAGCCCCCCAGCGTGCGCGCTTTACCGGCTTCGGCCAGCAGGGCATCGAAGCTCGGAAGATCGGCATCCCATTCTAAGAGGGTGGGGCGGGGACCGATGCGCTGAAGGATCGCGCGGTATAGCGCCCAGACCGCGTCGCAGACCGGGGCGGCATGGGTATCGATGCGCAGCGGCCCGTCCGGTGTCTGTCGCAGGTCGTGCCCGGCCAGATGCAATTCCTCGGCGGCCTCTAGCGGGTAATCGGCCAGAAGCGCTTGAGGGGCGAGGCGCTGATTTTCAGCCGAGACATAAATATTATTCACATCGAGCAAGAGACCGCAGCCCGTGCGGCGCAAAATTTCGGCGAGGAAGGCCCCTTCCGACCAATCGCCGGGCAGCGTCAAATAGGTCGAGGGGTTCTCTAGCAGCAGCCGACGGCGCAGCCGGGTCTGAACTTGGTCGATATTGGCGCACACCACGTCTAGCGCTTCAGATGTGTAGGGAAGGGGGAGAAGGTCGTTCAGATACTGCCCTCCCACCCGGCACCAGGCCAGATGGTCGGAGATCAGGACCGGCGCACAAATTTCGGCCAGGGCGGCCAATCGGTCGAGGTGGAGACTATCCACACCCTCTGCCGATCCGAGCGACAGGCCGATACTATGCAGGCTGATCGGCAGTCGGTCCGCCAAGTGCCGCAGCAAATGATGCGCCGGGCTGCCGGGGAACAGGTAATTTTCCGCGTGCACCTCTATAAAATCGACCGGCAGGGGCAGAGTACTGGCCAGCCGGTCGGTCAGCGCCCGGTGATGGTCGGCGCGCAGGCCGACCCCAAGGGCGGTATTGGCCAAGGCCCGCGCCGGGGCGGACGAAGGGGGCAAGGTTAGGGAGTCCATCGCACCCTCCGTCACGCGCGGGTTGCGGGCGCGACTTAGGCTTTTTTCGGCTGCAGCGACCCGCCCATGCCGGCGCAAGACCCGGCCGGGACGAACTTCCAAGCATCCGGCTGATTATCGGTCTTCGAGGTTCCAGCGCAGGAGCTGCTGGCGGTCTGGCAGTCGTTCTGACCGGCTTTGGCGATCCCGTAGCATTTTTCCTTGGCTTGCGCTGCTGCCGGGGTGGCCGCGAAAGCGACGGCGGCCATGGCGACGGCACCGGCGATCGATGCCATGCCCAGGGTCTTTTTCGAGGTCATCACGCTCATCTTCGTCTCCGTCAGTCTGCGGCGGGGCCGCTTAAAGGTTTGGTCGGGGACGGGCTAGCACCGTCTGCTCTTGTTTCGATACTAAGGTAGATCGGGTTACAGGGCTGCGGCGAAAAATCGCAAAAAACCGAATCCGCATAAAATCGACAGCCGGTCATTGAGGCGTCATCCGGACTCGCTATAGACTGCCCCTAGTGGACGAACCTCTGGAAGGACCGGACGTCATCATGTTTTCCTCGCGCAATTCGCTTCTAACCGTATCGGTCGTGGCCCTGCTGTCGGCGGGGGCTTATGCCCAAAGCCCCGCCCCGCTGAAACTGACGATCCTGCACGTCAATGATATTCATTCCCGCCTGCTGCCGATCAACCGTTTCGGCACCACCTGTTCGGCGAAGGAAGAAGAAGAGAAGAAGTGCTTCGGCGGGGTTGCCCGTGTCGGCTATCAGGCCCATGAGATTGCCCGCCAGGTGAAGGCCGCCGGGGGGCATACTTTGTTCCTGCACGCGGGCGACCAGTTCCAAGGCTCGTTGTTCTATACGGTTTACAAGGGTAAGGCCGATTTGACCGCGGTCAACCTGCTCGATATTGATGCTATGTCGCTCGGCAATCACGAGTTCGACGATGGCCCCGGCGTGCTGGCCGATTTCTTGAAAGGCGTAAAGTTCCCGGTTCTCTCCGCCAATATCGACGTTAGCCGCGAGCCGCGCCTGCAGACGCTGTTCCGCCCCTATACGATTGTTGAACGCGGTGGCCAGAAGATCGGCATCATCGGCGTGACGACCGACGATACGCCGATTACCTCCTCCCCCGGTCCGACCGTGGGGTTTGCCCATGAAGATGTGCCGCTGCAGCGCATGGTAGCAGAACTGAAGGGCCTGGGCATCGATAAGATCATCGCCCTCACCCATAGCGGTTGGATCCGCGATCAGGAAATCGCTAAGATGGTCGAAGGGATCGATGTGATCGTCGGTGGCCATTCCCATACGCTGCTGTCGAATAAGGATAAGGAGGCGGAAGGCCCCTATCCGATCGTTGCGACCAATAAGGCGAATAAGACCCTGATCGTCCAGGCTGCCGCCTATAGCAAATATCTGGGCCGGTTGGATGTGACCTTCGACGCCAAGGGCAATGTTACGGCCTATGAGGGCGAGCCGATCCTGCTGGATGCGAGCATCCCGGAAGATAAGACGATCCGCAACGAAATCGACAAGCTGGATGCGCCGATCCAGTCGATGAAGTCGAAGCCGGTTGGCACGGCGGCTATCAACCTGGATGCCAGCACCTGCCGCAAGGGCGAATGCCTGATGGGCAATCTAGTCGCGGATGCCCTGGTTTGGGCTACCACCTCCAAGGGCACCGAATTCGCTATCCAGAACGGCGGCGGCGTGCGCGCGTCCATCGGTGAAGGCCCGGTGACGCTGGGGCATGTGCTGACCGTGCTGCCGTTCCAGAACACGATCGCCACAATGAAGCTGAAAGGATCGGACGTTGTCGCCGCGCTGGAAAACGGCGTCTCGAAGGTGGAAGAAAACCAGGGCCGTTTCCCGCAAGTATCGTCCAACCTGCGCTACACCTGGGATCCGAAGAAGCCCGCGGGCAGCCGCATCGTCTCGGTGGAAGTGAAGCGCAACGGCACGTTCCAGCCGCTCGATCCCAATGCCGTCTATAACGTCGCCACCAACGACTTCATGCGCCGGGGCGGCGATGGTTATGCCATGTTCAAGACCAACGCGGTCGATGCCTATGACTTCGGCCCGAACTTGGAAGACGCGGTCTCCTCGTACATCGGCCAAAATTCGCCGGTGCAGCCGAAGCTGGAAGGCCGCGTGCGCCAGCCGTAATCGGTTCGTGTCGTCACTGGAAAAGGCCGGGATTGTCCCGGCCTTTTCTTATTTGGGGGATGAAGCTTTAGCCCCTTACCAAATCCCACCCCGGCAGATCGGCGAGTTTTACTGAAACGCCGGTATCGGCGCTTTTCAGCGCGGCGACGCCGCAGAAGACCGACAGGGCACCCGCACGGGCGTCGGCGCGTTGGGCGTAGGGGTCCGGCAGGTCGCGCTCCACGATCATGCGTTGCAGGCGCAGATCGCCGCCAAAATGGCCGTTGCGCGTGAAGGGCAGCGTCAATTTTTCGACCGTCCCATTATTTTGGATGACCAGGATCGTATCAACATCCGGCTCGTCCCAGGGTTGATCTTCGTATTGGCGGATTTCGATGCGGCCCTTGGTGCCGTTGAAAGCCAGGTGATAGCCTTCGATGGGCATGAAGGTGTTGAGCGAGTAAGCCACCTGTACGCCGTTTTCATACAGAATATCGGCGGTCATCGTATCGGGAATATCGATCTCGGGCCGGAAGACGCATTGGTCGCGGTGGTAGCCGTCGGCGCTATGGGCCGTGCCATAGAGACCGTTTAGCCACGGATCGGCGGCCACATCCAGCGGGAAGGCGCAGTCCGATTTGCCGGGGCAGGTCGAACAATGTGTGCCGCGCTGCACGCCGTTCTTACCGTAATTGCGCAGGCTGGCGCGGGCGAAGACCTCTTGCGGGGCCGAGGCGAGATACCAGTTCAGCAGGTCGAAATGGTGGGTGGCCTTATGCACAAACAGCGAGCCGGAGTTCTCGCGGTTCGCGTGCCAGCGACGGAAGTAATCGGCGCCGTGCTTGGTATCGAGATACCAATGGAAATCGACCGACACGACCTCGCCGATCTTGCCGGAGAGCAGTTCCTGTTTAATCCGGGTGGCGGTGGGGGCGTGGCGATAGTTGAAGCCGACATCCACCCGCCGCCCGGTGCGCTTTTGCGCTTCCAAAATGCGGGCGCATTTTTCCGCCGTGGTCGCCATCGGCTTTTCGACGATCACATCGGCCCCGGCTTCCATCGCTTCGATGGCGTGACGGTCGTGGTCGCAGTCGCGCGTGCAGACAATCACGGTATCCGGCTTCACGGCGGTTAACATGCTGGTGAGATCGTCGAACAGCGGTGCGCCGCTGCCGATGAAGTCGGCCGCATAGGCGCGGCGGATGGGGTTATGGTCGCAGATGCCAACGATTTCGATCTGATCGCCGAAAGCGTCTAGCAGTTCCTTACCCCAGGTTTTCGTGCCGCGGTTGCCGGTGCCTATCAGGGCGACGCGGCGTTTTCCGCTCGCTTGGGTCATTTTTAGGTGCTCCTCAACACACGGTGCGGAAACGGTCGATACAGGTTTGCAGAACCTCCATCCCGTCACGCTTCCACCAGTTTTCGGCGGAGAAAATCTCGACCTCCTGCGGGCCGTGGAACCCGGCGGCTTCGATCTGGCGGCGGATGCCCGGCAGGTCGATAACCCCGTCGCCCATCATGCCGCGATCCAGCAGCAGGTCTTTGGTCGGCACCAGCCAGTCGCAGATATGATGCGCCAGAATCTGGCGGTTGCGCCCGGCGCGGGCGATCTGCGCGGCAAGGTCGGGATCCCACCAAACGTGATAGACGTCGATGGCGACGCCGATACCGTCCCCCAGTGCATCGCACAGGTCGAGCGCTTGACCGAGGGTGTTCACGCAGGCGCGGTCCGCTGCATACATTGGGTGCAAGGGTTCAATCGCCAGCGAAATCCCACAGGCGCGGGCGTGGGGCAGGGTGGCGGCAATACCGTCCGCGACCATTTTCCGGGCGCCGACAATATCCTTTGAGCCGGCGGGCAGCCCGCCGACGACCAGCACGAGGCAGTCTGCCCCCAGCGCCGCCGCTTCATCAACCGCACGCTTATTATCGTCGATGGCGGCGTGCAACCCCTCTGGTGTTGCGGCGGGGAACATGCCGCCCCGGCAAAGGCCGGTAACGCGCACACCATTGTCTTTGATGATGCGGGCCGATTCGGCCAACCCCTGCTTTTCTACCTGATCGCGCCAGGGGGCGACGGCGGTGATGCCGAGCTTAAGGCAGGCTTCCACGGCGTCCTTCAGCCCCCATTGCTGGCGGACGGTGGCGAGGTTGATCGATAATCCGTCGAGCGACATGCTATCCTCCGTCATGCTGCCAGCGGCGACAGGGCGGCCCAATCGGCCTCAACCGCAACCCCAAGACCGGGGGCGGCGAGGATCGATGCCAGCGACACGGCCCCATTGTGGATGGCTATGCGGGCGCGCTCATCGGCGGTTGGGGTATAGAGATCGGAGTGGTGGGCCCGATGGGCGGCTTGTTCGGTAGCGCTCGCGCCGCTCATGCCATCGACATAATGATGGCCGTTGCGCTCCACATGCTCTGCCCCGATCAGGGCGGCGAGCAGCAAGTCTTGCTGCACGGCGATCCCGCCTTGGGTGGTCAGATCCTCGGCGGACATAAAGAAACCACGCCCCCATTGCGTCACCCGCGCGCGGTTCAGCACAGCGCGGTAGAAGCCTTTGCAGCTTTTGGAGGAAATGCCGGTATAGCCCAGGGTTTTGGCTGCGGCGAAGGCCCCCATCTCCCCATCCGACTCGTCGATCTCCACCGAAACCCGCTGGGCGAGCGCGTGGATCGGCGCGGCGAGCGCCTGGGCGCGGGCGATGGGCTGTTCGAGAAACAGGATCGCCTGCCGAAAGCGTGCAAGGCGCGGCTCTGCCTCGATCTTGTCCCACAGTGCGATGACGGCCTCCGCATCCGGGAATTGTTCGTTACCGTCGAGCGTTAGGCGGTACTCCGGCAGCCTGTCGAGCAGCGCTGCGATGCGCACCAGCCGGTCAAGGTCCGCGTCCGCTTTGCCGGAGAGCTTGATCTTGAAGTAGCGGTGGCCATAGGCGGCGATAGCGCCTTCCAGACTGTTCGGCAACCCATCCTGCGGCCCGTCGGCCGGTTTCTCGGCTTCCGTAATCGCATCGATCATGCCGACCGTGTGGCGCATCCCGATGCTGGCGGCAGGCGTGCGGGCGGCAAGGAAGCCGGTTAGGTCAAAGCCCAGCAGGTCTGGCGTCGTGCGCGCATCAAGGCCGGGGAGGTTTTTTTGCAGGGCGGCGGTGGCGGTCATCCCATGCGCCTTGCACAGCGCATCCAGGATTGCCCGGTCCAGCAAGGCAAGGCCGAAGGAGGCGATCAGCCCGCCGAGACCCGCCTTGGCGCAGGCGGCATGATGGGCCAGTTCCACCGTCGCGCTCAGGCCGAAGGCCGTTTCGCGGCCGGCGGCCAGCAGATGATGCCGTGCGATGCGCAGCGACTGGCGGAGCTGATTGAAATTATCCGCGTTCGACAGCGCCGGGTTCTTGTCGAACCATTTCGGCACCATCAAGTCGGCGGCCTGGCCCACGGTTTCCGTCCCATCGGCCAGGCGGATGCGGGCGCGGACGAAGGCTTGCGGCGCTTCCGTCACCGTCACCGCGCCAAAGCGGAACGGCAGGCGGAAGTGGGTCGGGCGCTCGAAGAGATCGGCTTCGATCAGGCTGAGGCGGGGGGCGCTGTCCGGCATGGTCAAACCACCCCGGCGACGGCCAGCACCCGGCGCATCCGCTCTGCCGCAAGCTCAGGATCGCGCAGAACCCGCGCCGTATCGGCCAAACGGAAAAGTTCGGCGAAATGCTGCACCGACCGCGCGCTCTGCTGTCCGCCCAGCATCAGGAAGTGATCCTGCAAGCCGTTGAGATAGGCGAGGAAGACCACGCCGGTCTTATAAAAGCGCGTCGGAGCCTGGAAGATATGGCGGCTCAACGGCACTGTTGGTTCTAGAGTCGCGTTGAACTCTTTCAGGTTCCCGCCCGCCAGCGCCGAGAGACCCGCCGAGGCGGCGGGGGCGATAGCGTCGAAGATGCCGAGCAGCGCATCGGAATAGCCCTGTTCATCCCCGGCGATCAGTTCGGCATAGTTGAAATCATCGCCCGTGTACATGCGCACGCCCGTCGGCAGGCGGCGGCGCATGGCGATTTCTTTTTCTTTCGACAGCAGCGAAATCTTGATGCCGTCGATCTTACCGGCATGGGCTTCCAGCACCGATAGGCAGGTGTCCATCGCCGCGTAATCGTCGGTCGAGCCCCAATAGCCCTTGAGGGCCGGGTCGAACATATCGCCGAGCCAATGGATGATGACCGGCTCTTTCACCTGGGTCAGCAGCCGATCATAGACCTTACGGTAATCGTCCGGGCCGGTGGCGATGCGGGCGAGTGCCCGGCTGGCCATCAGGATGATGCGCCCGCCAAGCCCTTCGATAAAGGCGAACTGTTCCTCGTAGGCGCGGATCACATCGTCAAGGCTTTTGGCGTTTTCCGGCGCGAGATGATCGGTCCCCGCCCCGCAGGCGACCAAGCCATTGCGGGGCTTGGCGGCGGTCAGCGAGCGGCGGATCAACTCCTGCGCGCCCGCCCAATCAAGCCCCATGCCGCGCTGGGCGGTATCCATCGCTTCCGCAACGCCAAAACCGAGATCCCATAAATACTCGCGGAAGGCGATAGTCGTGTCCCAATCGACGGAAGCATCGAGCCAGGGGCTGTTTTCGGCCAGCGGATTGACCACCACATGGGCGGCGGCATAGGCAATACGGTTGAAGGTCGGTGCGCTGGCCGGGCGCGGCAGCGGCGCGTTCTGGAGAGTGTAGGGGGCGAGGCGCCCCCCCGGGGTTGGCAGGGTGAGCGTCGTCATGGCTACGCGTCCAGCGCCGGAACGTCGAGCCAGCGGCGTTCCTGCCAGCTCTTAAGACCAAGCTCGGCAAGCTGAACACCCTTCACGCCTTGCATCAGGTCAAACTTCCAGGGCGAATCCGTCACCAGATGGCGGATGAAGTCTTCCCACTGGGCTTTGAAGCCATTGTCGTAGACCTGATTGTCCGGCACTTCTTCCCATTGATTGAAGAAGTTCATGGTCTGCGGTTGATCGGGGTTCCAGACGGGGCGGGGGGTATTGACGCGATGCTGGGTCCAGCATTTGGTCAGGCCCGCGACAGCCGACCCATGGGTGCCGTCCACTTGGAAGGTCACCAGATCGTCGCGGCGAACGCGCACGGTCCAGGACGAGTTGATTTGCGCAATCACGCCGCCCTCAAGCTCGAAGGTCGCATAGGCGGCATCGTCGGCATCGGCGGCATAGGTCTGGCCGCGCTCGTCCACCCGGCTGGGAATATGGGTGGCACCGAGACAGGAGACGGCTTTTACCTCGCCGAAGAGATTATCCAGCACATAGCGCCAGTGACAGAGCATATCGAGGATAATGCCGCCGCCGTCATTCTTGCGGTAATTCCAGCTTGGACGCTGGGCGGCCTGCCAATCGCCTTCAAACACCCAATAGCCAAACTCGCCGCGCACGGAGAGGATTTTGCCGAAGAAGCCGCTGTCGCGCAGCATTTTGATTTTGCGCAGGCCGGGCAGATACAGCTTATCCTGCACGACGCCGTTCTTTGCGCCCTTGGCCTTGGCGAGCCGCGCGAGGGCGAGGGCCGTCTCAACATCCTCCGAAATCGGCTTTTCGCAATAGATATGCTTGCCGGCTTCAATCGCCTGGGTCAGCAGCCCGGCGCGCATCTGGGTCGAACCCGCATCGAAGAACAGAATATCATCGGGGTTGGCAAGGGCGGCGGCGAGATCGGTGCTGGTGCGGGTAATGCCGTGGCCCTTGGCGATTTCGCTGATCTTATCGGCATTGCGCCCGACTAGGATCGGATCGGGCATCACCCGGTCGCCGTTCGCCAGCAGCACCCCGCCTTGATCGCGGATCGCCACGATGGAGCGCACCAAATGTTGATTATAGCCCATGCGCCCGGTGATGCCGTGCATGATGATCCCGAGACGGATCGTCGCCATCGTTGTTTCCCCCTAGGAAAGCGCGGTCCTTTGGTTAGGCCGCCGTTATAACCAGATGGTTACTAGACAGTCATGATTTGTCTGACCAGTCAAGGGGGTGTGGTGGAATTTTTTGGACGGTTAGACCCGAAGATAGGAAATAATCATATCAGCGATATGATCGCCCCAACGTTTTAATTCCTCTGGCTGCACCATATCTCGGTTAAAAATGATCGATGTCGTATAGTGGTTCGACAGGTAATAATAGCCCAGGGCAGCAATGCTGAGATAGACCTGCACCGGATCGGCCCCCGCGCGAAACTGTCCCGCGCGGTGCCCTCGCTCCAGAATTTCGGTGATGACCGAGATTAGGGGGGAGTGTTTTTCGGTAATACCAGGACATTTCTTTAGAAATTCTGCTTTTAGCAGGTTCTCTGTGCTGACAATCGACAGAAACTCCGGGTGAT
Organism: uncultured Elstera sp.; assembly: GCA_964576605.1. Classification (GTDB taxonomy): domain Bacteria; phylum Pseudomonadota; class Alphaproteobacteria; order Elsterales; family Elsteraceae; genus Elstera. Next base: position 20,663 of record CAZNVY010000030.1, on the reverse strand, counting down.
CGAGAAAATACTGCCAGGTAAAATGCGCAAGTTCCCGCATTGCCTCCACCGGCGGACGATCTGTAAGGTGCAGATCGACTTCGGCGCTGCGGATGCCGATGTATGTCGCCTCTAGAACCGCAAGATAAAGCGAGTCTTTTCCGCCATAATAATGGTATAGCATCCGCTTATTAACATCCGCGCGGGCAGCAATCTCATTAATCCTGGCGCCACCATAGCCTTTTTCGGCGAATTCCCGCGTGGCAGCGGCTAGAATTGCTGCGGCTGTTCTTTCTGGATCGCGCACATTTTTATCACGTAGCAGCGGTTCTTCCAGAATACGCAGTTGATAGTCCGACTCTTTAGCGTCGATCTCGATATTTTTTTCAATTTTTGTCATGATAGACCGTCCAATTTCACGTCTTTAGGACAAAAGCGCACAGCAGGGTGCTTGACAGTCATCCTAAACTCGATCTAGCTTGTAACCAACTGGTTATAAATGGCAGAAGCCGATAACCACTTGGTGGACCCAAAACCGCCAAGGCCACGCCTGGGGAGGAGTGGAAAACCGCCGTAGTCCCGATCCTTCTGGTTCAATGTTGGAAAATTTGTCCGACAGATATGCCGCGATCGGCTGCCCCGGTATCCCCCCTTCGCATGGTGTGGTTCGCATAAGCAACCCTCAGGGACGGAGGAAACGTGATGAAGCAGCCTCAGATCAATCGGCGTTCGCTGTTGAAGGCCGGGGCCGGTGTGGCGGGCTTGGCCGCAATCGGCCTGCCCACGTCGGTCTTTGCGCAAGAACGCCGCTTGCGCATGTATTGGTGGGGATCGAAGGAGCGGGCGGAACGCACGCTTCAGGTCAATAAACTCTATCAGAATACCTATACCGGGGTGACCATCGACGGGGAGACCCTGGCCTGGGGCGATTATTGGCCGCGTCTTGCCACCCAAACGGCGGGCCGCAACGCGCCGGACGTGATCCAGATGGATTACCGCTATATCGTGGAATATGCGCGCCGAGGGGCGCTCCTGCCGCTCGATCCGCATGTCGGTAAAGGCTTGGATCTGAAGGATTTTCCACCCTCAGTTGTCGATAGTGGCAAAGTGGACGGCAAGATTTACGGGATCAGCCTGGGCGGGCATACATCAGCCACTTTATACGATAAGGAAGCTTTTGCCGCGGTTGGCATCGCCCCGCCGAACCTTGATACCGATTGGAAGACCTTTGCCAAGCTGATGGCCGATTTTACGAAAGCAGCGAAACGCCCTGGCTATTTCGGCAGCCAAGATGGCGGTGGACTAGAGCCGATCTTCGAGGGTTGGTTGCGGACGCGCGGGCAAGAGCTTTACACGCCGGACAATAAGCTTGGCTTCGGCGAAAAAGACATCGCCGAATGGTTCGCCTATTGGGCCGATATGCGCGCATCGGGCGGCTGCGTAACCCCTGATCTGCAAGCGCTCGATAAACAAAATGTCGAGAATAATATGCTGACCCTTGGGAAGGCTGCCGTTGGCTTTGCCCATTCCAATCAGCTGGTCGCCTTTCAGTCGCTGATTAAGAGCAAGCTTGGGATGACCAGCTATCCAACGGGCGGCCCCGGCGGCAAACCCGGTCAGTATATTAAACCGTCAATGCTGTTCAGCCTGTCGGCCCGCACCAAGGAAGTTGATGAAGCGGTGCGGGTGGTGAACTTTTTTGTCAATGATGTCACCGCCGGGAAAATCCTGGGGGTTGAACGCGGCGTGCCGGCCTCGGCCCCGGTGTTGAAGGGGATCAACGAGTCGCTGGATGACTTGGGCCGCGCGATGGCCGATTATGTCGCCGCTATGAACAGCCGGGTCGGCCCGCTGCCGCAAACCCCGCCGGGCGGCGCGGGGGAAATCCAGGTCCTGCTGCGCCGGGTGAACGAGCAGATTGGCTTCGACCGTTTGACCGTTGCCGACGGCTCCAAGCTCTTCGTTACGG
>CAZNVY010000030.1:14899-18705 GCA_964576605.1 uncultured Elstera sp. | reverse complement strand
AGCTGCTCGTATTCTGGCGCGGGGGTAAGAGCATGACCACACTGGCCTCTCCCTCTGTTGCAGTGGGCGGGGCCAGGTGGGTTCGCAGCCTGCGCCGCAACCTTCCTGGCTACCTGTTTCTGCTGCCGTGGCTTGTCGGTTTCCTGGGGTTGACGCTGGGGCCGGCCGTCGGCTCGCTCTATCTGTCGTTCACCGATTTCGACTTGCTACGCGACCCGCGCTGGGTAGGGGCGGCGAATTACGTGCGGATCGCGACCGACGATCCCAAATTCGTCGAATCGCTGTATGTGACTTTCGTCTACGTAATCCTGTCGGTGCCGCTGAAACTGGCCTTCGCCCTGGGCGTCGCCATGCTGCTAAACCGCGGGATTGCAGGGCTGCCGCTGTATCGGGCGGTTTTCTACCTGCCGTCGTTGTTGGGGGCGAGCGTGGCGATTGCCGTGCTGTGGCGGCAATTATTTGCCGGCAGCGGCCTGGTCAATCAGATCGTCTTCATGATTTTTGGGGTACAGGGGCCAAGCTGGATTTCCGACCCGGATTATACCCTCTACACGCTGGTTATCCTCAGTATTTGGCAGTTTGGCTCGCCGATGATTATCTTTCTCGCCGGGCTGCGGCAAATTCCGCAGGATATTTACGAAGCAGCCCAGATCGACGGGGCCAGTAAACGCCGCCAGTTCTTCCGCATCACTCTGCCGATGCTGACCCCGGTGATCTTCTTTAACGCGGTGGTCCAGACCATCGAAGCGTTCAAGGCCTTCACCCCGGCCTTCATTATTTCCGAGGGGACGGGCGGGCCGATCGACAGCACCCTATTCTATACGCTGTATCTGTATCAGGAGGCTTTTGGCTATTTCCGCATGGGCTATGCCGCCGCGCTCGCCTGGATCCTAGTTGTTATCATCGCGATCTTCACCGCCTTTTCCTTCCTCAGCTCGCGCTATTGGGTGCATTATGATGACTAAACCCAACCGCAGCCTGCCCGCCAGCCTTGCCGTGCATGGTGCCTTGCTGACCGCGTCGCTGGTGATGCTCTATCCGCTCCTGTGGATGCTCGCTAGCTCCTTCAAGCCGGAGGAGGAGATTTTCACCAGCGCATCGATCTGGCCGACCGCTCTGAATTTCGATGCCTATGTGCGCGGCTGGCGGGGGTTGGACGTTAGCTTTGGCGTTTTCTTCTGGAACTCGCTGGTGATTTCCGTTCTTTCGGTGATCGGCAATGTTATTGCCTGTTCTTTGGCGGCCTTTGCCTTCGCCCGATTGCAGTTTCGCGGTAAAAACTTCTGGTTTGCGCTGATGATGGGCACACTGATGCTGCCCTACCATGTCACGCTGATTCCGCAATATGTGTTGTTCCTCAATCTCGATTGGGTGAATACCAATCTGCCGCTGATCGTGCCGAAGTTCCTGGCGTCGGATGCTTTCTTCATCTTCTTGATGGTGCAGTTCTTCCGGGGCATTCCGCGCGAACTCGATGAAGCTGCGATGATGGACGGGTGCAGCCCCTGGCGCATCTACACCAGGATTATTCTACCGCTGTCGTTGCCAGCCTTGGCCACAGCGTCGGTCTTCACCTTCATCTGGACCTGGGACGATTTCTTCGCGCCGCTGATCTACCTGAACGACATGGGGTCGTACACGGTGCAGCTCGGCCTGCGGAACTTCGTCGACTCAACCGGGCGGTCTGACTGGAGTGGCCTGTTTGCCATGTCTACCGTCGCGCTGATCCCGATCCTGGTCTTTTTCGTTCTTTTCCAACGGCTTCTGATCGAAGGCGTTGCGACGACCGGCATGAAGCGCTAACGCCGCCGGGTGCATGAGGATAAAATGGAACCAATTCGCTTTGCCGCTATCGGCCTTGACCATAGCCACATCTACGGCCAAACCGAGATGTTGATCCGGGCCGGGGCCGAGTTTGTCAGCTTCTATTCGGATAAAGACGATCTCGCCGCCGCCTATGGTGCCCGCTTCCCGCAGGCCCGCCGCGTTGCCGATGTCCGGGAGATTTTGGAGGATGCTAGCATCGCCCTGGTGACCGGGGCGGGTATCCCCGATCAGCGCGCGGCAGATGCTATCGCCGCCATGCGCCACGGTAAGGATGTGCTGTTTGATAAGCCGGGCATGGTCTCGCTCGATCAGCTTGCCGAGGTGAAGAAGGTCCAGGCCGAAACCGGGCGCATCTATGCCGTCTATTATTCTGAACATATCGAAACCCGCTGCACGGTGAAGGCGGGCGAGCTGATCGCCGACGGCGCCATCGGCCGGGTGATCCATACCGCCGGCTTCGGTCCGCACCGGCTGGGCCACAACAAGCGCCCCGACTGGTTCTTCGACCGGGCGCGCTACGGTGGCATTCTGACCGATATCGCCGCGCATCAGTTCGAGCAGTTCCTCTTTTTCACCGGGGCGGAAGATGCCGAGGTGGTTGGCGCGACCGTTGCCAACCTCGGCCATCCCGCCACGCCCGGCTTGCAGGATTTCGGCGAGACGATCCTGAAGGCCCCCGGCTGCACCGGCTATATCCGCGTCGATTGGTTTACCCCGGACGGGCTGCCGACCTGGGGCGACGGACGCCTGACCATTCTCGGCACTGAAGGCTATATCGAGCTGCGCAAATACGTCGATATCGGCGGTCAGCCGGAAGCCGATCATCTGTTCTTGGTCGATCAGAAGGGCGTGAAGCGCATCGACTGCACTCACCAGCACCTGCCCTATGGCGGTCAGCTTCTGAACGATATCCGCAACCGGACCGAAACCGCTATGCCGCAGGCGCGCACCTTCAAGGCGATGGAACTCGCCCTGCGCGCCCAGGCCGCCGCCGAAGGAGCCGCGCGATGAGCAAGATTTGGAACGTTGCCGTCGTCGGTCTCGGCATCGGGCGGACGCATATTTTCGAGGGTTATTCCCGCCACCCGGATAAGTTCAAGGTGGTCACGGTGTGTGATCTCGACGCCGGGCGCCGGGCGGCGGTGGCGGCAGAATTCAATGTGCCGCACCAGACCGATAGTTTCGCCGACGTGCTGGCGATGCCCGATGTCGATATCATCGATGTCTGCACCCCGCCGGGCCTGCATTTCGACCAGACGCTGGCGGCCCTGAAGGCGGGCAAACACGCGGTCTGCGAAAAGCCGCTGGTCGGTTCCTTGGCGGAGGTCGACGCGCTGATTGCAGCGGAAAAGACCTATGGGCGGACGATTCTACCGATCTTCCAATATCGCTACGGCAATGGCGTGCAGCGCGCCAAGCGCATCATCGATCTTGGCATCGCCGGGAAACCCTATCTGGGGACGGTCGAAACCTCCTGGTGGCGCACGGCGGACTATTACGCGGTCCCGTGGCGCGGCAAGTGGGAAACGGAACTCGGCGGCGTGCTCGTGACCCACGCCATCCACAATCACGATATGCTGATGTACCTCATGGGGGACGTGGAGCAGATCTTCGCCCGCGCCGCTACCCGCGTGAATGAGATCGAGGTCGAAGACTGCGTTTCCGCCAGCTTGAAGCTAAAAAGCGGTGCCTTCGCCTCGCTGTCGGCGACCCTGGGGTCCACACGGCAAATCTCTCGCCTGCGGCTGTGCTTCGAGAATGTCACCTTTGAAAGCGGGCTGGAGCCGTATCGCCCTGGCGATGATCCCTGGCAGATCATCGCCGCTACTGCCGAGGTGCAGGCGCAGATCGACGATGCACTGAAGGGCTGGCAGCATGTACCGACCCGCTTCGAGGGGCTGTTCGCCGACTATGCGCCAGGGCTTTTGACTGGAAAATTGCCGATTACCTTGATGGACGCCCGCCGGGCGCTGGAACTG
>CAZNVY010000030.1:237-14889 GCA_964576605.1 uncultured Elstera sp. | reverse complement strand
TCAGTCCGACGCCGACAATCGCCCCGGCGATCTGCCGCTCGGGCCAGAAAGCCCGCGTTACCATAGCTGGCGGCCTGCCGCCGCCCGCGCCACCGTTCTTGCCGAGGCTCCGTAACGCCATGACAGCGCTGTCTCTCAACAAGGTCGTTAAGCGCTATGCCGACCTGCAAGTGATCCACGGAATCGATCTTAAAATCGAACCGAAGGAATTTGTTGTCTTCGTCGGCCCGTCGGGCTGCGGCAAGTCGACCTTACTGCGTATGATCGCCGGGCTGGAGGAAATTTCCGGCGGCGATCTTATCATCGGCAGCGAGCGGATGAATGAAACCGCCCCGGCCCAGCGCGGTATCGCGATGGTGTTCCAGTCTTATGCGCTTTATCCGCATATGTCGGTCTATAAAAACCTCGCCTTTGGGCTGGAAACGGCGGGGGTTTCTAAGGCCGAAATCGATGCGCGGGTGAAGAAGACGGCGGGCATTCTGCAAATCGATCAATATTTGCAGCGCAAGCCAAAGGCTTTATCGGGCGGTCAGCGGCAGCGCGTTGCCATTGGTCGCGCCATCATTCGCGAACCGAAGATTTTCTTGTTCGACGAGCCGCTCTCGAACCTTGATGCCGAACTGCGCGTGCAAATGCGGGTGGAGATCGCGAAACTGCACCGCGACCTTGGCGTCACTTCGATCTACGTCACCCACGATCAGGTCGAAGCTATGACCATGGCCGATAAGATTGTGGTGCTACGGGCCGGGCGGATCGAGCAGGTTGGCTCGCCGCTCGACCTATATAATCACCCGGTTAATAAGTTCGTCGCGGGTTTCATTGGGTCGCCGAAGATGAACTTCCTCAAAGTGACCGGCCAGCAGGAAACCGCGACCGGCACGGCGGTAACCGTCGCCTCTACGCAAATCCCGCTGCCGCCCGTGCGCGGTATGGCCGATACCTTGGGCGTGCGGCCCGAACATCTGTCCCTGACCGATGGGGTGCCGCTGGGCCTGCTGACTATTCAGCTTGTGGAGCAATTAGGCGGCTCCACGCTTCTTTATGGGGTTCTCTCCGATGCGCAGACCGTCACGGTCCAGCTCGACGGGCAGCAGTCGCCCCAACGCGGGTCGCAGGTGGCTCTTTTCGCCGATCCGGCGACGTGCCACCTGTTCGACAAGGACGGTTTGGCCCTGCGCTAGTCCTGGTCTGGCGTCGATTTTACGCTGAACCGTCGTCCTCCCTCCTGATAGGCCGGTTCCCTGTGAAGGGGCCGGTCTTTTTTTTATCAAGGCTGGCGGCGATAGAGGGTCCATCCCGCAACCCGCCCGATGGGGCGATAGGCGGCCAGGGCGGCGGCGAGCTGCGGGTCCCGGCGGAAATAGGCCAGATGATCCCAGGTCCGCCCGCCGAAGCCTGGTTCGGAGGCGGCGTCGGTCACGATTAGCAGATCGGGGTGGCGGGCCAGGTCGGCGCGCGTCGCCGCCAGCACCTGCTGTTCAACGCCAGAGGCTTCGGCGATTGGGGTAAGGGGGCGGTCAGCCGGGTAGAGTTCCGGCAGCGGCCAAAGGCTCATGTAATGACCGACGTAACCTTGCCCTAGGGCTTGCACGAGGGAGAACTGGGGCTTTAGCGAGGTGGTAAACCAGAGGACCGAGGCGTGCGGTGCGGCCTCTTGCATCAGGCGGGCCAAGCCCGCCTCCGGCGTATCGGCAAAGCGGCGCGGGGCGGCGAAAGGCGGGGCGGTTAAGCTGGCGAGGGCGAGGCTCAGGCCGAACCCGGCGGCCAGGCTCGGCCCTGGCTGGCGCAGCCAATGGCCCAGCGCCCATCCCGCCAGCAGCACCATCCCGCCTTGGGCCGCGAGGAAGTGATAGTCCCAGCCTTTCAGCTGGGCGGCTCCGGCGGCGGTGGCGGCCAGGGTAAAGATCAGCAAAAGGCGCGGGGCGGCCCCATAGCGCCAGGTAAGGCCGCCCAGCAGCGGGGCCGCGATCAGCAGCGGCAAGACGGGGGCGCTGAGAAGCATTCCCTGCCAATCGGCGCTGGCCCCCGTATAAAGCGCTGCCAGCATTGGGAGAATCACCGTGAAATAATCGGGCGTCAGCAGAGCAACGGCGGCGGTATAGAGCAGACCAACCCCGACCATGATCGCGACCGTGGGATCGCGCAGGCTAACGCGCGCCCCGCGTTGGGCCAGCAGATAGGCTTCGATGGCGGCCGGGAGCAGTAGAAAATGCGGCTTCAGGCAGACCGCCAGGGCGAAGAGTGCGGCGGTTGCCATCATGCGCCGATCAAAGCGCCCAGCAGCTCGCCCCAAGGCGTGCAGCAGATAGGGCAGGGCGAGGATTAGCAACAGATGCTCGCGCTGGCTAAAACTATGCGCGGGCAGGATCAGGAGCGCCCCGACGGCAGCGGCCAGCAGCCCAAACCGTTCACCCGCCGATATGAGGTGCGACAGGCCAGGGAGGGCGAGGGTCAGTCCCACCGCCCCCAGGGCAGCGTACCAAAGGATGAGCAGCGGGGCAGCCCCCAAGCCGGTGATCGCTCCCAGGGCGGCGGGGGGCAGGTTAAGCCAGAAGATCATCGGCGGGTTCACATCGATCAAATCGACATAGAGCCGTTCGCCCGCCACCATACGCTGCGCCCAGGTTAGAACCGCCGCGCTATCGTGGTTCAACGGCGGAAAACAGGCTGCGATCAACCAGGGCAAGCCCAATAGAATGAGAATAATCGGCAGCCGAGGCGCAGCCATTGTATCGAGACTCCCCTGGTAGATTACAGAGTTTTCATCCTCGCGGTCGTGAATTTACGGCATGATGGCACCGCTGTCGTGTGAAGAAGCAGAAAGGTTTGCCGCCAATGACCGCCCCGCCGTCGCCCGCGCCTTTGGCGGACCTTAGCCAGATTCGTCCGCTAACCTTTCCGCAGTTTCCGGCACCGGGCCGGGTTTTGACAATTTACGAAAGCGGCGCGGCCCTGCCAATTCCGGTAGCGCGGGTCTTTACCGTCGCCTCCGAGGAAGCCGATACGATGGGCGGCGGCCACGCGCACCGTTGGTGCTCGCAGGTCTTGGTCTGTTTACAGGGCGAGGTGGAGTTCGTGGGGCGGGACCATCTCGGCGGCGAGGTCCGGCATCGGCTGACCAACCCGAAAGAGGCCGTGTTGATGCCCCCCACCATCTGGGGCGAACAATATTATCGCCGGACCCCGGCGTTGCTGATGGTTTTTTGCGATTATCCCTTCGATGCGGCGGATTATATCCGCAATTTCGAGACCTTTTGCGCCTATCGCACCACGCTTGCGGCCCAGGGGTAACCCGTGGAAGCGGTAGAATATGCCCGGATGGCGGCGATCGAAGACCGTTTCTGGTGGTTTCAGGCGCTGCGCCGGAACATGGTGCAGTGGCTACCGCCGCCGGGGGGCGTGCCGTTGCGGCTATTGGATGCCGGGGCAGGAACCGGGGGATGGCTGAAGTATCTCGCGACCCATCGCGCGGATATTGCCGCTTTGGGGCTGGAGTTTGACGGCGCGGCGGCCCGCCTGGCGGGGCAGCGGTGCGGTAGGCCGGTCGTTCAGGGAACAATCAATGCGCTGCCCTTTGCGGATCGGGTTTTCGATCTCGCGACCTCGTCCGATGTTCTGTGCCACGCTGGGGTGGATGAAGCTGGGGCGCTGACCGAGGTATACCGGGTTTTGGTGCCCGGCGGGCGGCTGCTGCTATCCTTACCCGCCTATGATTGGCTGCTGTCCGACCATGATCGCGCCGTTCATAATGCCCGGCGTTATACGATCCCCCGGCTGCGTGCCCTTTTGCCGCGCGCCGGGTTTCGGGTTGCCCGCTGCACCTATTGGAACACGCTATTGTTTCCGCTAATGGTGGCCAAGCGTAAGCTATGGCCGAGCGAGGGCAGCGATGTGGAACCGTTACCCCTGCCGGTGGATACGGCCTTCACCTGGCTAACCCAGGCAGAAAGCCGATGGCTACGCGCGGGGGGGCGTTTGCCCTTCGGCGGGTCGATTATCTGCGAGGCGGTTCGAGATGAGTGAGGCGGCACCGGGATTGAGTATTGTCGTGCCGGTCTATAACGGCGCGGCATCGGTTGGGCGGCTGGTCGAAGCCCTGTCCGGCCTTTCGGTGCAGGGCGGGCTTGAGATTGTCTTGGTCTACGATGGTAGCCCGGATAATAGCCTGGCGGTCTGCCGTGCCCTGGCCGAAACCGCGACCGTGCCGCTGACGGTGGTGGAGCATAGCCGGAACTATGGCGAGCATAACGCCGTGATGACCGGCTTCCGCCATGCGCGCGGCGCTTATATTATTACCATGGACGATGATCTACAGAACCCGCCCGAAGAGGTGGTTCGGCTTTACGATGCCTGCCGCTTGGGGGGGCACGAGGTGGTTTACACCTTCTACGAAACCAAGCAGCACGAAAGCTGGCGCAACCTTGGCAGCCGCTTTAATGGTTGGGTGGCGGATAAGCTGCTGGATAAACCGAAGGGCCTATATCTTTGCTCCTTCCGCTGCCTCTCGGCCTTCGTTGCTAAAACGATCACGGCCTATGACGGACCGTTCGTCTATGTCGATGGGCTGATTCTGCAAGTTACTCAGAAGATCGGTACGTTGCAGGTCCGGCATCTCGCGCGGGCGGAAGGGCAGAGCAATTACACCCTGCGCCGCCTCGTGAACCTATGGTTGGCGATGGCGCTGAATTTCTCCGTCCTGCCGCTGCGCTTTGCCACTTTGGCGGGGGCGATCACGGGCGGATTGGGAATTCTTGGCCTTTTGGCGGTGCTGATCGAAGGGCTGTTTGGCGAACCACCGGAAGGCTGGGCGTCGATTGCCGCCATCGTTCTCACCCTCGGTGGTTTACAACTTTTGATGCTGGGGATTGTTGGCGAATATGTGGGGCGGCTGTTTCTGACCGTCAACAAACGTCCGCAGGGCGTGGTGAAATCGGTAACGCGCGGCGGCCCCAGCGCGTGAGGGGGCTTGCCGACCGGGTGTTATTCCGCGATGGGCGGGTGATTATCCTTGATAAGCCCGCCGGTCTCGCCTGTCATCCTGGCCCGCAAACGCGGGAGAGTGTCGAAACCTATCTTGCCGATCTGACATTCGGGATCAGGGAGCTACCGCGCCTCGCCCATCGTCTCGATCGGGATACGGCGGGTTGCCTCGTCCTGGCACGGACCGACCGATCAGCCCGGCAAGTAGCCCGGCTGTTTTCAGCGCATCAGGTGCGCAAAACCTATTGGGCGGTGGTACGCGGCGGGGTGGCCGTGGGGGCTGAAGGGATTATCGACGCGCCGCTGCTCAAGGTTTCGACGGCGGCCAGCGGTTGGCGCATGAGGGTCGATCCCAAAGGCCAGACGGCGCAAACCCACTGGCGCTGCCTGGGGGCGGGGGATGGGGTCGCGTGGTTAGAATGCACACCGCTGACCGGGCGAACCCATCAGATCCGCGTCCACGCAGCGCATCTCGGTCTACCGCTGGTCGGCGATCCGATCTATGGGCTAGGGGATGGCGAGCGGATGCAGCTTCTGGCCCGCGCACTCTCTCTACCACTGGGGGAAAATCCGGTCAGCGCCGAAGCCCCCGTGCCGCCGCATATGGGGGCCTGGCTTACGCGCTGCGGTGCCCCGGCAAATTTTACCGGCTCTGGCAGGCCAGATTAACCCTTCAGCTTTTCGACCGTCACCGCGGCTTGCGGGGCCGCCGCGACCGGCGGTTCGACGGCGGCTTTGGCGTCGGCCGCGCTCGGCGCGCTCGGCGCTTTACCTTCGGCCGCCCCGGCATTGCGATAAGCGGCGCGCATCGCTTCGACCGAGAGGGTCACAGAGCCGCCGCTTTGCGCGAGCTGTTGCCCCGCCTCTTGCCGGGCCTGGAACTCTAGGATCTGGCGCTTCACCTGATCGGCAATGCCAATGCCGCCGGATTTGGCGATCATTTTGCCATATTCATCAACCAACAGGCCTTTGAAAGCATCTTCCCCCGGCCCACCACCGAACATGGCGTTGGTTTCCACCGTCTCGAACATCGGCTGTAGCATTTGCGACAGGAACATCGCCTCAAACTCGCGGCCCGTCCGTTCGGCAACGGCGGCATTAGCAGTCGCGGGCATCCGAGCGTTCAACGAGGCGGAGAGCGCCTTGTCGCGGCTAGCGGAAAGATCGGCACCGGGGGGAATCGGGGAGGCGGTCATGGCAAAACACTCCGGGCCGACTAAAGGATTTCGATATCCGCCTGTAGGGCACCGGCGGCTTTGATCGTCTGTAGAATGGTGATTAGATCGCGCGGGCCTACGCCCAAGGCATTGAGTCCAGAGACCAATTCGCCCAAGGTAACCCCAGATGGCAGCACCGCCAAACGGCGACCGGCCTGATCGTCTACCTCGATCTGCGTGCGCGGCACGACCACCGTCTGCGCCCCGCCACCCAGCAAACCAGGTTGGCCCTGTTGGGTGTTTTGCTGCGTCAGATTGCCGTTGGCATCGAAGGTTTGGTTATTCTGTCCCGCAATGCCGGCCAGGGCCGTCGCACCGGGAGCGAAGGGGTTGGGCTGCGAGACCTGCGGCGTTTCGGTGATGCGGATGGTCAGATTGCCCTGGGCCACGGCAACCGTGCTAATGCGCACATTTTCGCCCATCACGATCACGCCGTTGCGCTCGTCGATCACGATCTTGGCGACCGAATCCGGCTGGATTGGCAGGTTTTCAATATCGGTGAGCATAGCGACCGTATCGCCCTGATAGCGCGGCGGCACGGCAATTTCGATGGTCGCGGGATCGAGTGGCTTGGCCGCTTGCGCCCCTAGGAAAGCGTTTACTGCAGTTGCCACGCGGCGGGCCGTGGTGAAATCCGGGTTGCGCATGGAAAGGCGCACCGAGTTTAGCGACGCAAGCTCGAACCCAACTTCGCGCTCCACCAGACCGCCATTGGCGATGCGGCCAGAGGTCGGAACGCCGCGCGTGACCGAGGCTGCCGCGCCGCGCGCCGCAAACCCGGAAATGGCAACTGCCCCTTGTGCGACCGAATAGACTTCCCCATCCGCGCCCATCAGCGGCGTGACCAGCAGGGTGCCGCCTTGTAAGGAGGTGGCATCACCAAGGGCCGAGACCGAGACATCAATGCGCGCGCCCTGACGGGAGAAGGGCGGCAGATTGGCCGTTACCATCACCGCCGCCAGATTGCGGGTGCGCATTTCATTATTGGCCGTGCGGGCATTGACGCCAAGGCGCTCCAGCATCCCCAGCAGCGATTCGCGGGTGAAGATCGCGCGGTTCAGGCTGTCGCCGGTACCGTTCAGGCCAACGACCAGCCCGTAGCCAATCAATTGGTTGTCGCGAACGCCCTCGAAATTCGCCACATCTTTAATGCGAACGGTTTGGGCGAGGGTCGGGGAGGGAGCCACGAGGGTGGCGCAGGCCAGAAAAGCCGTCGCCAGTGCCGCGCGCATCCCGCGCTGCCATGCAGAGGCCTGGTCAAAGTGCCGTTTCATGCCCATGTCTGGCGTCCCTATTCATCATCCGACCCGGCGCGAGAAGCGTCGCGCGCCGGCATGGCGGACAAGCGATCTCTGTGCCAATCTGAACAATACAGTATAATGATTTGTTCGGAAACAGAATTTTGAGTTCGCTCGTGTTACGGAGGGGCGGGATGCGGAAAAAAATTCCTGGCACTCGGCAGGATGCGCCGATAGGCGTCGTAAGACAGTTCGTGTAGGCTGATCCCATGCGTATTCAAGGCCCCAAAGATACTGCCCCGCTGAATGCCGGGCGTCGCAGTGAAAAGCCCGCCGACTCCGGTCGGACGGAAGCCTTTTCGCGCCTTCTGACCCCCGAAGAACCCCAGGCCCCCGCCCCGGCGCGGGGGGTACGGCCCGTGGCCGGGGTCAATCCGCTGCTGACCGTCGAAGCGATTGGCGACGAGCCGCAACGCCGCCGCCGCAACCGGCAGCGGGCGGAAACCATCCTAGATCGGTTGGACGATGTCCGTCATGGGCTGCTGCTGGGGGTGATCCCCGGTGCGGCGCTGACCGATTTGATCGATCAACTCGCCGTTGCGCGCGAAACCGTTTCGGACGCCGGATTATTGGCGGTGCTCGACGAAATCGATCTGCGTGCCCAGGTGGAACTCGCCAAGCTGGAGATGGAGCAGGAAATCCAGGCGGCGCGCGCTTCTGGCGATGGGGCAGAGGGATAGCGCCCCCGGCGACCCCGGATCGGCTGTCGATCGGGCGCAAATTGTGCCCATTGCCCCTGGCGCCGACTCCCCCTATACTCCGCGCGCCTTGTTGAAGGGGGGTCGAGGGAACTCGAATGACATCACAAGTGTCCCGTATCGTTTTGCCGCCGGATTATCGTCCGTCTGACGATGAGCCGTTTATGAACGAAATGCAGCGTGAGTATTTTCGCCAAAGGCTGTTACAGTGGCGGGAAGAATTACTGAACGAATCTTCGGAAACCGTTCAGCACATGCAGGAAGAAAGCCTTCAGCAGCCGGATTTGACCGATCGCGCTTCGATGGAAACCGATCGAGCATTAGAACTGCGAACCCGCGACCGCGAGCGCAAGCTGATTAGCAAAATCGATGCGGCATTGCGCCGCATCGATGATGATACCTACGGCTATTGTGAAGAAACCGGCGAACCGATTGGCGTGAAGCGCCTCGAAGCCCGCCCGATCGCGACCCTAAGCGTCGATGCCCAAGAGCGGCACGAGCGGATGGAGCGGACGCATCGGGAAGATTGATCGTCCGATATAATGCATAAGGGGCGGCCCGCGGGCCGCCTTTTTGGTGGGATGATCCAAAAAAAAACCCCGCCGGTCCATTAGGAGCGGCGGGGTTTTCTGCAACCAGTCGCTGTTTAGAACGGCAGCAGAATATCCATCAATTGCGTGCCATAGCGCGGTTGGGCGATATCTTTGACCTGGCCGCGACCACCATAGGCGATGCGCGCTTCGGCAATTTTGTCGTATTCGATGGTATTGGCCGAGCTAATGTCTTCCGGACGGATCACGCCCGACACCAGCAGCTCGCGCATATCATAATTGACCAAGAATTCCTGGCGGCCCTGGATCACCATATTACCATTCGGCAGCGTCTGCATCACCACGGCGGCGAGGCGGAGCTGATTGGCGGCATCGGTGCCGTTGGTCGTGGCGTTGCGGCGCGAATTCAGACTGCTGTTCGCCCCAAAGAGGGTTGTGGGATCGGCCCCGCCGAGGGCTTGTTGAACGTCAAGACCAAACAGGCTGCCGGCACTATTCAGACCCGCGCCGGTCGTATCGGTCTGCTGCCGGTTCAGCCCGCCGCCCAAGGAGGCGGAGCGATTGCGGAAATCGACCACCACGGTCACAATATCGCCCACCGTGCGTGCGCGAATATCGCGGAAGAAGGTGCGGCTGCCAACGCGCCACAGCGAATTTGGCTGCCGCGCGGTTGCCACCGGCTGCGGCATCGGCATTGAAATCGGGCGATAATTGGCTTGTTCGGTCGGATTGGTGACCGGGGTAAATTCCTGGGTTTTGCCGATCCCCTCGATCCGCTCTAAGGTATTGCAGCCGGTTAGCAGCAAGGTCCCGGCAAGCAGCACGCCCGGCAGCATCGGAAGGCGGCGAGCGCGGGTCGAAGTCGGAAACGGGCGTGTCATCATCGGCCTCTTTCTGCTCACCTGGTCTTAATTTGTCCGGCTGCCATCGCCGCCGCCCACGGTCACCACGGTCGCCTGAACGGTGACAGTGGCGGGGGCGGAAACAATGCCGCTCAGAACCTTATTGCTGCGCACATTCAGCACACGCACGGTATCACCCAAGGCACCATCATCCAGCGCCTTACCTTGCATTGCCAGCGCCATCGCGCCCGACACGACGTTCACGGTGATCGGCGCATTTTTTTGCACCATCATCGTTGCGTTCAAATCTCCCGGCCGCACCGGCTGGCCTGCCAGCAACATACGCTTGGCGGTTTTGCCGATAATCCGATCCGGATCAATCACATAGCTGCGCCCGGCCTGATCGGCACGGAGGCGTTGGATGGTCACATCCCCGGCCTGGATGACCTCGCCCGCCCCGACCGCACGGGTGAGCACCGGCACATCCGCCATGGCAATCACCCGCCCGGCGATCCGGCGGTTCTCGCCCCCAGCGGCGGGTCCGATCAAAGCGGTGAACCGCGACACCTTCGGATCGAAACTAAGGTCGGTAACGCGTAACCCCTGCCGGGCCTGGCCCCGCCCGACGATAAAATCGGTCGGAACGGCATCGAGGCGGATTTCACCAGTCGGGTGCCCCTGGGCGGCCAGCGCTTGGGTAATGGTTTGTAACACGGTTTCCGCGCTGATCTGCTCCACCGGGCGGTCGATGCGCAGACTGAGCGTCGGGCTGGCCGGGCGCCAGGACAGGCCATTTTCCCGCGCAATTGCCTCTAGCCGCTCGGCGTCCAGAATGGTCCCAGCGTCGGGCGTTCCCAAACTGCGAACCGGGCGAGCGGCAACATCGGCGGGCAGCCCATCGAACAGATCGCCAAGCCGCACGTCGGGCCGGTCCAGCACCAGAACCCCACTGGTCTGCAGTGTGCTTTTCAGCGCCGCCGCCGCCTGCACGGCCCCCGGCGCGAGGGCCAAAGCCAACAGCAGCAGTCCCAGGCAGGGCAGAAGGCGCGACAGACGCAGCATAGGGTGGGCGATCCTCATCGGTTAGGCGGGTTAACGCATCTGGGTGAGCGTGCTCATCATCTGATCGGAGGTTTCGATCACCCGGCTGTTCATTTCGTAAGCGCGCTGGGCCGTAATCAGATTGGTGATTTCCGACACGATATTGACATTGGAGGTTTCAAGGAACCCCTGCAGGATCGTGCCGCGCTGTTCGACACCGGGAACGCCTTCGTCCGGCTCGCCAGAGGCTTGGGTCTGCATGAACAGATTCTGGCCCGCCGCCTGCAAGCCGGCTTCGTTGACGAAGGTGGTCAGATTGATCTGACCCACGTTCTGCGGCTGATTTTGGCCCGGCACTTTCACCAAGACTTCCCCGGAGGAGTTAATGGTGATCGCCTGGGCATTCTGCGGAATCTGGCCGGGGCCACGCAGCGTATAGCCGTCGGCGGTAACGATCTGGCCGTTTTCATTCAATTGGAACGAGCCAGCGCGGGTATAGGCGATTTCGTTGGTTGGCAGATCGACGGCAAAATAGCCCATGCCCTGGATCGCGACATCCAGCGGGTTATTCGTCGGCTGAATATTGCCTTGCTCGTGCATCCGGTAGACGGCGGCCGTACGGACACCGAGACCAACCTGGATGCCCGACGGGATCGTTGTGCCCGCATCGGAGGAGGTGGAGCCGACGCGGCGTTCGTTCTGATACAGAAGGTCCTGGAATTCCGCGCGCGACCGCTTGAACCCCGTGGTGTTCAGGTTGGCGATATTGTTGGAAATGACTTCGACATTGAGCTGCTGGGCCAGCATCCCCGTCGCGCCGATATTGAGTGACCGCATCGTTCGCTATCCTTCTTTCCTGGCTTTACCGCCACCAGTCAAAATTTGCCGGGTCCTAGGACTGACGGGCGATCTTGGCGATCGCCGCCGTCTGCCGTTCACCCTCGGCGTCAATCAGTTTCTGCAACGATTGGTAATCGCGCATGATTTCCAGCATCTGGGTGATTTCCAGAACCGGCTTGACGTTCGAGCTTTCCACATATCCCTGGGCCACTACGGTTTCGGGGGCGGGGAGGGCCTCTTGATCGGTGGAATACATCGAAGCCCCCGCCGGGCGTAGGGCCTGTTGATCGTTGAAGCGGACCAGCGCCAAGCGCCCCAGGTCCTGAATACCATTCTGCGTGGTGAACGACACGGTGCCTTGGCTATCGATCAGGATCTGGCCGCGCTCATCCTGCGGCACGGTGATCGGCTGACCGTTTTCGGCCAGTACCGGATACCCATCTGCCGTCGTGATCTGGCCGTTAGCATCGAGATGAAAGACGCCATTACGCGTGTAAAGATTTTGCGCCGGATGCCCGACCGTAAAGAAGGCATCGCCGCGCAGGGCCACATCCAAAGGATTGCCCGTGCTGCTGATAGTGCCTTCCGAAAAATCGCGGAAAACCCCAATATCCTGAGTGTAAGAAACCGCCTGGCGGTTTCCTGGCGTGCCGGTACGCGCCAGATATTCCTGGAACAGCGTCTGTTCGCGCCGGTAACCAGATGTTGACGCATTGGCGATATTGTTCGCGGTCGAATCAAGCGACCGGCGCAACGCCGTCTGGCGGGAAAGGGCAATGTGGATCGGCGATTCCATGAACGGGTCCTTCGGTTCCCCACGCGATTACCTGCACTCTATCGCATTTCCTGTGCCACCGTCAAACTATGTTTCTGTTCAAAGTATTACGTGATTGTGTGAAAGTGACTAGCGAAGATACCGCGACTATGCTATGCAGTCTCTGCCGGGCAAAGTTTGCCGCCCCCACCCTAGGGGCTGTGATACGGGTCCGGCGGCTCTTATCGCTTGCAAGACAATAGTTTGTCAGCCACAAGTGTGTTAGAGCTTTCACCTGTATCAGCAAGACCCACTAGGGTGGAGAATGGTCATGTCGGCTGAGATGTATGAAGATGACGGTGCTGGCGTCGAACGCCATTCGATGGGACGGCGGCGTCTCAGCGGCAAGAAGCTGATTCTATATATTCTGCTGCCGCTGCTGATTATCCTTGGCGCAGTTGCCGGCCTATATTTCTCCGGCTTGCTGACGAAGGTTCTTGGCAGCGTTGGCATTGGGGGTGCCCCTGTTGCCTCGGCGCAAAGCAAGACGGATCGTCCGCTGGATGTGATCTATTATCCGCTGCCGGACCTGCTGGTCAACTTGCGGTCCGATACGCCGCGCCCGGCCTTCCTGCGGCTTAAGATTAGCCTTGAGCTGGGCAGCACGGCGGAACGCCAAGAAGTTGAAAAGAAACTGCCGCGCGTTTTGGATACTTTCCAAACCTATCTGCGCGAGCTGCGCCCCGATCAGTTGCAGGGTGCCCAAGCCATGTTCCGTCTTCGAGAGGAACTGTTGGCGCGGGTGAATGCGGTGATCCGGCCAATCCAAGTTAAAGAAGTTCTGTTTACCGAAATCGTGGTACAATAGCCCTTCCCTGGTTGAAGGCGCGGGTCAGGCACGAAAGCGTCGCGAGAGGAGCGGGATGATGGGCGGACCGTTAGACGATCAGGACGATGATCTGCTGGCTGCCGAATGGGCCGCCTTGGCGGATGGGGATGCTGGCGGCGGCGACGATGCTTTCGCTTCGGCGGGCGGCGACGGTGACGGAAGCGGGGCACCCGCGCGGGTTCTGAACCAGGACGAGATCGACAGTCTGCTCGGTTTCGACGATGGGTCGTCCGGGGCGTCGGACGGGTCGGGGATTGCGGCGATCGTTAATTCGGCGCTGGTGTCTTACGAACGCCTGCCGATGCTCGAAGTGGTCTTCGACCGTCTTGTGCGCATGATGTCGACGTCGCTGCGTAACTTCACGTCCGACAACGTCGAAGTCAGCCTCGACAATATCACCTCGATCCGGTTCGGCGATTACCTCAACTCCATCCCGCTGCCGGCCATGCTGTCGGTCTTCAAGGCGGAGGAGTGGGATAACTTCGGTTTGCTGACCATCGATAGCGCGCTGATCTACTCGATCGTCGATGTGCTACTCGGCGGTCGGCGCGGTACGGCGGCGATGCGCATCGAAGGTCGCCCCTATACCACCATCGAACGCACACTGGTCGAGCGCATGGTGCATGTGGTCTTGGGCGATCTGTCGGCGGCCTTCGACCCGCTGTCGCCCGTGACCTTCCGCTTCGACCGGCTCGAAACCAACCCGCGTTTTGCCGCCATTGCCCGCCCGGCCAATGCGGCGGTTCTGGCCCGTCTGCGCATCGATATGGATGATCGCGGCGGCCGCCTGGAACTGCTGCTGCCCTATGCGACGCTGGAGCCGGTGCGCGAAATTCTGCTCCAGATGTTCATGGGCGAAAAATTCGGCCGTGACTCGATCTGGGAAAACCATCTCGCCGGCGAACTCTGGCACACCGATGTATCCATCGAAGCAGTGCTGGAAGAAACCCCCTCCTACCTGCGCGAAGTGCTGGCCTGGGAGCCGGGAACGCAGGTCATCTTCAACTGCACGCCGGAAACACCGGTCATGCTGCGCTCCGGTGGGGTTGCCATGTTCCGCGGCAAGGTTGGGCAGCGCAATAATCACATCGCGGTGAAGATCGAATCCCGCACGCAAAAGGAGTAGGCCCGCGATGATGACTCTCGGTTTTTATCTCGATGTTATCGTCGCGCTGCTGCTGGTCGCGACCGTAATCTTCTGCTGGGTGCTGAACAAGAAGCTCGAAGTGATCCGCAATCACCGGGCCGAGCTGGAAGCCCTGATCGCCGCTTTTAACGATAGCTGCCTGCGCGCCGAATCGGGCGTGAAGGCGCTGCGCTCGGCGACCGATGAAGCCACCCGCCTGCAGCAATATTTGGAGCGGAGCCAGAACCTGCGCGACGATTTGTCCTATCTTGTTGATCGCGGCGGTAGCCTTGCGGATCGGCTGGAAGGCGGCGTGCGGACGGCCCGAACCGAAGTAGGCCGCCCCGGTACCAAGCCGGAGGCGCGTGACAATGTAAGCCGACTGCCCGATCGTGCGGAAAAGCCGATGGAAACCC
>CAZNVY010000030.1:0-226 GCA_964576605.1 uncultured Elstera sp. | reverse complement strand
GGTTGCCCCGACCATGGGCGTGGCATCGGAACCGCGCGCCGAGCGTCGGTCGGCGCGGGCCGCAGTGGAAGCCCAGGCGGTCGATAGCGCCGAGGCCCCGGCTATCGGCCGTCCAGCCCGCGAGCGGCCGACCCGCGACCGGGCGGCGCTGCGTCAAGCCCTCAGCGGCGGAACCGATACGCCCGATGCTGGCGCGGAAGCGGCCCCGCGCTCCCGCGCCGCACGG
>CAZNVY010000029.1:30189-33602 GCA_964576605.1 uncultured Elstera sp. | reverse complement strand
ACGGCCTAACCGGAACGACAGCGGACGGGGGGCGTGCTCTCCGTCCGCGCGCGCCCAACCATGCGGCGGCACGATCCCGACCACAAAATCCCGCACCGCCCGCGCCGCCATATCGGCGGAGGGTTTCGCCATCGGGTTGGCGCAGATTTTCTGCTCGAGGCTGAGGTGCGCGAAGCCGTGGACAATCGACCAAATCGCCGCAACGCGATAATCGAGGGTCGCGGGCGGCATCGCCGGATCCAGCGCCTGCACCGCCGCCACCAAGGTTTGATAGGCCCGCCGTCCGGCGGTTTGTAGGGTTTCGCTGCGCTCCCCCACACTGTCGCGGTTGAACATCAGCCGGAACATGGCGCGGTGGGTCTGCGCGAAAATCACATAGGCCCGCCCCATCGCCGCCAGTTTTTCTGCTGCGGTCGGCTGGCCCGCGGCGGCGGCGGTCAAGGCTTCGGTAAACTCATCGAACCCATCGGCGGCGCAATCGCCCAGAAAATGCTGCAGGGTCGGAAAATGATAGCGCGGGGCCGCATGGGAAACTCCAGCCCGGCGCGCTGCTTCCCGCAGGCTAAGGGCGGCGGTGCCCCCTTCTTCCAGCAAGCGGCGTCCGGCCGCGATCAACGCGCCGCGTAAATCGCCATGGTGATAGCGCAGGGCCGGGGGATCGGTCGCATCGGTCATGGCTTTTTGTACCCCGGACATCTTGTCATTGACAAGATCGACACTAGGCTCAATCTTGTCATCGACAAGATACCTATTTTGCGAGGCGTTTCATGTCCTTCGCCGCCCTCTTTAGTACCGCCGGATCTTTGGCCATGCTCGGCTGGCTATCCCTGGCCCTGGCAATCCTATTCCGCTGGCCCCGGCTGCGTGATTGGGGGGCGGGCCTAGTGATTCCCCTGGCGTTATCGGTGCTCTACACCGCCCTGATTGGCATTTACTGGTGGGATGCCGACGGCGGCTTTGATCGTTTGGACAGGGTGCGCGCGCTGTTCCAATCCGATGGATTACTGCTGGCAGGGTGGGTGCATTACCTAGCCTATGATCTTTTCGTTGGGGCGTGGATCGCACGGGATGCCGCCGAGCGCCACCTGCCGCGCGGGTTGCTGATCCCGGTGCTGCCGCTCGCCTTTCTTTTTGCCCCCGCCGGCTTTCTCCTCTGGGTAATGATCCGCACCGCCCAGCGCGCCAGCCGATCGGAGTAACCGCCATGATCCAAGCTTTTTCCCGCCAGAACCGCTTCCTTACCGCTGGGGGCCTGTTTTTCCTGCTGTGCTTGATCCCGACAGCCAGTGCCTGGTTGCTTGATACGCGACTGTTCAACGGCATTTCCGTCTGGGTTAAGCCAATGAAGTTCCAACTTTCACTGGCGGTGCACATGTTCACCCTGGCGCTGCTGCTGCGCTTTCTCGCACCGGAACGGCGGGATAGCCGGTTGGTTGCCGGATTGGCGGCGGCAATTCTGGCAGCAGGCCTGTTCGAGGTGGCCTATATCACCTTCCAGGCCGCACGGGCGCAGGGGTCGCATTATAATCTGTCAACGCCCCTGACGGCGGCCCTCTATCAGGCGATGGCGGTCGGTGCAGTGATCCTGGTTGCCGGGACCGCCTGGATTGGTCTTCTCATTCTGCGGGCACCCCAGGGGCCTCAGGTGCTCGCCCAAGGGGCCGGGCTTGGATTGCTGATGGGGGGCCTCTGGGGTGGGATTACCGGCTTTGCCTTGGGCGGGGAACCGGGCCATTGGGTCGGCGGCACCGCCAGCGACGCCGGGGGACTGCCGATCCTGGGGTGGTCGCGCGATGGCGGCGACTTGCGCGTGGCGCATTTCTTCGGGTTGCATCTGATGCAAGCCCTGCCGCTGCTAGCGTTCGGACTTTGGCGGGCGGGGATCACCCGATGGCGCGCCCCGCTTTATGCCGGAACGCTGGCCGGCGTTGGGCTGACGGTGCTCACCCTAATGCAGGCATGGGCCGGACGGCCTTTTCCTTAATCCCCTAAGGTCCCGCGGCCCCTGCCGCGTACCAGGCTTTTAGCAAGGCCCGTTCTTCTTCGGTCATCCCCGTGACGTTACCCTGGGGCATAGAACGGCGGACGACGGATTGTTCGTGGATACGCCCGGCCCAACGTTTGATATCAAGCGGATCCTCCAGTTTGATCCCGGCGGGGGCCGTCACAAAATTCCCGCGTGAGGGGGTGGCGGCATGGCAGGATACACAGCGATTGGCGATCACCTGCTGCACATTAGCGAAAGTCACCTGATCGGGCGGAATGACAATCGCGGGGCCTTTCGCCGCCTCTGGCCGGGGATAGAGAAAGACTGCCACCGCCGCTAGCAGCCCCGCCCCGGCCAGCGGCAAGACCGGCTTGATGACCCCCTTGTGCTTTAGATTGAAGAAATGCCGGATCAGCATTCCGGCAACCGTAATGACCAACAAGACCGCCCAATTCCACGCCCCGGAATAGGTCATCGGGTAATGGTTGCTAATCATGATGAACAGCACGGGCAGGGTCAGGTAATTATTATGGACCGAGCGCTGCTTACCGCGCTGGCCCCAAATCGGGTCTGGCTCGCGCCCCTCGGCAATCGCCGCCACCATTTTCTTTTGGCCGGGAATGATAACAAAAAACACATTGCCGACCATGCAGGTACCAATCATTGCGCCGACATGAATGAAGGCTGCCCGTCCGCCCAGAAGCTGGCTCAGTCCAAAACTCATCGCGGCCAACAAGGCAAGACCGATAACCGCGAAATCCAAGCCATGACCCACCAAGTCCGTGCGGCACAGGCCTTCGTAGATCAACCAACCGACAAGCAAGCTCCCAAAGCCGATCACCACCGCCTGCCAGGGGGTCAAGGGCATGACGCCGGGATCGACCATAAAGGTCGAAGCCCCGGCCCAATAGAGCAGCGCCAGCAGGCCCATCCCGCTCATCCAGGTAAAATAGGCTTCGTATTTGAACCAATGCAGCTTTTCGGGAATCCAGCCCGGCCCCTGCAAGAACTTGCGGTTATGGTAGAAGCCGCCGCCGTGGACCGACCAAATTTCCCCATAAACGCGCGGGTTCGGGTCTTTCGGCGGCACTTCCAGATGGTTGTCCAGCCAGACAAAATAGAAGGACGAGCCGATCCACGCGATGCCCGTAATCAAATGCAGCCAACGCACCAGCATTTGCGCCCAATCGAGCATATAGGCTTCCAGCGCCATCCGTCTCTCCGTCCTGACTTTCTTATTTTACGCCCAGCAAATCCTGAACCATCGCCAGTTGGATTTCGGCGGCGGTCAGCATTTGATCGATCGGCACGCTTTCATTGGCGGCATGGCCCTGTGCGCCCGCGCCGGGGCCGAAGTTGATGATTTCGATACCATCATCGGCAAAATAACGCCCATCGGAGACACCGGTAGCATTGAGAAACTGCG
>CAZNVY010000029.1:23357-30179 GCA_964576605.1 uncultured Elstera sp. | reverse complement strand
CTTGCCGGTAATGCCCTGGATCGCACGCTGGAAAGCGCCAACCCCCTGGCCGCCTTCCGGGGCGCGGAAGCCGTTGGTGCCGCGCAGAAGCTCGATACGGACCGTGCCGTCCGGCTCCGGCAGCGCCTCAACGATGGCTTTCATTTCGGCATAAGCATCCGGCACTTTTTCGGAGGGGAGCACGCGGCGGTCGAGTTCGACCCAGCAGAAATTGGGGACGACATTGGTGTTATGGCCGCCCCGGATCATGCCGATATTATTGGTCGATTGCATCCATCGGTGCGCGCGGCCAAGCGCGGCGCGAGCGTCGCGTCGAGCTGACCGAGAACGCGCAGCATCCGCATGATGGCATTATCGCCCGCCGCCGGATTGCCCGCGTGGGCCGCCTTGCCGGTGGTTTCGATCCGCACCCACATCACGCCGCGTTCGGCGGTGATAAGCTGGTTTTCGGTCTGGGCACCCAGCACCAGAACATCCGGCTTAATCGCGCCAATTTCGCGCAGGTAGAACATGCCATCCGGGCCAAGGTTTTCCTCGTCCGAGACGAAGGTAAAGGCGACCTCGCCCTGGGTCGGCCCACCGCGCCGGGCGATTTCTTCCGCCAGCCAAATCTGCACGGCCATATTGCCTTTACCATTCCCCGCGCCAAGGCCGTAAATTAGCCCGTCTTTCTCGACAGCGGTAAAGGGATCGGTGTGCCACATGCTGCGCTCGCCCACCGCGACCGTATCGGCATGGGCGTTGAACACCAGGCGCGGGCCGCTACCACCGCCGAGCTTGGCGACGACATTGGTATAGCCCTTGGCCTCCGTCTCTGCCGAGCGGGCGAGGATTTCCACCTGATAGCCCGCCTGCTTCAGCCGGTCGGCGGTATAGGCGTTGATCGCCGTACAGTCGCCGGAGGGGAACGAGCTGGGGCGGGCGATCAAATCGGTCAGAATCTGCACGAGATCGGGGCGAACGGCGGCGGGATTAAAGCGCATGTCTCTCTCTTATTGGGCCAGGGCCAGCAGGGTTTCGGCGAGCACGCGCGCGCCTGCGGCGCAATCTTCCGGCGTCGCCGATTCGGCTTCGTTATGGCTGACGCCACCGAGGCAGGGAATGAAGATCATGCCGGTCGGGCAAACGCGGGCGAGGAATTTAGCGTCGTGATTGGCACCGGACGGCAGGGCGTGATGCTTGTAGCCGAGCGCTTTGGTCGCGTTGGTAACCGCCTCAATCACTAAGGGATCGAAGGCGACCGGCGGGCCGGTGAAGGTTTCCGTGATCGCAATCCCGCACGGGCCGGCGGCAGCGCGCAGGGTCGGCGCCACCAAATCGCCCAAGCGCTGCACGGTCGCAGCGTCCGGGTGGCGAAAATCGATGGTGAAAAACACCCGGCCCGGCACCGTATTCGGCGATCCGGGGCCAACCTCCATCCGCCCGACCGTGAAGCGCACCTGATCGTCGGGGTCGGTCATGACCGCGCGCAGGGCCTGGATCCCGTCGAGCGCCGCCATCAGCGCGTCTTTCCGCTGGGCGCGCGGCGTCGTGCCCGCATGGGCTTCCGAGCCGGTAATCTCGACCGCGAACCAGCGCGCACCTTGAATGCCGGTAACGATGCCGATGGTATCGCCCGCCGCCTCCAAGCGCGGCCCTTGCTCGATATGCGCTTCGACATAGGCATGAACGGGAAAGCCGAAGTCGCGGGTGGCACCGACCGTTGGCAGCGCATCGATACTGGTGCCAACAGTCGCGCCCGTTTTATCGGCAACGGCGCGCATCGCGTCGAGCGGCATCGCTCCGGCAAAAACGCCAGACCCCATGCAGCCGGGCTGGAAGCGCGCCCCTTCCTCGTTCATCCAACCGACGACGTCGATGGCCCGGCGGGTTTGCACCCCGGCATCTTCCAGCGCCTCCAGCACCTCAAAGCCGGCGAGCACGCCGTACACACCATCGAACTTGCCGCCGGTTGGCTGTGTATCGAGATGGCTGCCGGTCATCACCGGGGGAAGGTTTGGGTCCGTCCCCTCCCGCCGAATATAGATATTCCCGATGGCATCTTCCGAAACGGTAAAGCCGCGCACTTTCGCCCAATCGGCCAGCCGCACGCGGGCCGCCCCATCCTCCGCCGTCAGCGCCAAACGGCAGACGCCGCCTTTTGCCGTGCCGCCGATGGCCGCAAGCGCCATCAGACGCGACCATAGCCGCGCCTCCTGAACCTTTGCGGCAAGCCCGCCCCTTGTCATTCGTTCCGCCCACCCGATACCGTCTGTTGCGTTTTCAGGCTGACACGGAAATTCCGGCGCGACAATTGCGTCGCACGGTTTCAGCGTCAGCACCGCCAACTATGCAGGATCGTTGCCATGAGCTTTGAAGCCGCCCCCTACCCGCGCGATATGATTGGCTATGGTGCCCAGCCGCCGCACGCCCAATGGCCGAACGGTGCCAAAATCGCCGTCAGCTTCGTGCTGAATTACGAGGAAGGCGGCGAGAATTGCGTGTTGCACGGCGATAAAGCGTCGGAAGCCTTTTTGTCGGAAATCATCGGTGCCCAACCGATCCCCCACGCCCGCCATATGAATATGGAAAGCATCTATGAATACGGCAGCCGCGCCGGGGTGTGGCGGCTGCTGCGGCTGTTCCAAGAGTTCAATATGCCGCTGACGGTCTATGCGGTCGGCATGGCGCTGGAACGTTATCCGGCCCTGGCCGAGGAATTTGTAAGGATGGGGCACGAGGTCGCGAGCCACGGCTATCGCTGGATCGACTATCAGCATATCCCAGCAGAGGTCGAGCGCGCCGATATGCTGCGCTCCATCGATGTCATCCGCCGCCTGACCGGCGAACGGCCCTTGGGTTGGTATCTGGGGCGCTGCAGCCCCAATACCTGGCGCCTTGTCGCTGAAGAAGGTGGGTTTCTTTATAACTCAGATAGTTATGCCGATGACCTGCCCTATTGGGACCGGCAGTTCGGTAAACCGCAACTCATCATCCCCTATACGCTCGATGCCAACGATATGCGGTTTGCGACCGCCCAGGGCTTCCATACCGGCGACCAGTTTTTCGCCTATCTGCGCGATGCGTTCGACGCACTCTATGCCGAGGGCGCGAGCGCGCCGAAGATGATGTCGATCGGTCTGCACTGCCGGCTGGTCGGGCGGCCCGGGCGCGTTATCGGGCTGCGGCGGTTCCTCGACCATATCACCCGGCATAGCGGCGTTTGGGTGACGCGGCGGGTGGATATCGCCCGCCATTGGATCGCCACCCACCCTGCCTAAGTTTTGACCAAACGGTCAAAAAACGACGCTCGTTTAGGCAAGCTGCTGCCATAAACAGCAAATTTCGCGCTGTTTTGCCGGTTTTGTCCTGGTGGAACGGGTTTTGCCATGGTGAAATCAAAGCCCACGAAGCGCGATGGGCTTCCAACGACAGGAGAAGCAGGCATGGCACAGGGACGGCGTGGGTTCGTAAAACTTCTGACCCGCTATGGTTTTTTAGGGGCAGCGATGCTGGGAACGGCCCTGTCGGCCCCGGCGTTCGCGCAGACGGCGGTGAAGGTCACGCTGGACTGGAAGTTCCAGGGGCCGACCAGTTTTTTTCTGATCGCGCTGGACAAAGGCTATTACAAAGCCGAGGGGCTGGATGTGACCATCGATTCGGGGCAAGGGTCGGCGGGGGCGGTGAACCGCGTCGCCTCTAGCGCCTATGAATTGGGCTTTGCCGATGTGAATGCCTTGATCGAATATAATGCCGCCAATGCCGATAAGGCGATTAAAGCGGTGATGATGGTCTATGATTTTCCGCCGTTTGGGGTTTATGCACTGAAGGGCAGCGGCATCACAACCCCGAAGGATTTGGTGGGCAAGACCCTGGGTGCACCGGTTTTCGACGCCTCCTATAAGCTATTCCCAGCTTTTGCCCAGAAAGTGGGGATCGATAATGCCGCCGTGCCGCGCAAGAACATGGACCCGGCCCTGCGCGAAGCGATGCTGGTGCGCAAGGAGGTGGATTTCATTTCCGGCCATTATTTCTCCTCCTTCCTCGATCTTAAGGCAAAGGGTGTGAAGGGCGAGGATATTGTCGCCATGCGCTATTCCGACTTTGGAATGGATTTTTACGGCAATGGGCTGATCGCCTCGCCGAAGATCATCGCCGAAAAGCCAGAGGCAGTGAAAGGCTTCATCCGTGCGACCATTAAGGGGTTGAAGGAAATGATCGCCGATCCGAAGGCCGGGATCGCCGCCACCAAGAAGAAAGACCCGCTAATCGACGAAGCCTTGGAGATGGAACGTCTGCAACTAGCGATCAGCACGAATATCGTTACCCCCAATGTCACGCGCGACGGGGTGGGCGGGGTCGATATGGCGCGGCTGAAGCGGTCGATCGATCAAGTCGCCCTGTCGGCGGGGCTGAAGAGCGTTCCGGCACCCGACCAAGTGTTCGATGCCAGCTTCCTGCCCCCCGCCGCCGACCGGAAACTATGAGCAGCGATTTTATCCGGATCGACGGGGCCAGCCTAACCTATGGCGAGGAGGGCGGCGTGCTCGCCCTCCAAGACATTGATTTAACGCTGAAACAGGGAGAGTTTCTGGCCGTGGTCGGCCCGTCCGGCTGCGGAAAATCGACCCTGCTAAAGCTTATCTCTGGCCTCCGCCCACCCAGTGGCGGATCGGTCACGGTCGCCGGGCAAAAAGTTACGGGGCCGCTGAAGATCGTCGGCATGGCGTTTCAGAACCCAACGTTGCTGCCCTGGCGCACGGCTTTGGAAAATGTGCTGCTCCCCTTGGAAGTGGTAGACCCGCACCGCCGCAACTTCCGGGCCGAGCGACGGGCCTATGAGAATAAAGCCCGGCGCTTGCTAGCCAAGGTAGGGCTAACCGGCTTCGAGGATCATTACCCTTGGCAATTATCAGGGGGGATGCAGCAGCGCGTTTCGTTGTGCCGGGCGCTGATCCACGAACCGGCGCTGCTGATGCTGGATGAGCCGTTCGGCGCGCTCGATACCTTTACCCGTGAAGAACTATGGGACGCCCTACAAGCCCTGTGGCTGGAACAAAGGTTTACCACCCTTTTGGTCACCCATGATCTGCAGGAAGCCGCGATGCTGGCCGACCGGATTATCGTTATTTCCCAGCGTCCAGGGCGGATTTCGGCCGAATGCCCCGTGCCCTTCCCGCGCCCGCGCGCCCTTGAGTTGCGCTTCGCGGCGGATTTCAACAGCTTGCTGCACGAGGTGCGGGAGAAAATCGATGTTGCCCGGCAAGTACCCAGCACCGGGGGGATGCCATGACCCCGCGCCAGCGTAAATATTTTCGGGCCGCCCTACCGTGGTTGGCCGCTGCTGGTCTCATCATCGTCTGGGAGCTGGTCTGCCGGGTCTTTGCGGTGCCAGAAAGCATTTTGGCCACCCCAACCGCGACCGTGCAAGCGCTCATCCAATATCACGCCGCAATCTGGCTGAATGCCGGACAAACCTTGCTGACAACGCTGATCGGCTTCGGGCTGGCGATTATTTTCGGCCTCGCCCTGGGGGTCGCGATCGGGGCGGCCCCGCTGCTATACCGGGCGCTTGGGCCGCTGCTCATCGGCTTTAATGCCATTCCCAAGGTGGCACTAGTGCCGATCCTGGTCATGTGGTTCGGCATTGGCACTATTCCGGCGATCATTACGGCCTTTCTGATCTCTTTCTTTCCGATTGCGGTCAATGTCGCCGCCGGGATTGCAACGCTAGAGCCGGAATTACAGGATGTGCTGCGCTCTTTAGGGGCGCGTCGGCGAGATATTCTGTGGAAAGTCGGGCTGCCGCGCGCCATGCCCTATTTCTTTGCCTCGCTGAAGGTCGCGATTTCGCTGGCCTTCGTCGGGTCGGTGATTTCCGAGACGGTGGCCTCGAATAACGGGATCGGGCATTTGATGCTCACCGCCTCCTCCTCCTTCCGCACGCCCCTCTTGTTCGCCGGGCTGGTGGTGATCGCCGTCTTGGGAATTATCATGTATGCCATTGCCGCCCTGGCCGAAAAGCGTTTGGCCCATTGGGCCACCCGTGGAACAGATGGCGGATTGCATGGCGGCGGTTGACCGGACGGTCAAATCGTTGGACGCTGGCAAATCGTTGGACGCTGGGATGGGCCTTCTAAACGCCGAGGGATAATGGAACAGCCGGTTCGGTTCATTATGGGCGGGATGGTGCAAGCGGTGACGGCGGCCGATCCGACCCTGACCCTGCTCGATTGGTTGCGTGGCCCGGCCCGGCGGCCTGGAACCAAGGAAGGATGCGCCGAAGGGGATTGTGGGGCCTGTACCGTGGTGATTGGCACCTTAGAGGGCGATCAGGTGGCCTATCAGGCGGTGAATGCCTGCATCCAGTTCCTGCCCATGCTGAACGGTAAGGAGCTGGTGACGGTGGAGGATCTGGCCGACAGCGACGCCACGCTGCACCCGGTACAGGCCGCCATGGTGCAGGAACACGCCAGCCAATGCGGCTTCTGCACGCCTGGATTTGTCATGAGCCTTTATGCGCTGTACCAGCAGTCTGACTGCCCCCCCTCCCGCTCGGAAATCGATACCGCTCTCGCCGGCAACCTGTGCCGCTGCACCGGCTATCGCCCAATCATTGCCGCTGCGGAAACGATGTTCGCTCTACCCCGCCCGGACCATCAGCCGCCCGTAGCCCAACTCCGCGCCCTTCAGCCCACCGCCGACATCAGCCTCACCACGCCCGACGGGCGGCGCTTCGATGCCCCGGTGACGCTAGAGACCCTGGCAGACCAGATCGCTGCGTTCCCAGACGCCCAAATTCTGGCCGGGGCGACCGATATTGGTCTTTGGGTAACCAAGCAG
>CAZNVY010000029.1:13789-23321 GCA_964576605.1 uncultured Elstera sp. | reverse complement strand
TGGCCGAGCTGAAACAGATCACCCATACGGCGGAAGCGATTATTTTTGGCGCGGGCGTTAGCTTCGAGGCGGCCTTACCCCATCTCGCCACCCTGCACCCCGACCTGGGGCGGCTGTTCCGACGGATCGGTTCCGCGCAAATTCGGAATAGCGGCACCCTCGGTGGCAATATCGGCAATGGGTCTCCCATCGGCGATTCGATGCCAGCGCTCATCGCCCTGGGGGCCAGCCTAACCCTGCGCCATGGCCCGACCGAGCGGCAGATGCCACTGGAAGATTATTTTCTTGCCTATCGGCAAACGGCGCGGCAACCGGGCGAATTTATCGTTTCGGTTACGGTTCCATACCTGAAGCCTGGTGTTTATTTCGGAACCGATAAGATTTCTAAACGGCAGGATCAGGATATTTCCGCGGTTTGCGCCGCCTATCGCTTGACCGTGCGCGACGGGATCATTGCCTCGGCCCGCTTAGGGTTCGGCGGTATGGCGGGCATCCCGGCGCGGGCGCGGGCGGCAGAAGCGGCTTTGCGCGGCCAACCTTTCACCGAAGCCAGCATCCGGGCAGCGATGGCCGCCCTGGGCCAGGATTTCACCCCCCTTAGCGATATGCGGGCTTCGGCAGCCTATCGGCTGACGGTGGCGCAAAACCTGCTGTTGCGCTTCTATTTGCGCGAAACCGCCATCGATACTGGCGAGGCGGCGGAATGACCCCGCCCGCCGCCAGCGTCGGCAGTCCGCTGCCGCATGAGTCGGCCCGCCGTCATGTGCGCGGCACGGCACCCTATGTGGATGATGTGCCGGAACCCGCCGGGCTGCTCCATGCCGCTGTTGGCCTTAGCCCTCTTGCCCGCGGGCGGTTGATCGGCCTTGATCTCGACCGCCTGCGCGCCGCCCCTGGGGTAGTCGCCGTTTTGACCGCCGCCGATATTCCCGGTGAGAATAATGTCGGCCCGGTGCTGAAGGATGATCCAATCCTGGTGGAGCGGGAGATTGAGTTCCACGGGCAGGCGCTCTTTGCCGTTGCCGCCGATAGTCTGCACGCGGCCCGGCGCGCGGCCCGGCTTGCCGTCGCACAGATTGAACCGCTGCCCGCGATCTTGACCATCGACGAAGCCCTGGTCGCTAACAGTCATATTCTGCCGCCGCAACGCATGGCCCGGGGCGATGCCGCCGGGGCGATTGCCCGCGCCGCCCATCGGCTAACCGGCACACTAACCATGGGCGGACAGGATCATTTCTACCTCGAAGGCCAAATTTCCCTTGCGGTACCGACCGAGGATGGCGGCGTCTGGCTGCAATGTTCCACCCAGCACCCGTCGGAAGTGCAGCATCTGGTCGCCCATGCTTTGGGACTGCCCGATGCGCTGGTAACGGTCGAGGTTCGGCGGCTGGGGGGCGGTTTCGGGGGCAAGGAAACCCAGGCGGCCCAATTCGCCGCCCTGGCCGCGCTTCTGGCCCTAAAAACCCAGCGCCCCGTCAAACTGCGCCTGGACCGCGACGATGATATGGTGATGACCGGCAAGCGC
Source organism: uncultured Elstera sp. (assembly GCA_964576605.1). Classification (GTDB taxonomy): domain Bacteria; phylum Pseudomonadota; class Alphaproteobacteria; order Elsterales; family Elsteraceae; genus Elstera. The sequence continues at coordinate 21,796 of CAZNVY010000029.1, read as the reverse complement.
CACGACTTCCAAGTGCGCTATACGGTGGGTTTCGATCATGACGGGCGGATCGAGGGGCTGGAGGCGGTTTTGGCGTCGCGCTGCGGCTATTCTGCCGATCTATCAGGTGCGATCAACGACCGGGCGCTGTTCCACCTCGATAATTGTTACTATTTACCGAATGTGACCGCCGACTCGCTGCGGCTAAAAACCCATACCGTCTCCAATACCGCCTTCCGCGGCTTTGGGGGACCGCAGGGGATGCTGGCCATTGAAGCAGTGATCGATGATATCGCCCGCACGCTCGGAAAAGACCCGCAGGCCGTGCGCACCATCAACCTCTATGGTCCGGGGCGCGATCAAACCCCCTATGGACAGAGGGTGGAGGATGGGATCGCCCCGCGCCTGATCGCCCAGCTTGCCGAAAGTGCCGAGTATACGCAACGGCGGGCGGCCATCGCCCGTTTCAATGCCGCCAACCCCTATCGTAAGCGGGGGATCGCGCTAACCCCCGTCAAATTCGGCATCTCGTTTACGACTACCTTCCTCAATCAGGCAGGGGCGCTGGTTCATGTTTACACCGACGGATCGGTGCAGGTGAACCATGGCGGTATCGAGATGGGCCAGGGGCTTTATCAGAAAATCCGTCAGGTTGTCGCCGATTGTTTTGGGATCGATCTGGAACAAGTGCGCGCGACGGCAACCCGTACCGACAAGGTGCCGAATACGTCCGCCACGGCGGCCTCGTCGGGGGCCGATATGAACGGTAAAGCGGCGGAGGCCGCCGCCCTGCAGATTCGCACGCGGCTGGCCGGCATCGCGGCGGAAAAATTCGGGGTCCCGGTCGAAAGTATCGGGTTTGCCGAGGGGCAGGTTCAGAGCGGCGGGCATAGCCTGCCCTTCGCCGATCTGGTGCGCGCGGCCTATCTGGCACGGGTATCCTTATCTTCTACGGGCTTTTACGCTACGCCGAAAATTCATTTCGATAAGGCAAGTTTCAGCGGCAGGCCGTTCCTTTATTATGCCTATGGGGCTGCCGTGGCCGAGGTGGAGATCGATTGTCTGACCGGCGAGAATAAACTGCTGCGCGTCGATATTTTGCATGATTGCGGGGCCTCGCTAAACCCAGCGCTGGATAAAGGCCAGATCGAAGGCGGCTTTATCCAGGGCATGGGCTGGCTGACGATGGAAGAATTGGTCTGGGATGCCCTGGGCCACCTGCGCACCCACGCCCCCTCGACCTATAAAATTCCGGCAATTTCCGATGTACCAGACGCCTTCAGCGTTACCCTGTGGGACGAACCCAATCGGGAAGAGACGATCCACCGCTCCAAAGCTGTGGGCGAACCGCCCCTGATGCTGGCCAACGCGGTGTTTTTTGCCCTGCGCGAGGCCGTCGCGGCCACCGCCCCCGGCCAGGGTCCAGTCCCGCTTGATGCGCCCGCTACGCCCGAACGCCTTCTGCGGGCCATCCAAACCCTCGCCGGGGCCGCTTGAGGGGGTTTTACGCCGCGCTGGCGGCCTGGGAACAGGCGGGCACGCCCTTTACGCTGGTCACCCTGCTGGATGCAAAGGGGTCTACCCCCCGGCAATCGGGCACGAAGATGGCCGTGACGGCAACACAGGCTGTGGGCACGATCGGCGGCGGGACTTTGGAGTTCGAGGCGATTAGCCTTGCCCGTCGCCTGCTGGCCGAGGGCAGCCGCCGCCCGGTGATGCGGAAATGGCCGCTAGGGCCGACCCTGGGACAATGTTGTGGCGGAAGCGTAACGGTGAGTTTCGAGCCAATTCACCCCCCGGCCCTCAGCCTTGCGCTGTTTGGCGCGGGCCATGTGGCGCGGGCCTTGGTGGAGGTTCTCGGCCCACTGCCCCATCGGATCGATTGGATCGACCCGCGCCCGCACGAGTTTCCCGAAACCCTGCCCGCCCCGGTGGCCGTGCATGTCACCGATCACCCCGCAGCCATGATCTCTACCCTTCCCGCAGGCTGTTTCATTCTTGTCATGACACACGATCACGCGCTGGACCTGGATATTACCGCCGCCGCCCTGGCCCGGCCAGATTTACCCTATGTTGGCCTAATCGGTTCCTTAACCAAGCGGGCACGCTTTCTGAAGCGTCTGACGGCTATTGGCCTTGGCCCCGCCGCCGCCGCGCGGTTAGTCTGCCCGATCGGCCTACCTGGTACCGGCGGTAAAGACCCGCGCGAGATTGCGCTGGCCACGGCAGCCCAGCTCCTGCAAATCGCCCAAGGGGCACCGATCCCCGCCGTTGGCCACCCTGAACCGGAGACGGAAGATCATGCCCCTGAGCAAAGCTGACCTGGGCCGCCGGATCGATCAAGCCCGCGGACAGGAAAAGGCCGATCTGGTCATCAAGAATGTGCAGCTGCTGGATGTGGTGCATGGCACCCTAACGCGCAGTGACATTGCGGTCTGCGGTGATACCATTGTCGGTACGCTGGACGAATATTCTGGCCGGGTCGAGCTTGACGGGTCGGACCAGGTTGCGGTTCCGGGCTTTATCGATGCCCATGTACACGTCGAATCCTCCCTCGTCACACCGGGGGAGTTCGACCGCTGTGTGCTCCCGCGCGGCACGACCACAGCGGTCTGCGATCCCCATGAAATCTGCAATGTCCTAGGCGAAACCGGCCTTCGATATTTTCTCGAAGCCTCGGAAGGGCTGGCGATGGACTTACGCGTCCAGCTTTCGTCCTGCGTCCCGGCCACCGGGTTGGAAACCTCCGGCGCGACCCTGGGGGCATCGGTTTTGATGAACTATCGAGACCATCCGCGCACCCTGGGCCTTGCCGAATTCATGAACTACCCCGGCCTATTCGCCAAGGATGGCGAGGTGATGGACAAGCTGGTTGCCTTTGCCGGGCGGCATATCGACGGTCATGCGCCGCTGGTGCGCGGCAAAGATCTGAACGGTTATCTAGCCGCCGGTATCCGCAACTGTCACGAAACCACCAGCGCCGAAGAAGCGCGGGAGAAGCTGGCCAAGGGAATGCAGGTGCTGATCCGCGACGGATCGGTCAGCCGGGATGTCGCCGCCTTAACCCCGATTCTAAACCCGCGCACGGCCCCCTTCTGCGGTTTTTGCACCGATGACCGCAACCCGTTGGAAATCGGTCAGGAAGGCCATATGGATCATTTGATCCGCACCGCGATCCAACTGGGGGCTGATCCCGCCGATGCTTATCGGGCCGCCAGCTGGTCCAGCGCCCAGCATTTTGGCTTGCGCGACCGGGGCCTAATCGCACCCGGCTGGCGGGCCGATATTGTGCTGCTGGACGATTACGCGACCTGCACGGTCGGCTCGGTCCTGCGCGCCGGCCAATTGGTGACGCCAGAGATTTTCGAGGGACGCCGCCTGCCCCCGATTGTTGGCCTGGGGTCAGTGAAACGTCAGCCGGTCACTGCCGCCCTTTTCGCCCATCCGGCCGCCGCAGCAACCCAGCCGGTGATCGGCGTGCTGCCGGGGAAGATCGTGACGGAGTTTCGCACCGCCACACTGGCCTTTGGCGCGGATGGGCTGATGGCTGATCTTGGCCAGGATGTGCTGAAAATTGCCGTGCTGGCCCGCCATGGGGTGAACGATAATGTCGGACGCGGCTTCGTGCAGGGCTTCGGCTTGCAGGCGGGGGCGCTGGCTTCCTCCGTCGGGCACGATAGCCATAATATTTGCGTTGTCGGCACCAACGAGGCGGATATGGCCGCCGCCGTTAATCGCGTGATCGCCTTGGGGGGCGGTTTCGTTGCGGCGCGAGACGGGGCGATCTTGGCCGACTTGCCATTGCCGGTCGCGGGATTGATGAGCCTGCTACCGTTCGAGGGGGTCGATGGGCAGCTTCGGACCCTCCGCGCTGCTGTGCGTACCCTCGGCTGCCCGCTGGAAGAAGCTTTCCTGCAACTCGCCTTCCTGCCGTTGCCGGTCATTCCACACTTGAAGATTACCGATTTCGGCCTGGTCGATGTGGACCGCTTCCGCCTGATTGCTTAAGCCGGTTGCCGGTCACATCGGTGCAGGGCTGATGGGTTACGCCCGTGCGCGCCAATCACGGCCATAATCCTCAGCCAGTTCCAGAAAAGCCCGCAGAATTGGCCGCCGCCGCCGGGCTTCTTGGCAGACCACATATTCCGTGCAGCCAACCGCGCCGCCCGCCAGCGCCAGGGGGCGCTTGGCAACCCGTCGATCTTGCCCGGTTTCCGAATCGAAAATCAGGCTAACCCCCAAGCCATGCGCCGTCGCCTCCCGAATTGCTTCGCGGGTGGCCACTTGCACGGTCTCGCGCGGGGCGACTTGATGCTTATCCAGCAGCGCTAGCGTAACGGCGCGGGTTGTCGATCCGGGTTCGCGCAAAAGCAGGGTAACATCGGCCAAGGCGGTTATCGGTAATGGATCAAGCCCCGCCAACGGATGATCGACCGCCATGACCACCACCAGCGGATCTTCGCCAATCGGCACGAAATGCAGCCCCGGTACAACTTTTGGATCGGCCACCACGCCAATATCGGCAATACCATCCAATACTTGCTTTAGCGCTGCGGGGGCGTTGGTCACCGCCAACGATACCTGCGGCTGCGGATAGTGTCGGCGGAAACGGGCCAATAGTGAAGCGGCGTGCAGCGGCCCATCGGCCACCATGTGCAAGGCCCCGCCCAGATCGACGGTTGCCCGGTCGCCCAACAGTGCCTGAATTTGATCCGTCACATCGGTAAGCTTGGTGGTTAGGCCGAAAACCTCGTACCCCAGGCTGGTCAGGACCAGTCCCCGCCCCTCGCGACTAAAGAGCCGAACCTGGTAGCGCGCCTCCAAGTCTTTGATTTGTTCGGATAAAGTAGGCTGGGAAACACCGAGGGCGCGGGCGGCACGGCTCATACTACCCTCGCGGGCAACCGCATGAAACGCTCGGATCTGATGATAATTCAGCATTTTCTGGCCATCTGATCGACGCAATTCCTTTGGTTTTACCGATAGTATGTTGCGGATATATGGATTTGATCGAAATCAAGCCACCCGTCATTCTCCGCTTACCCCCTATGGATCAAGGAGACTGGGCCGATGAGCAGCATCGAAGCCGTGATTTTCGATTGGGCCGGCACGATGATCGATTTTGGCTCCCGCGCGCCGATGGGGGTTTTCGTCGACCTCTTCGGTCGCCATGGGGTAGAGGTTTCGGTGCTTGAGGCCCGCGTGCCGATGGGGCTGCCGAAGCGCGCCCATATCGCCGCCATGCTAACCCAGCCGCGCATTGCCGACGCCTGGGCTGCAAAACACGGCACCACTGCGACCGACGCCGATATCGACCGTCTCTATGCGGAATTTGGCCCGATGAATGTCGCCGTTGCCGCCCGCTTTGCCGATCTGGTGCCGGGGGCGCTACCGATTATCGAAAAGCTGAAGGCAGATGGGGTGCGCATCGGCTCCACCACCGGCTACACGCGGGAAATTATGGACCGGATCCTGCCAGTTGCCGCCGCGCAGGGCTATGTGCCTGAAACTCTGGTCTGTGCCGATGATCTGCCCGAAGGCCGCCCCGGCCCGATGATGATGCAGAAATGCTTTGCCGACCTCGATCTTGCCGATCCCGCCCGCGTGGTGAAGGTGGATGATACCGAACCGGGGATCGCCGAAGGGCTTGCCGCCGGGACCTGGACCATCGGCGTTTCGATTTCCGGCAATGCCGTTGGCCTGTCGGCGGCGGAATGGGCCGCCCTATCGCCCAACGCGCAATTCGCCCTGCGCCGTCAGGCCGCCCAGAAACTGTTCGACGCCGGGGCGCATTTTGTCGTCGATACCGTCACCGATCTGTTGCCGGTGCTCGATACCATCCGGGGCAAGCTCGCCGCCGGGCAAACCCCCACCGCATGAGGATCATCATGTCCGTCTCCCTGAAACGCATCGCCTCCCTGACTGCCGCCCTGCTGCTGACCACGGGCACCGCCCTGGCGCAGACCAAGCTCAATGTCTATACCGCGCTGGAAAACGACCAGCTCGCGCCGCTGAAAGCCGCCTTCGAGGCGGCCAATAAAGGCATCGAGATCACGTGGGTGCGCGATTCGACCGGCATCATCACTGCCCGCGTGCTGGCCGAAAAAGCCAATCCCCAGGCCGATGTGATCTGGGGCGTCGCCCTATCGTCCATCCTGATGTTCGATAAGGAAGGCATTCTGGAAGCCTATGCCCCGAAGGGGATTGAGGATCTGAAGCCGAGCTTCCGTGACCAAGCCAGCGCGCCGAAATGGACGGGCATGGACGCTTTCCTGTCCTTCATCGCCGTCAACCAGCCGGAATTCGCCAAAACCGGCGCCGCCCCGGTCAAGGGCTGGAACGATCTGCTGCAACCGCAGTTGAAAGGCAAGCTGGTCATGCCGAACCCGGCCTCCTCCGGCACGGGCTATCTGCAAGTCGCGGGCTGGTTGCAGTCGATGGGCGAGGACAAGGGCTGGGCCTTCATGGACAAGCTCCATGACAACATCGGCGTCTACACCCATTCCGGCTCCGCCCCTCATGTGCAGGCCGCGAAAGGTGAACGCACCGCCTCGGTCGGGATCGACATGCGTGCCGTGCGCGAAAAGAACAATGGCGCACCGCTGGAGGTGATCGTACCCGCCGATGGCGTGGCCTGGGATATGGAAGCGACCGCCCTGGTCAAAGGCCGCCCCAATGCCGAGGCCGCCAAGAAGCTGATCGACTTCACCGTTTCCAAAGAAGCGCACGAGCAATACGCTAAATTCTACGCCGTCGTTGGTCGTAAGGACGTAAACGCCGCGCCAAAGAATTATCCGGCCGATGCCGAAGCCAAAATGCTGAAGGTCGATTTCGGCAAAATGGCCGCTGACCGCGACCGGGTTCTCGCCGAATGGACCCGCCGTTATGACGGCAAATCCGCGCCGAAGAATTAATTATTTACCCTCATGCGCCAGCAGGCGCGCCTTAAGTACCTTTGAGGGCGGGGTCAAACCCGCCCTCTCTCCTCGCCGAGGCCAGAAATGACCCAGCTTCTCACCCCGCCGCCGATGGATACTCAATTGCAGGCCGAAACCGCGCCCTATCTATCGCTCCGGGGGGTGCGCAAGCGTTTCGGTCAGTTTGAAGCCTTGAAGGGCATCGACCTCGATATTCCCCCCTCTAGCTTCGTCTGCTTCCTCGGCCCGTCGGGCTGCGGTAAATCGACCCTACTGCGCGCCATCGCGGGCCTCGACCGCCAAGACGCGGGCAGCATCCATCAGGCGGGACGCGATATTTCGCACCTACCGCCGGGGGAGCGGGATTTCGGCATCGTTTTTCAGTCCTACGCCCTGTTTCCCAATCTCACGGTGGCGGAAAACATTGGCTACGGCCTCGTCAACCGCCGGGTGCCGAAAGCCGAACGGCAGCGCATCGTCGATGAACTGCTCAGTGTCGTCGGGCTTCCGGGATCGGGCGGTAAGTTCCCCAATCAGCTTTCCGGCGGCCAGCAGCAGCGCGTGGCCCTCGCCCGCGCGCTCGCGATGGAACCGGGTCTCTTGCTGCTCGACGAGCCGCTGTCGGCCCTCGATGCGCGTGTCCGCCTGCGCCTGCGCGCCGAAATCCGCGACCTGCAACGCCGCCTCGGCATTACCACCATCATGGTCACCCACGATCAGGACGAAGCGCTGACGATGGCCGATCTGATCGTCGTGATGAGCGACGGCAAGATCGAACAGATCGGCAGCCCGCAAGCGATTTACCGCCGCCCTGCCAGCCTCTTCGTCGCCGATTTCGTCGGCAGCATGACGGCTGCGCGCGGCATGATCTCCGAGCCGGGGGCCGTTATCTGCGGGCGGCAGGTCCTCCATGTCCCAACGGGCACCTTGCGTGGCCCGGTTCAACTTCGCCTGCGCCCGGAAGCCTTGGCGCTGTGCGCGGGGGGCGATCAGCCCAACCGCCTGACCGGCACGGTCGCTGCCGTCACCTTCCACGGGCCGGGCGTGCAGGTGGAAATCGACTGCGGGCTGGATCATGACGTGCCGCTGCGGCTCGACCTCGGCCATCATG
>CAZNVY010000029.1:0-13779 GCA_964576605.1 uncultured Elstera sp. | reverse complement strand
CGGATGCGACCTACGCCCTGGCGCCACGATTGGCGTCACCGTCCCGCCAGACGCCGTGCATCTCTTCGCCGAGCCTACCGCATGACCGGCCATAGCCTTGCCCCTCGCGTCGCCACGGTCCGCCCGGCATTGGTCCGACGCCTCAGCCTTGCCCTGATCGTCGTAGCGTTGATCCTTGGCATTGCTTTACCGTTGGTCAGCCTGCTGCAGTTGGCCCTGCAAGCGCGCGACGGCAGTTTTGTCGGCCTGCGCAATGTGTTGGCCTTCCTGTCTAGCCCGGCGCTTGCCGTTTCGGTCTGGAACTCCATCTGGACGGCGCTGGTGACGGTGATCCTTACCGTGCCGCTGGCCTTCGGCTTTGCCTATGCCCTAACGCGGACCTGCCTGCGCGGGCGCGGGCTGTTCAATATGATCGCGGCGATCCCGCTGCTGGCGCCTTCGGTGCTGCCCGCCATCGCTTTGATCTATCTTTTCGGCAATCAAGGGCTGCTGCGCCCCTGGCTGCCGGAGGGGTTCGATATCTACGGGCCGTGGGGCATTATCTTGGCCCATTGCTTCTACGCCTTCCCGCTGGCGGTGCTGATTCTGACCACGGCGCTATCGACCGCGGATGCGCGGCTGTATGAGGCGGCGGCGAGCCTCGGTACGCCGGCGCGGCGGGTATTCTTCACCATCACCCTGCCCGGCGCGCGCTATGGGCTGGTCGGCGCGATCTTTGTTGTGTTTACCGAGGTCGTCACCGATTTCGGCGTCGCCAAGGTCATCGGCGGGCAGTTCAACGTGCTGGCGACCGATGTGTATAAGCAGGTCGTCGGCCAGCAGAATTTCCCGATGGGCGCCGTGATCGGCTTTTTCCTGCTGCTGCCCGCCCTGCTGGCCTTTCTGGTGGATCGCGCCGTGCAGCGCAAGCAACAGGCGCAACTGACCGCCCGCGCCGTGCCGCTGGTGCCGCGCCCAGAGGCAGGCCGCGACCGCGCCGCGCTGCTCTATTGTCTGCTGATCGCCGCCCCTATTCTGCTGGTGATCGGCATTGCCGCCTGGGCCTCGCTGGTCAGCTACTGGCCCTATAATCTGGCACTGACCTGGCGGCATTACGACTTCGCCGAAACCGACCCCGCCGGGTGGGGGTCGGTGTGGAATACGGTACGGTTAGGGCTGATCTCCGCCTGCATCGGCACACCGCTGGTCTTCGGCACCGCCTTCTTGCTCGACCGCGCGAAAGACATGCCGCGCCTCGCCGATGCGGGCCGCGCGCTGATGCTGGTGCCGCTGGCCGTTCCCGGCCTGGTTATGGGCCTCGGTTATATCTTCTTCTTTAACGCGCCGTGGAACCCGTTGAATGTCCTTTACGGCACGATGGCGATCCTGGTGCTGAACAGCGTGATGCGGCTGCTGCCCGTCACCTATGTGACCGCCACGACGGCGCTGACAGCGATTGATCGGGAGTTCGATGCCGTGGGTGCCTCGCTAAAAGTGCCGGGGTGGAAGACCTTCTTCCGCGTCACCGTGCCACTGTGCCTGCCCAGCCTTTTGAACATCTGGATTTATTTCTTCACCAATGCCGCCACCACGCTTTCCGCGATCATCTTTCTCTATGTCGCCGACACGAAAACCGCCTCCATCGCCATTGTGAATATGGACGAAGCCGGGGCCACGGCGTCCGCCGCCGCAATGGGCATGGTTATCGCCGCCCTGTGCGCCGCCGCTAAACTGACCCAGGTCGGGGCCAGTGCCCTGATTGACCGTCGCCGTCGCCGCTGGAGCCAGCGGTAGAGCTGAAGGAAAAACTCAGTCAAATGCAGTATGATCTTGCCGTCGTCGGGGCCGGTGTCGTCGGCCTCGCCCATGCCGCCTTGGCCGTACAGGCCGGACTAAAGGTTATCGTTCTCGACCGCGACGCGCGGGCCAATGGCGCTTCCGTGCGCAACTTCGGTTTCGTCACTGTTACCGGCCAGGGCCAGGGCGATACGTGGCGCCGCGCCCGCTTTAGCCGCGATGTTTGGGCGGAGATCGCCCCGAAAGCCGGGATTGACGTGCTGCACCAGGGCCTGCTCATGCTCGCCCATTCGCCGCTCGCCCGGCAAGTCATCGAGGAATTTTCCGCCGATGCGATGGGCGACGCCTGCACGGTGTGGGAGCCGGATCAAGTCCGCGCCGCCCTGCCCTACGCCATCGGCAACGGGCTTGCCGGGGCGTTACACTCCCCGCACGAGTTGCGCGTCGAATCGCGCACGGCCATCCCAAAGCTCGCCGACTGGCTGGCGGCCCAGGGCGTTACCTTCCGGCGCGGGGCGCCCGTGGTCGGGATCGAACCGGGACGGGTCCGCACGTCCAGCGATACGATCACTGCCCGCCATATCGCCGTTTGCCCTGGGCATGATTTCCGCACCCTGTTCCCCGACGTCATCGCCCGCCACGTGCCGCAGGAGTGCAAACTGCATATGCTGCGCCTGTCCGATCCCGGCTGGCGGCTGCCCCATGCGGTGATGAGCGATCTTGGGCTACTGCGCTATCGCGGCTACCACGTCTGCCCATCGCAACCGGCACTGGCGGCGCAGCTCACGGCCGAATATCCGGCGCTGATCGCCGATGGTATCCATCTGATCGTCGTGCAAAGCGCCGATGGGTCGCTGGTCGTCGGCGATTCGCACCATTATGGCGCGACGGTCGATGATTTCGCGCCGGAGAGCGTCGATCGAAATATCCTCGATTTGGCCCGCACCACGCTCGATCTCGGCAAATCCGAGGTGATCGAACGCTGGATCGGCGTTTACGGCAGCGCCGAGCGGGACGCTTTCATCGAAACCCCCGATCCGCGCATTGCGATTACCTGCGTTACCAGCGGCACCGGGGCCAGCACCGCCTTCGGGCTGGCGCAGGATACGCTGCAAGCCTTGGGACTGCTGCCATGAATGATCTCTTTGCCCGACTAACCGACATTTACGAAGGCCGCGCCACCCGCCGCTATGGGCTCACGGACGTGCATCAGCTCGCCCATGCCCTGCAATCGGCCGACCTTGCCGCCGAAGCGGGGGAAAGCCCGGCGATGATCCTTGCCGCCCTACTGCACGACATCGGCCATATGGTCCATGATCTTGGCGAAGATCCCGCCAGCGCCGGGATCGACGATAAACACGAAGTGCTCGGCGCCGATTGGCTCGCCCGCCATTTCCCGCCCGAAGTATCGGAACCCGTGCGCCTGCATGTCGCCGCCAAACGCTACCTCTGTACGGCGGAACCCGGTTACGCAGCCCTACTGTCCGACGATTCGGTCCGCTCGCTCGCCCTGCAAGGCGGCCCGATGAGCGCCGAAGAAGCCGAAGCCTTCATCGCCCAACCTTTTGCCCCGCCCGCCGTCCGCCTGCGCCGCTACGACGATGCAGCAAAAGACCCGGCACGGGTGACACCGGGTTTCGGGGAGTTTATCGCAAGATACGGTGAAGCGGCTCAGGGGCGTTGCCCCTGAAACCCCACTCAAGGGGCACCCGCCCCTTGAGAATCCAGGCAATGGGATTGCCAAGGGACATGTCCCTTGGCGGGGGGTATCGGGGGCAAAGCCCCCGACGATAAACCCTCTATCCCAGCGTCGGCATGGTGAACTGTGCCCCCGCCCGAATGCCCGTCGGCCAGCGCGCCGTGAGGGTCTTGAGGCGTGTGTAGAAGCGCACGCCTTCCGGCCCGTGCATATGGTGATCGCCGAACAGCGAACGCTTCCAGCCGCCGAAGCTGTGGAAGGCCATCGGCACGGGGATCGGCACATTGATGCCGACCATGCCGACCTGAATGCGGTTGCCGAACTCGCGCGCTGCATCCCCGTCGCGGGTGAAGATGGCGGTGCCATTGCCGAACTCGTGACGGTTCACCAGATCGACGGCGTCGCTGAAACTGTCCGACCGCACGACGGCAAGGACCGGGCCGAAGATTTCTTCCTTATAGATGCGCATGTCCGGCGTCACATGGTCGAACAGGCTGCCACCCAGGAAGAAGCCATCCTCATAGCCTTGCAGCTTCAGCCCGCGCCCATCGACCAGCAGCTTGGCCCCTTCGGCCACGCCAAGATCGATGTAGGACTGCACTTTTTGAAAGTGATCCTTCGTGACGAGCGGTCCCATTTCCGCCGTGGGGTCGGTACCCGGCCCGACTTTCAGGGCACGCACGCGCGGCTCCAGCTTTTTCATCAGCGCATCGCCAACGCCGCCGACGGCGACCGCCACCGAGATTGCCATGCAGCGTTCGCCCGCCGAGCCATAAGCCGCGCCCATCAGCGCATCGACGGCCTGATCGAGATCGGCGTCGGGCATCACCACCATATGGTTCTTCGCGCCACCCAAGGCCTGAACGCGCTTGCCGTGCGCCGAGCCGACCCGATAGATGGTCTCGGCAATGGGCGTCGAGCCGACGAAGGAGATCGCCTGAATGTCCGGGTGCTCCAGCAGCCGTTCAACCGCCGTGCGCCCGCCCTGCACCACCTGGAACACCCCATCCGGCAGCCCGGCTTCTTTCAGCAATGCCGCCAGTTTCAGCGCGGCAGAGGGGTCTTTTTCCGACGGCTTCAGGATGAAGCAGTTACCGGTCGCCAGCGCCACCGGGGCCATCCACAGCGGCACCATGACCGGGAAGTTGAACGGCGTGATGCCTGCAACCACGCCGAGCGGCTGGCGGTTCGACCAGCTATCGATCCCCGGCCCGACCTGCTCGGTAAACTCGCCTTTCAGCAGATGCGGAATACCACAGGCGAATTCCACCACCTCAAGCCCGCGCGTAATCTCACCATCGGCGTCCGACAGAACCTTACCATGTTCGGCGGTGATGATCGCCGCGAGTTCGGCCTTGTCGCGCTCCAGCAGCTCCTTGAACTTGAACATCACCCGCGCGCGGCGCAGCGGCGACAGGTTCCCCCACGTCGCAAACGCCTCTTTGGCATTAGCAACGGCGGCATCGACTTCCGACACATTGGCAAGGGCGACCTTGCCGCTTTGCTCGCCGGTTGCCGGATTATAGACCGGGCCGAACTCGCCGCTGGTCCCTGCCTGCAGCCTGCCGTTAATCCAATGCGAAATCTCTTGAACCACCGATTGTCTCCCCATTCTTGCGGTCAGGCGGGCAACCCGATCCAGGTGCCTGTCTGCGCCGATGTCACCATAGCGTGAATGACGCGCTCGATCGCAAGCCCCGCCGTAAAATCGATGGCCAGCGGGTCCGCCTGTCCGTCGATAGCGCGCAGCAGCCCGTTAAGCTCGATCACCTTCAAATCGTTGAAGCCCAAGCCGTGGCCGGGGGCCGGGCAGAAGGCACCATAGGGCGCGTGAAGCGGGCCGCTGAGGATGGTGCGGAATCCCCGCGTCGAAGCGTCGCCGGAGGCGCTGAAGACCTGTAGCTCGTTCATCCGCTCCTGATCGTAGATCAGCGTGCCTTTGGTGCCGTGGATTTCAAAACCCAGGCGGTTCTTGCGGCCCCAGGCGGCACGGCTGGTCGCCAGCACGCCCGATGCGCCGGAGGTAAAGCGCACGAGGGCCTGTGCCGCATCCTCATTCTCCACCGCGCCAGTTTCCCCCGGCCTATCGGGTAGCGGGCGGGTTTTATGGATGGTTTCGATCTGCGCCGTCAAACTGTCAATCCCGCCCATCAACGTATGCGCGAGACTGACGAGATGGACCATAATGTCCCCCAACGCCCCTAGTCCGGCATCGGCCAAACGGCAGCGCCAGGACCAGGGAATATCGCCGTCGGCCATATAATCCTCGTCCACCGCGCCGCGAAAATGGGTGATGCGCCCGAGTTCCCCGGCTTCGATCAGCCGTTTTGCCTCGGCAATCAGCGGATTGCGAATGTAGTTGTAGCCAAGCTGCGTCCGCCCCGTTGCCGTCCGGGCTGCCGCCGCCATACTTTCGGCATCCTGAAGCGTCAGCCCCATCGGTTTTTCGCACCAAACGTGCTTTCCCGCCACCAGCGCCGCTTCAGCCATCTCGCGGTGCAGGGCGTTCGGCGTGGTGATGGAGACAAGCGCAATCGCCGGATCGGCGATGATCGCCCGCCAGTCGGTGACCGCCTCGGCAAAGCCAAACTCTGCCGCCCGCTGGGCACCGATAGCCGGGTCGGCATCGGCGAGTTTCAGCCGCTTCGGGCGCAGCGGCCCGCCGAAGACCGGCACCACCGCCCCATAGGCCAGGGCGTGGCATTTGCCCATAAAGCCGGTGCCGATCAGCCCGACGCCAATCTCCTGCATCAGACCATACCCCCAAGCTCGGCGGACAGATCCTGCAACTCCTTACCGCCCGCCATCAGGTTTTGCAGCGCGTCGATCTCGATCTCGCTTTTCGCAAACGTCCCGAGGGTTTTACCGCGATTGAGGATGGTGAAACGGTCGCCCACGGCATAGGCGTGGCGGACGTTATGGGTGATGAAGATCACCCCCAGCCCCTTCTGCCGCACTTGATGGATATATTTCAGCACCATCGAGGTTTGCGCGACCCCCAGCGCACTCGTCGGCTCGTCCAAAATCAACACTTTCGCCCCGAAATGCACCGCGCGAGCGATGGCGAGGCACTGGCGTTCGCCGCCCGACAGCGTGCCGACCGCCTGCTGCGGATCGCGAATGTCGATACCGATGCGGCGCATCTCGTCCCGCGCCACCCGGTCGGCATACTCGAAGTCGATCTGCTTGAACGGCCCGAAGCCTTTCACCGGCTCCCGCCCCATGAAGAAGTTCCGTGTGATCGACATCAGCGGGATCATGGCAAGGTCTTGGTAGACCGTGGCAATCCCGGCATCCAACGCATCGCGCGGCGAGCCGAACAGGACCGGCGCGCCATCGACCAAAAACTCCCCACCCGACGGCTTATGCACACCGGAAAGGGTTTTAATCAGCGTCGATTTGCCCGCGCCATTATCGCCCAAGAGGCACAGAACTTCCCCCGCGTGGACCGACATAGATATCCCCGAGAGGGCGATGACGGAGGCGAAGTATTTGGCGAGGTTACGGACTTCGATAATCGGGGTTTGATTTGCCATAATCAGCGCTCCCCCGTCACTTTGCGGCGGATGTAATTGTTCCGCGTTTTCCACGGCGATCAGCAGCATCACGCCCAGGAAAACGCGGAACCAATCGCTGTTCCACCCGGCGAAAAAAATGCCCTGCTGCACCACCCCGAAGATCAAGGCCCCGAAGCAGGCCCCGATGACCGAGCCATAGCCGCCGGTCAGCAAACTACCGCCGATGACCGCCGCAATGATGGCTTCAAATTCTTTCAGCAGGCCACGATCCGCCGCCGCCGAGCCGAATTCCATCACCTGACAGGCGGCATAGACCGTGGCGCAGAAGGCGGTAACCATGAATAGGCCGATTTTTACCCCATCCACCGGTACGCCGACATTGCGCGCCGCCTTGGCATCGCCGCCTGACGCGAAAATCCAGTTGCCGACGCGGGTGCGGGTCAGCACCCAGCCACCGATCAAGGCCAGCACGACCCACCAAACGACGACCATCGGCAGGCCGGGCACCACCGGGGAGCCATCGGGATAAGCCCCGATGATCTTCCATTCGGCCAATTTTTGGAAGAAGCCCAGGCCGATGCGCCCGCCGAACACGGGGGCCAGCCAATCGCCCGCCGCTTTTTCCCGCAGCCCGCCAACGATGGTGCGGTTACTGAACAGAATCGACAGCGCCAGCGTCAACCCGCGCAAAATGAACAAAAAGGCCAGGGAGACGATAAAGGACGGTAAGCCCGTGCGGATAACGATATAGCCGTTGATAAACCCAACCAGCAGCGCGCCTGCAAAGGCGAAGATCAGGCACAGCCAGATCGGCACGCCAAAAAAAGTCGCTGGAATGGCAATCATCATGCCGGCAAAACCGATCATCGAGCCGATGGATAGGTCGAACTCGCCCGCGATCATCAGCAGGCTGGCACCGATGGCCAGAATGCCAAGCTGCGCCGACACGGTTAGCCAGTTCATCACCCCATCGGCGGCGAACATGCCCGACGATCCGGCAACAAAGGCGAAAAAGACGAAGACCAGGGCAAGGCCGGAAACGGCCCCCAGTTCTGGACGGTTCAGCAACCGCGACACGCGCCCGACGCGGCGCAAGCGTTCGTCATCTTTGTGGGTAGTGGGGCTGGGGGTGATCGATTGATCCGACATGTCGCCAACGCTCATTCGGGAAACTCCTTAAAACGGATCCTCCCCCGGCCGGCGCGTTGGAGCGACGCGCGAAAAAGCGGGCGCGACCGAAGCCGCGCCCAAGGCCCTTGAGGAGCAGAGAGATACGCTGGGCAGATCGGCTAACCGATACTCGCCCGCCAGCTTACGCACCAAGCCCACATTCTGCTTGGTCACGAAACCGGGGCCAGAGTTGATGTTATTGCCTGGAAATACGCCGTAGCGCGCGTTCAGGGTTAGGGCAACCACGGGCAGATAGCCCTGCAGATAGGGTTGCTGGTCGATGGCAAAACCAATGGTACCATCGGTGATCGCCTTGGCGATTTCCGGCGACAGGTCGAAGGTGCCGAAGAACAGCTTGCCCGCCTGCTGCGATTTTTCCAGCGCGCGGATGGTCGGATGAGCCGAATTCGGGCCGAGGGCCAGAATACCGCCGGTATTCGGATTGGCCTTCAGATAGGCCGCGACCTTATTTTCGACTTCCGACGGGTCCATGCCCGAGTCGATCATCTGATTGCCCAGCGGCGTGCCAAGCGCATCGGCAAAGCCCTTGCAGCGTTCGACCGACGCCGGGTTGGTGATGTAATGATTGACGCAAAGGAAGCTCTTCACCCCGGCATCCTTGGCCTTCTTGCCCGCACCAAAGCCCGCGTCATATTCCGGCTGGCCCACGTGCATCAGGGCACCCAGGCGCGCCGACTGTTCCTGCGTGCCCGAATTAATGGTAACGACAGGAATGCCCTTCTTCACCGCATTGGTAATCGGCCCGTACAAAACATCGAAATCGGCGATGGTGACGATGATGCCAGTCGGGTTGGACGCCGCCGCCTGTTCGACAATGCGCGCCATATCCGCGAGATCGCCGGTCGGCGGGTTACGATATTCGACGGTGACCGACAGATGCTGACCGGCTTCCTTGATCGCCGTCTTGATGGTGTTCCACCAGCTATCGGAGTCGGGCGCGTGGCTGATCAGCACAAAGCGCTCATTCGCCGCCTGGGCCGAAGCGCCGGTGACCAGCGCCGCGACCGCAAAAATCCCATAGGCGAGCTTACGCGAGAGAGATTTCATCGTTTCCTCCTGAGATTGGCGATCCATTTTCAGAATGATCGGATCGTCCGAATTTGTTATGAAATATTTATTCTGTTTATGCCGAGCTTAGAACGCCTGTCAAGCGCGTTTCAGAAGAAAGGGCGATGAGCATGGAAAATTCGGTCGAAACGGCCCCGCCGACCAGCTTCGATAGTCTGCGCGACGCAATCCTGGCGCGGCGGGACAGTTTCCCGAAGCGCCTAGCCCAGGTGGCGCGCTTCGCCCTCGAAAGCCCCGACGATATCGCGCTGAATACGGTGGCGGAGATTGCGGCGAAGGCGGACGTGCAGCCCTCTACCCTCATCCGCTTCGCCCAATCCCTGGGCTACTCCGGTTTTTCCGATCTGCAACAGATCTTCCGCTCCCGCCTGCGCGACCGTTGGCCGGATTATGCCGAGCGGGTGCAATCCCTGCGCGCCGCCGACACCGCCCAAGGCGGGCCGCTGCATCTCCTGGATGGGTTCGCGCAAACGGCGATGGACTCGCTGCTGCGCCTGCGCGACCGCGCCGACGAAGCCAGCCTGACCGCCGCCGTCGATTTGCTGGCGGGGGCGAAAACCGTCTATATCCTCGGCCAGCGCCGGGCGTTTCCGGTGGCGAGCTACCTGGCCTATGCCTTCGGTAAACTCGGCATCCGTTTCATTTTGCTGGATAATCTCGGCGCGCTGCTGCCCGAACAAGCGGGGTTCATCACCGAAGACGATGCGCTGATCGCCATCAGCTTCACCCCCTATACCCCCAGCACCATCGAAACCGCTACCCGCATTGGTCAGCGCGGCGTGCCAATCCTCGCCATTACCGACAGCGCCTTCAGCCCCCTCGCCCCCCTCACCAAGGTCTGGCTGGAGGTCGCGGAAACCGACTTCGGCGCCTTCCGCTCGCTCGCGGCGACGCTGTGTCTCGCCATGGCGTTGGCCGTGGGCACGGCGGAGAAACGGGCGGAGGGGTGAGGGTTTCGCGGGCGCTGCCCGCCCCCGTTGGGGCCGAGAGGCCCCAAACCCCACTTTCATTCAAAGGAAAGGCAGGTCCAGGACCCGCCTCGGGTCCTGGTGGGGTGCGGGGCAAAGCCCCGCCTCTTGTTTTAGAGGGAAACCCGCACCGGCTTGCCCGTCGTCGCCGACTCCGTCGCCGCATCGGCCAGAATCAAGGATTTCAGCCCGTCCGACCCGTCCGGCGAGATCGGTTTGCCGTCCACCAGCGCGTCGATGAAGGCATCGAGTTCGGCGCGGTAGGCGCTCGCGTAGCGTTCGAGGAAGAAGGGTAGCGCCGGATCGGTCGTGAAGCCGCTGGCCGTTGCCGACTCGACCGTGGTCTGCGTCATATTCCCGGCGCGCAATAGGCCCTTGCTGCCGTGAACTTCGATGCGCTGGTCATAGCCGTAAGTGGCGCGGCGGGAGTTGGAGATTTGGCAGAGCTTGCCGCTGGCGGTCTTTAGCGTCACGGCGGCGGTATCAACGTCCCCGGCCGCGCCAATCGCCGGATCGACGAGGGCCGAGGCGGCAGCGAACACCTCCACCGGCTCCTCACCCAACAGGAAGCGCGCCATATCGAGATCGTGGATCATCATATCGCGGAAGAGACCGCCAGAGCGGGCGATGTAAGAAACCGGCGGCGGCGCGGGATCGCGGCTAAGGATGGTCAGCAGTTCGACCGCCCCGATTTCACCCGACAAAATGCGGGTTTTCAGCGCGTTGAAGCTGGGATCGAAGCGGCGGTTAAAGCCTACCATCAGCTTGGTCCCGGCGGCTTTCACCACCTCGAGGCAGGCCCGTACCCGCGCTTCCGACAGATCGACCGGCTTTTCGCAGAAAACCGCCTTCCCTGCTTTCGCGGCGCGTTCGATGAAATCGGCGTGGGTGTCGGTCGGCGTGCAGATCACCACGGCATCGGCGTCGAACGCCGCATCGAGGCCAATCACCTGCGCCCCGCAGGCGGCGGCAAGCTTTTGCGCCGCCCCGGCATCGACATCGTAAACCCCGGTCAGGCGCACGCGGCCATTGGCGGCAACATTGCGGGCGTGAATCTGGCCGATACGCCCGGCCCCGAGAACGGCGAAGGAGAGTGTGGTCACGGCTTCCTCATTCGTTTTTGGAAGTTAAATTCTGATTTGACAGGATAATAGAATGAGTGTTTCATTCTGGCAAGCGACGGCGGGGGCTAAGGCGCGTTTTTAACGTGCGGCACGCCCCCTAACCCCTGGACCCAAAGTTCCCATGACTGAACCACAGATTTTGGACGTTATCACCCTCGGCCGCGCCTCGGTTGACCTTTATGGTCAGCAGATCGGCTGCCGCCTGGAAGATACCGCCAGTTTTGCCAAAGCCGTTGGCGGCTGCCCCGCCAATATCGCCATCGGCACCGCCCGCCTTGGGCTACGCTCCGCCTTGATTACCCGCGTTGGCGCAGAGGCGATGGGCGGCTTTATCCGCGAACAATTGGCCCGCGAGGGCGTTTCGACCCAGGGGATCGTGACCGACCCACAGCGATTGACCGCGCTCGTCCTGCTGGGGGTGCGCGACGATCACCAGTTCCCGCTGATTTTCTACCGCGACAATTGCGCCGATATGGCGCTCTGCGCCGACGATATCGACCCGGCCTTCATCGCCTCGGCGGGTGCGCTGGTCGTCACCGGCACCCATCTTTCGACCGATACTGTGCGCGGCGCGACCTTGAAGGCGATTGCCGCCGCCAAAGCCGCCGGACGCAAGGTGATCTTCGATATTGATTACCGCCCGAACCTTTGGGGTCTTGCTGGGCATGACGCGGGCGAATCGCGCTATATCGCCAGCCAGCGGGTGACGGCGGTGCTGCAACCGATCCTGCCCGACTGCGATTTGATCGTCGGGACGGAAGAAGAGTTCCGCATCGCGGGCGGAGCGGAGGAGGTTCTGACCGCCCTCGCCGCCGTTCGGGCGCGCTCTGGCGCCACCCTGGTGCTGAAGCGCGGGCCAATGGGCTGTTCGGTCTATCCGGGGGCGATTCCCGCCGATCTGGACCAAGGCGTGCGCGGCGCGGGCTTCCCCATCGAGGTCTATAACGTCCTCGGCACCGGGGATGCCTTTATGTCGGGCTTCCTGCGCGGCTGGTTGAAGGGCGAGGCGCTGGAGACCTGCTGCACCTGGGCCAATGCCTGCGGGGCCTTCGCCGTCTCCCGTCTGCTCTGCTCCCCCGAAATCCCAACCTGGACGGAGTTGCAGTTCTTCCTAACCCACGGCAGCCCGCAAAAGGCGTTGCGCAAGGATGCCGCGCTGAACCATATCCATTGGGCCACCACCCGCCGCCCGCAACCTGAGGGGCTGATGGCGCTGGCCATCGACCATCGCGCGCAGTTCGAGGAACTGGCCGACCGGCTGGGTGCCCCGCGCGAAAAGATCGACCCCTTTAAGCGCCTCGCCGTTGCCGCCGCCGCGCACGTCGCCGCCGGGCGCGAGGGGTTCGGGATGCTGCTGGACGGCACCTATGGCCGCACTGCGCTGTTCGACGCTTCCGCCCAGAATTTTTGGATCGGGCGACCGGTGGAAAAGCCCGGCTCCCGCCCGCTGACCTTTGAAATCGGCGGCGATCTTGGCTCGCATCTCATCGAATGGCCGGTCGATCAGGTGGTGAAATGCCTGTGCTTCTATCACCCGGACGATCCCGACGATCTAAAAACTCAGCAGGAAGAACGGCTGCTCGCCCTGCGCGATGCCTGCCACCGGGTGGGCCGCGAAATGCTGGTGGAAATCATCGCGGGCAAGCATGGCGTGCTGCGCGACGATACCATCCCCCGCGTCATGGACCGGCTTTACGATCTCGATATTAAGCCCGACTGGTGGAAGCTAGAGCCGCAAGTGTCCCCCGCTGCCTGGGCGAAAATCGACGCCACGATCCGCACCCGCGATCCCCTGTGCCGGGGCGTCGTGCTCCTCGGCCTCGAAGCGCCGGAAGAAGAACTTCTGGCCGCTTTCGAGGTTGCCGTGGGCAGCCCGCTGGTGCGAGGGTTTGCCGTGGGTCGCACGATCTTCGCG
The DNA here is from genome assembly GCA_964576605.1 of uncultured Elstera sp. Lineage (GTDB taxonomy): Bacteria > Pseudomonadota > Alphaproteobacteria > Elsterales > Elsteraceae > Elstera. Next base: position 520 of record CAZNVY010000029.1, on the reverse strand, counting down.
GCGGCGGCGGAGGCTTGGTTATCGGGACAGATCGACGATGCCGCCGCGATTGCCGATATGGCGGGGCGCTTTACGCGGCTCACCAAGGCTTGGGAAAAACTGCAAGCCCGCAAGAAAGCGGCGTAAAAGCCGTCGAAACAGGGGATAGGAAGACATGTCTCACATCCGTCTCACAGCGGCGCAAGCGCTGGTGCGCTTCCTTGCGGCCCAATGGACTGAGATCGACGGCGCGCGTCTGCCGCTGTTCGCCGGGGTTTGGGCGATCTTCGGCCACGGCAATGTCGCCGGGCTGGGGGAAGCGCTCTATGGCCTTCAAGACCGCCTGCCGACCTATCGCGCCCATAACGAGCAGGGCATGGCCCATGCCGCCATTGCCTATGCCAAGGCGCAGAACCGGCGGCGGATGATGGCCTGCACCACCTCCATCGGTCCGGGGGCGCTGAATATGGTCACCGCCGCCGCGCTGGCCCATGTTAACCGCCTGCCGGTGCTGTTTCTGCCGGGGGATGTCTTCGCCAAT
>CAZNVY010000028.1:18217-34178 GCA_964576605.1 uncultured Elstera sp. | reverse complement strand
TACTACTACGGCACCACGCTCGGCGGTCCGCGCTCGGCCACGATCGGAATGCGGCGCCCGACCAGCGGCAGGATCACATGCTTGCCGATCAGGCCCTGATAGCGCGCATCCTCAGGATGCACGGCAACGCCGGTATCGCCGAACATGGTTTCCGGGCGCGTCGTCGCGACTGTGATGACTTGATCTGTCCCCTCAATCGGATACTGAAGGTGCCAGAGATTGCCCTTCACTTCCTTGGGTTCAACTTCAAGGTCCGAGATGGCCGTATGCAGCTTCGGATCCCAATTCACCAAGCGCTTATCGCGGTAGATCAGCCCGTCGCGGTAAAGATCAACGAAGACTTTGCGAACGGCGGCAGACATGCCCTCGTCCATCGTAAACCGTTCGCGCGCCCAGTCGGCGGACGCCCCAAGACGGCGCAGTTGATGGACGATGGTGCCACCCGATTCTTCCTTCCAGTCCCAGATCTTCGCGATGAAAGCGTCACGCCCCATCTCCACCCGGCGCTTGCCCTCGGCTTCCAGCTTCCGTTCGACCACCATCTGCGTTGCTATCCCGGCGTGATCGGTGCCCGGTTGCCACAGTGCATCGAAGCCGCGCGCGCGGTGGTAGCGGATCAAAATATCTTGCAGGGTGAAGGTCAGCGCGTGGCCCATATGTAGGCTGCCGGTTACGTTCGGCGGCGGCATCATGATGGTATAGGGCGTCTGGTTCCCAGTGCCTGTTGCCGCAAACCCGCCGCTTTGCTCCCACATCGGATAAAAACGGCTTTCGAGATCGGCGGGCGTATAGGTTTTTTCAAGCATCGGGGAACCTTCGTGTATCGGGATCAAGACGGCAAAACGGCCGCAGAGCTTACGCCCGCGCGGCCGTTGTACCTTAGAGATAAGCGGTAAAACTTAGCGGCGGCGGCCGGTCGCGGCGAGGCGTTGGATTTCCTCGCGGACCATCGCTTCCACCATCGGTGGCAGGTTGCGGTCCAGCCATTCGCGCAAGACCGGCTTCAGGGCCTCGCGCACCAGTTCATCGAGCGTCGGATTGCCGCCGCCCGACGCGCGCATAACAGCGGCAGCGGGCGATTCATCCTCGTCCATATCCTGGAGCTTGGCGAAGGCGCGGCTGGCGGCGCTCGCCGTATCCGGGGACATCAGCGCATCATCGTCGAAACTCATGCTAGCCGCCTTTTTACCACTGTCGAAGAGGGGCGCTGCTTTGGCCGGAGCGTCATCATCCTTGGCCGACGGCGTTGGAACATCGTCGAAATCCATCGAGAAGGTCGGCTTTGGTGCTTCCACCGCCTCCATCCCAAGGGTGCGCGCCATTTCCAGATCGTCTTCATCGTCGGTATCGGCGCGCTGCGTCAGATCGAAAACATCGGCACGCATTGTGCCGGCGGCTGGGGCGAGCGTTTCCGCATCCGCCTCAGCCGTTTCCGCCTGCGCACCGTCCCCATCTTCCGAAATAATACGGCGGATGGAGGCGAGGATCTCCTCCATCGACGGTTCTTGATGGGGTTTCGGGTCGCTCATCGCTTCCTCATGCCAAGCAAACACTTATGGCAGTGACTTTAGTCAAAGCTTTGACCGTTTGCCAATCGGAAGAATCGAATTTTGCGCTTATTCCTGATCGATTCCGGTGCCAATCCACTTTCCATCGACGGCGCGGAAGTTTTGCTCCACGTCATACAGAGGGACTGCCAAGCCTAATTGACGCGCCGTGAGACGCCCGGTGGCACTGAGCAGCGAATAGGCGGCCACTTGTTCGTCGCGTTGCGAGCGAACCATAGAGACACGCGCATTCAGCAGTTCCTGTTCCGCGTTCAACACGTCAAGGGTGGTCCGCGACCCGACCACCGCTTCCTGACGCACGCCTTCGAGGGCGATTTCGTTAGCGCGGATTTGCGCGGCCAGGGATTCTATCCGGGCGCGGGCAGTAATCATCTGCTCGAACGCCTGGGTTGCCTGTTCGACTGCCGACCGGCGTTGGGTATCAATATCGGTCCGGCGTTGCCCTGCCGTCTGCTTGGCGGCCCGAACGCGCGAATAGGTGCTACCGCCTTCGTAAAGCGGAGTCTGCACTTGCAGCGTTAGGCTGGCAGAGGCGCTGCGGTCTACCCCGATCTGCTGATCGTGACGGCGGCTAATATCGCCCACTAAGCTCACCGTGGGTAGCAGTTCGCCGCGCACTTCATCCACATTGAGCTTGGCCGCCCCTTCATCATACTGCGACGCGGTGATCGCTGGATTATTGGCCTGTGCCAATTCACGGGCTTCGGCCAGGGTGGTTGGCAGCAACTGCGGCGGCACGGTCGGGGCGGTCAGATTGGTCGCCTCCAGCCCGGTAGCGCGGGTAAAACTGGCTTTGGAGGAGCGCAACTGCCCTTCCGCCGCCTGTTTATCGGCGATCACGCTGGCCAACCGGGCTTCGGCTTGGCTAACGTCCGTCCGGGTAACTTCCCCAACGCGGAACCGATCCTGAGCGGCTTGCAACTGTTGCCGCAAAACCAACTCGTTATTGGCGTTCAACTCGACCACCGCCTGATCGCGAATAACGTTCAGGTAGAAGGTCGCGGTATCCAGAAAAATCTGTTGCTCGGTGCCGGTCAGGCGGGCGCGTTCGGCCTGAATTTCATTCTTGGCCCGCTCGGTCCCCGCCGCAGTCCGGCCGCCACGATACAGCGGCTGCGTGACCGAAACCCCATAGGTCTTCGGCGTTAGGGTTTCCTTATTGGTGCGGGTCGAGGTTTGTTCGGTCCGCAGCCGCCCCACCGAAGCGGAGGTCGAGACCGTCGGACGCCACCCGGCCTGCGCCTGGGGCAGCCGTTCGTCGGTCGCGCGCAACCGGGCGCGGGCCGAGAGCAATTGCGGGTTCGTTTGATAGGATTGAACCCAGGATTGCTCCAGCGTCTGAGCCGAGACCGGGGCGGCCCCCATGGTTCCCGCCAACAAAGCGGCGGACAGGCTAGCAAACAGGAAACCGCGACGCGCAGAGAACAGCATTTTCAACCTCTCCCCTTCGAGCCACCGAACCGGACGGCGGCTCCCTGGCGAACAGAAACCGTAATAATGGTTACACTTTAATAGCGCGGCAGGCTTGGGTCAATCTCTACCGCCCAACGGTCGATCCCACCCGCGACGTTAACCGCGTTATCATACCCTAATTCCCGCAGAAAATAGGTTGCTTGTAAAGAGCGACCGCCGTGATGGCATAGCAGCGCCACGATTCCTACGCGCGGAACCGTCGCAACCTGCGTCGGCAGACTGCCGAGGGGAATTAAGCGCGCCGTCGGTAAGGCCACCAGCTGCGCCTCCCACGCCTCACGCACATCGATCACCGTTACCGGATCTCCCGCGGCAATCCATGCTGCCAGCGTGGCGACGTCAATCTGCAGCGGCAGGTCCTGCGACATGGTTAAAAGACGAACTGCGGTTTCGGGGCAAACTCTGGCAGCAAGGGCGTTGCAGCATCGAAGAGAACACGCGCCGCAGCAACCCCACCCTGCTTAACGTACAGCACGGCTTTCCCCATCGGCTGCACCCCGCCGCCAGCGACTTCCGGTTTTTCCACCGCGACCAGGCGACCACCATCGGCCAAAAGATCGAGCAGCCCTGCCGGAGTCTTGGGGAGCGCCCCCGACACAAGGATAACATCGAACCCAGCGCTGGCCACGCCCTCCACCTGAGCCAAAGCCCCGTCGAGCGGCGCTTCGACAAAAGCGACCGGCACCTGAGCCGTAGCCAAGGCCCGCCGCGCGAGATCGAGCAGGCTTGCCCGGCTGTCCAGCGCCGTTACCGACCCGGCCAGATGGGTCAAAAGCGCCGCGCCATAGCCGGTTCCGGTGGCGAAATCTAACGCCCGATCCGTCTTTTTAATCTCTGCAGCCTGCAGCAAGCGCCCAACGACCATCGGCTCTAGCAGAAACCGCCCCGGCGCAACGGTCAAATCTTCGTCAATATACGCGACCGGACGCAGGGCTTCCGGAACAAAGGCCTCCCGTGCCACAGCTCCCAGCGCGGCAATCACGTCTGGGTCGATCACCTTATTGGTGCGCACTCGGCATTCGATCATATTTGCGCGAGCGGCTGCGTAATCCATCGGGCTTAAATCCACCATGTCGAACCGCCAAGCGGGGCGGCGTCCCGATAGCGTTATAGGCCCCGCCCCGCCCTTGTGCAATGCAAAGCCTTCGCGCATTTCCCCGCCCCGATGGCTAAAGCCCCTTGACCATTGCCCCAGGTCGGGCTACACCGCGCATCCGCATCGGTTCAGGCCGAGCAGGCGCACCCAGAGGCCGGGTGGCAGAGTGGTCATGCAGGGGACTGCAAATCCCCGTACAGCGGTTCGATTCCGCTCTCGGCCTCCAAATGCGCCCGCTTGCAAGGATTGACGCAAGGACCGGAAGGGCACCGATGAAAATCGGCCTTGGCAGACCGAAAAGGGTTTGCTACACACCCCGGACTTGACGCACGGCACCTAATCCCAGGTAGCTCAGCGGTAGAGCAGGCGGCTGTTAACCGCCTGGCCGGGGGTTCGAATCCCTCCCTGGGAGCCATCATAAAATGCGTCGCGTATGCACTGGGTTGATCCCAGGTAGCTCAGCGGTAGAGCAGGCGGCTGTTAACCGCCTGGCCGGGGGTTCGAATCCCTCCCTGGGAGCCAGTGCACACCCCCCAAAATCAAGTGATGCTATATCGTCGCGATGGTTCCGCCGTCGATGATATATTCTGTGCCGTGGAGTGATGCCGCACGATCACTGACGAGGAACCCGACAAGTTCGGCTACCTCCTCGGGCCAGGCGGGACGGCCAATCGGAATTCCGCCCAAAGCATCCAGAATAGTCTGCCGCGCGGCCTCGGGCCGAATATCGCGGCGCGCCGCAATCTCCTGCACCATCGCATCCGCCGCGCTCGTATAGATCCAGCCAGGCGCGACAGAGAGAACGCGAACACCCTGCGGCCCCATTTCCTTTGACAATGCTTTCGAGTAGGTCGTCAGGGCTGCCTTTGCCGCTGCGTAAGCCGTTGTTGCATCGGGAAGGGGCAAGCGGCGCTGGATGCTGGAGATGTGCAGAACAACCCCTCGGCGGCGTGCTGCCATTGCCGGCACCAGTGCCCGGTCAAGCCGAACGGCGGGAAGAAGATTGAGATCAAAGGCTTCCTGCCAATGCGCGTCTGTAAGGGCGGAAAAACCGCCCCCCGGTGCGCTCGATCCCCCCAGATTATGAACCAGAATATCGACCGAGACCCCCTGCTGTGAAAGCCGTGTAACGAGGGTTTCCACACCCGCCGCCGTCGAAAGGTCCGCCAGAATGACGTCGGCGGCCATCGCCTCGGTTGGCATCGTGCGCGCAGAAACGATCACCGAAGCCCCAGCCGCCGCCAGCTTCCGCGCAATCGCCGCCCCCGCCCCTTTGGTACCGCCGGTCACCAAGGCGCATTTCCCTAACAGCTCGCGCGGATCGGACGAGAACTGCGGCCTCATCATTGTCCAATCTCCAGCCGGTCGATCAGCCCATCCACCAGCCCGAACCGGAACGTCAAATCAATCGGGCTTCCAGGGAAATTGCCGCTCACTAAGGCGGTTAACAACACGCTACCATCGACCGACAGAAGGCTCTTCGGGGCTATCGTGGCGCTATAACGGTCCAGTGCTGTCTGTTTCCAGGCCTGTATGGCGCTCCGGCCCTGTATCTCCTGCCCGTCGTCCTTGACGCACGCCGTCGCGGTAAACTGCAGGGCAGCTGTCTCGGCGTTGCCTGCATTATTAGCCGAAAGATACGCGGCGACAGCCGGGGGAAGCGTTATACTGGTCATTGCACAGTTTTCCTTTATTTAAGACAGCCGAAAATTGGCGATCTTCTAAGAAGAATGTGGAGACAGGAGCGTCCTATGACAAGAACGCACAAAAAAGTTGGGGACTTACCTCAAAGTAAGCGCCCTGAATACACGCATCATAGCGCCGCTACGGGTGTAGAAGCTGCCTTACGGGTGCTCGACGGCCGCTGGAAACTGCTTATTCTCTTCAATCTGTTCGGTGGGAAGACCTTGCGGTTTTCAGAGCTAGAGCGCGCCATTCCCGGCATATCGCAAAAAATGCTGACGCAGCACCTGCGCCAGTTGGAAGCCGATGCCATCCTAACCCGCCACGTTCATCCCGAAGTGCCGCCGCGCGTTGAGTATCAGTTGACCGACTGGGGCCAAGCGCTCTGTCCGGCGCTCGACGAAATTCTGCGGTGGATCGAAGCCAAGCCCGCAGACTAAGCGGCGGCGCCTCCTCGCCCCTCCCTCCAAGCGACCTCGCGCCGTTCTGGCGATGCGCAGACCATCTTGACAAAAAATATCTAAGATATATCTTGATAGAACTAAGATGCTCACTGGAGACACGAGATGCATTTTTTTGAACGGATGCGCGACCATTTCGAGCGCGGGCACCATTTTGGACCGGGCGGCTTCGGGCGGCATGGCTTTGGCCGGGGCGGGCGCGGCGGCTTCTGGGATTGGGGCGGGGACGAGGGCGATCATGGCCGCAGTGGCCGCCGCCGGGTTCTCGACGCCGCCGAATTACGCACGGTGCTGTTGAAGCTGATCGCCGATCAGCCCCGGCATGGCTACGACCTAATCCGCGCGATTGAAGAATTGACCGGCGGGAGCTACGCCCCCAGCCCCGGCGTCGTTTACCCCGCCCTGGCCCTTCTGCAAGACCAAGGCTTCATTGTCGAAAATAGCAGTGAGGGCACGCGCAAGGCCTTTGCCGCCACGGAAGACGGCATGACCCATTTGGCCGAGAATGCTGAAACGGTCACCGCCCTTTTCGCCCGCCTAACTGACATGGCGGCCCCGCAGGACCGGGCCGACGGTATTCCCATCCGCCGGGCCATGCATAATCTACGGGCTGTGCTAAAACACCGGCTGTTCCGCGAGGAAACCGACCCGAAAACCCTACACGCCATCGTCGATATTCTGGACGAGGCAGCCCGCAAAATCGAACGCTTGTCCTAAGGGCAATATCCTCATCGTCTCCGCAGGTGGCAGAATCTAAAGTCTATAGCCTGACTGCCTGCGCACATCCCTGAAAGGTTTTTTGATGGCGCGTTTCAACAGCAGCACCCGCCTCGCTACCGAGAACGGCAGTCGCTACCTACAGCAGCTTTGCAAGCATTGGATGCATTCCCTCCCCGTCCGCTTTACTCCGACCGAGGGGGCGATCACCTTCCCGCATGATGCGCGCGGGGCGACTTGGCCGGGGGACGCCTTCTTTCAGCTGGCCGCCGACGAAACGGGCCTCGACTGCCGCCTGGACGCCAGCAGCCTGGATCATCTGCGGGCACTGAAAGAGGTCGTCGCACGGCATCTCGACCGCTTCGCCTTCCGAGAAGCCCCCCTCGCCTTGGTCTGGACCGATACTCCGTAACCTCTCGCCGGAGCACCGCCGCCGCCCGCTCCTCTCTACATGCCGAAGGTCAGTTTTAGCCCGTCTAAGATCGACTGAGCCGATAGGGCCGCCAGCAGCAGCCCCATCACGCGGCTGACAACCAGAATCCCCGTGCGCCCCAGCAGGCGGCGTAGCAGCGTGCCGAACAACATGACGATGAAGGTCAGGGCAAGCACGGCGGCAATCACTGTCGCCACCCTTAGTTCGTCAACCCAACCGGCCCCGCCGCTGCCCATCAGCATAACCGCCAGGATCGATCCTGGCCCGGCGATCCCCGGCATCGCCACAGGAAAAACGGCAACCTCGCTTACCGCCGCCGCCCGCTCCTCGCTCGGCACGTCTTCATGCCCGTCGAAGATCATCTTCAACGCCACCAAGAATAGGATCACCCCACCCGCGATACGAAAGGCCGGAAAGCCAATGCCAAGCTGGGTTAGCAACGTCTGCCCGATCACCAGAAACAGCACCAACACCCCGCAGGAAATTATCACCGACAGCCGCGCCACGCGGCGGCTATCGGCGCTATTCATGCCAGAGATCGCCGCCAGATAGATCGGCAAGACGCCGATGGGGTCGATGACCACGAAAAGGGTGATGAAATCGGCCAGCCAGGCAGAAAGACTCATGCTTCCATCTCCCAATAGCGCGGCAAATCGGCCACCGCCGCCCAAAGCTTACCGATTCGGGCGCGGTGCCGCAGCGTGCGACCGTCCGACCAGGCGACCAGCAGCCCAGCGGCAAAGGCACCGTCTTTACCCAAGTTGGGCATGAGATCGACAATCAATCCGCGCGCCGTGGCCCCATCGTTCAGCGTTCCCAAGGCATCCTGAAGGGCACCCAGCCGCTGTTCCCAGTTGGTCGACGCGTCTGCCGGAAATAGTGTTCTCGTAAAATCAACGAGATACCGCATTTTTTTGATCTTGATGCGCAGTTCGTGCAGGCCCGGCACATCGATCCGATCAAGCTTATCACCCTGCCGCGCCACGCGCCGCCATCGGTCGGCCAGAAGCGCCCGTGCACTATCGGCAATCGCGGGGCCAGAGGGTAGGCCAGCCTGCGCTTGCGTCTGCCATAGCTGCAGATCCAGCAAAAACTCTGTGACGTCCCACGCCCCCAGTGTCTCTGGCAAGCGGCGCGCCGCTTGTGCCCGCCGGGCGTTGGCGGCCATTCCCAGATCACCCCACCCGCCTTCAGTGACAAAATCTCGCTGCGCCCGGATGAGGGTTTCGCCACAAAACACGTCGAGATCGCGGACCGTTCCCAAGCGCCGGGCAATATCCCCGGCGCGGCGGCGTAGATCCTCGGCGCGCTCAAGCGTTCCGGCGCGCACCCCGAACACGGGAAGCGCGGCGCGCAACCGGCGCAAGGCAACGCGCGCCTGATGCACGGCCCCCGGTGTTTGGTCCCAGACCACGGCCGGAAGGTGAAGGTGCAGCGCATCGATCACCGCCCCCAGCATCGCGGCCCAAGCGGCCCCGGCGGTCATTTCTGGCAGAAGACGCAGCTTGCTGGGCTTTCCTGCCTCCCCCGCCAGCAAACGATAGCCCTGCTCCACCGGATCGACCGCCGCAACCGGCACAACAGCGGCCCCGGCACGAGCCGTCGAATGAAGCGCGGCCAACCGATGTCGCAGAGCGCTAGAAGGGGGCGCTAGGGGGGCGCGCAACCAAGCCGCGGCTGCCTGCCGACCATCGGGAAAACGCCATTCCACCGCCTCCAGCAGCAGGTCGCCGTCTTGCCAGCGGCGGCGGGTGAGGTCGAAAAGCGCGGCGAGACCCGGCGCCGGTCGGGCGCGTTTGGGGGCGGTCAACAGCGGGGTCGCGCGGTGCCGCTGGTCGGGTGTATCGATAATCCGCCAGACTTCCGGCTTACCCTGAGCCTGGAACCCCTGCCAATCAGGGTGACGCAACAGACCAGCCAGCCCGTCGGGCCGAAGCCCCAACCAAAATGCGGTCATGCTTTAGGTCCCCTCACCGCCGTCTAGGTCGCGCGGATAGCGCACATCGGTCAGGCGGTTTTTCTGCCACGCGAGATCGGCCCAGCGGTCGTAGGCACAGTCGAAGACCGCTAACGCAGCGGTAGGGAACTTCTGCGACAGCTTGTCGCGCAAGGCAAGATCGCTTTCAAGTCCAACCAGCCCTAAGGCGAAATCATGCAGCCCATCATTATGGCCGATGACCAAGAGGGTCGGCACCGTCCCGCCTTCTTGCCGCACGAGGGCGAGCAGTTTTTCCGGTTCGGCCAAATAAAGTTCCTCCAAATAACGGGCCGTGGGTGCCCGCTGGCCAAGGCCTGCCGCCAGAAGATCCCAGGTTTCCCGTGTGCGGGTCGCGGTCGAGCAGAGGACCCGGTCGGGGATCAGGCCCAGGGCCGCGAAGGTTTCGCGCAATTGGGCCGCGGCCCGTTGCCCGCGCGCATTCAGCGGGCGGGCATGGTCCGACTGGCTCAAGTCATCCCAGGATGATTTTGCGTGGCGCAGCAGGACCAGTCGGCGCATTGCCCGTTCTCCTTACGATACCGCTGCCGGATGGGGTTCCGGCGGAAAGATCAATTCGCTAGGGTTCTAGCATGAAGAGAGACATTCGCCAGCCCATGCCGCACCCAGATGTGATCGTCGAGGCCCGCGATCCCGTCTTCCAAGGCTATTTCCAAGTGGATCGCTGGCGGCTTAGGCATCGGATTGAGGGGGATGCCTGGTCGCCGCCGCTGGTGCGCGAGGTCTTCGAGCGCGGCCATGCCGTGGCGGTGCTGCCCTATGATCCGATCACCGAGCAGATCGTCGTGATCGAACAGTTCCGCATGGGGCCGCTGGCCGCCGGGCGCGAGCCATGGATGATCGAAATCGTTGCCGGGATCATCGAACCGCATGAAACCGCCGATCCCCGCGCCGTCGCCGCCCGCGAGTGTCAGGAAGAAATTGGCACCGAGGTTACGGATCTCTTCGAGGTATTAACCTATCTCACCTCCCCCGGTGCCGTGTCGGAAACCATAACCCTCTATTGTGGCCGGGTGGATAGCCGACGTTTGCCGCCCGTCGCTGGGAAGAGCGAGGAAGGCGAGTATATCCGCATCAAGACCCTTAGCTTTGAGGCGCTGGAGGCGGCCCTGCACGCCGGGCAATTTGAAAATTCCGTGATGCTGATCGCCGCGCAATGGTTGCTGCTGAACCGGAAAAAGGTTCAAGATCGTTGGCGGGCTGTGGCCGACACCCGCCCCTAAAGGCATCAGAAAACGGCAGGAGGAGCGGCAATGACCATGCGATCGGCTTTCGTCTCGACGGAATGGCTAGCGGACCATCTTTCCGATCCGGCGCTGCGGGTCCTGGATGCCACGTATTTTTTGCCCGGTGTGCCCCGCAATGCCGAAGCGGAATTCCTGGAACGCCATATCCCCGGTGCCCAATTCTTCGATATTGATGCCCAAAAGGATTTGGAGAGCGATCTGCCCCACATGCTGCCGGATCCCGATAGTTTCGCCGCTGCGATGACCGATATGGGCATCGGCAATGATTGCACGGTCGTTTGCTACGACAGCCACGGTTTGATGAGCGCGGCCCGCCCCTGGTGGATGTTCCGCACCTTTGGTCACGATAAGGTTTTCGTCCTTGATGGCGGGCTGAAAAAATGGCTGGCCGAAGGGCGACCGACCGAGGCCGGCGCGGTTGCCCCCCGGCAAGGTCGGTTCCATGCCCGCTTCCGGCCCGAATTGGTCAGCGATCGCGATGCGGTGCTGACCGCCCTCGATACGCCAGCCGTCCAGATTGTCGATGCCCGCAGCGCAGGGCGTTTCGCCGCCACAGAACCAGAGCCACGGGCGGGGTTGGCCAGCGGCCATATGCCAGGGGCGCGCAGTTTACCGTCGGGAAGCCTGGTTGATCCAGATCGCGGGACTATTCTGTCGAAGGAAGCCTTAACCCAGCGCTTTACCGCTGCCGGGGTTGATCTGAAGCGCCCGATTATCACGACCTGCGGATCGGGGGTTACCGCCTGCCTCTTAGCCCTCGGCCTTTACGAATTGGGACGCGCCGATGTCTCGGTATACGATGGGTCGTGGGCGGAATGGGGCAGTTATCCCGGCCTGCCAATCAGTGTGGGAGACGCGGCATGAGCCTTGCCGCCGCCGCCACGCTTCCGGCGGAAATCGACGTTACGATCACCCATCTCCAAATGTTAGCCCCGCCCAGCGGCCCCGTGCCGCCGCAGCCGGCCTTGCCACAGCCGCTGGTCTTGATGGTGGCGCGCACCCCTAACCTGCCATTCTATCGCTTTCTTTATGGCACCGTCGGCGATCCCTGGCTGTGGTACGAGCGCCGCTTAATGCCCGATGCCCAGCTCGCCGCCATTCTGGCTGATCCGGGGGTGGAGGTAACGGTCGCCTATGTCGGCGGGGTTCCGGCAGGATACTTCGAGTTGGATGCGCGGCAACCCGGGGAGGTGGAGCTGGCGTATTTCGGGCTGACGCCCGACTTCATTGGGCTAAAATTGGGACCATATGTGCTGGATTGCGCCATTCGCAAAGCCTGGGCGAAAGGCCCGAAGCGGGTTTGGGTGCATACTTGTAGTCTTGACCATCCAAAGGCCCTGGCCCTGTATCAGCGGGCGGGTTTTGTGCGGTTTGCCGAAGAATCGCACCGCATCCCCAATCCCGCCGCGCTGATTACCCAAGGACGTTGACCCGGCCTTAGCTTTACTTCGCAAAAATTTGGCCCATATCGCGGAACGATTTGAACTCCAGCGCATTGCCTGCCGGATCTAGGAAAAACATTGTCGCCTGTTCTCCAACCTGGCCCTTGAAGCGGATATACGGCTCGATCACGAATTTTACCCCCGCTGCGGTCAGCTTGTCGGCAAACGTTTGGAAACGATCCCATTCCAGCACCACGCCAAAATGCGGGACCGGCACGGCATGGCCATCCACCGGGTTATGATGCTTGTTGGCCGCCTTCGGGGCGAGATGGGCGACGATTTGATGACCAAAGAGGTCAAAATCGATCCATTCATCGCTAGAGCGGCCTTCGGGGCAACCCAAAACCGTTCCGTAGAAATGCCGTGCCGCCGCCAGGTCATCAACCGGAAACGCGATATGGAAAGGGGTGATCGTCGTCATGAACCGTCTCCTGGCAAGGAAAAGTGCTTGGCTTACCCATCCCTAATCTCAGGATAAAACCCGCCGCGCAACCGAGTTTTTGGCGCACAACTGTTCAAAAAACTCATACTATGGGGTATGAACCAGCACCGTCTGCCCTCCCTGAACGGGCTTCGTACCTTTGAAACTGCCGCACGCCTGGGGTCTTTCACCTTGGCGGCGGCGGAACTGCATGTCACGCAAAGTGCCGTGAGCCGTATGGTGGCGGCGTTGGAAGCCGATCTGGGGATCGTGCTGTTCGAGCGGCAAGGCCCACGTCTGATGCTGACCCCGGCGGCAATCGATTATCAGCGGGCAATCGCCGCCGCCCTCGCCGATCTCGAAACCGCCACCCAGCGGTTGCGCTATGGTGATGAACATGGGCCGATTGCCGTCAGTACGCTGCATACGCTTGCCTTCCGGTGGTTGGTGCCGCGCCTGCATCGGTTCGAGGCAGCCTATCCGGGCCTTAGCGTTGACCTTAGCACCGGCGACCGGCTGGTGAATTTCGCCACGGAGCCGCTCGATATCGGCATCCGCTACGGCTATGGCGATTGGCCCGGCTGCACCGTGCGGTTTTTGATGCCAGAGACCGTTAGCCTCTTCTGCGCCCCCAGCCTATTGGCGCGCCGTGGGGCGATTGCCCAGCTTGCCGATCTGCGCCAACATCGGTTGCTCTATCATTCCACCCGCCCGCAGGCGTGGCCGGATTTCTTTGCCGCCCTCGATCTACCACCGCCTGGACCACCGCAGGGGCCAGGGTTCGAGCATTTCTTTATGATTATCGAAGCCGCTGCTGCTGGTATGGGCCTAGCTCTCCTGCCGGAATTTTTGGTGCAGGACGATTTGGCCCAGGGCCGTTTGATCCAGCCGTTGCCAGTGCGAATCCGCAATCCGCGCGCCTATTATCTCGTTCATGGCAAGGGCGCGGAGCGACGGGCGAAGGTGGCGGCCTTTTGTACCTGGCTGTTAGGCGAAGCCGCCCCCTATCGGGACGATGCCAAGCCGTAGTCCTGCGCGGAAATCATTTTACGGTTTGCGCGCCCGTTCGATTTGCCGCCAGCGGGCAACATTGCGGTTATGCTCGTCTAGGGTTCGGGCGAAGGCATGGCCACCGGTGCCATCGGCGACGAAATAGAGATCCTCGGTCGCCATCGGTCGCGCCGCCGCCATCAGCGCCGCCCGCCCCGGATTGGTAATCGGCGTCGCAGGAAGCCCGGCACGGGTATAGGTGTTCCAGGGGGTATCGGTATCAAGATCGGCGCGGGTTAAGGTTTTCGCCGACCCGGTACCCCCAACAACCCCATACAAAACAGTGGGATCGGATTGTAAGCGCATCCCCCGGCGCAGACGGTTAATAAAAACGCCAGAAATCCGCTCTCGCTCCGCCGCGACGCCGGTTTCCTTTTCAATCATCGAGGCCAGGACCAGAAGCTCTTCCGGCGTACGCAGGGGAACCGACAGGTTGCGGCCTGCCCAAGCCTCGGCCAGAGCGGCCTGCATCGACGCTTGCAAGCGTTTAACCATTTCGCCGCGCCGATCACCGCGCTGATAATGATAAGTCTCCGGTAGCAGGCTCCCCTCCGGCAAGCTTTCGGGCATTGGGCCGTCCAGCCCATCGGCGCTGCGGATCAGATCGAGTATCTGTGCCGAAGTTAGCCCCTCCGGCACCGTTAATCGGCGCACCACCGTCCGCCCAGCGCGCAATTGTTCCAAAATTGCCGCCAGACTGGCCCCCGCCGGGATCTCATACTCCCCCGCCCGCAGGGCGCGGGGATCGGGGCGTAGCTGGGTTGCGGCCATCAGCAGCCAGGGTTTGATGATAAACCCTTCATCCAGCAACATCTGACCAATCGCATCCGACCCCAGCCCGCGCGGAATATAAATAGTTTTGGCGGTCTGCGTGGGGCCTGGCCGGTCGATTTCCGTCTGCGCCCAATGCACCGCGAAAGCCAAAAGGGCGCCCGTAAAAACGAGCGCCCCTAGCAGAATGGACAAAAGCCGCAGCAAGCTGCTTTACATCCCCGGCCCAAAGATCAGCGATGCGTTGGTGCCGCCAAACCCGAAGGAGTTGGAAAGTGCATACCGCACAGCCCGCTTCTTCGCGGTATGGGGCACCAGATCGATATCGCAACCGTCGGACGGGGTATCCAGGTTCAACGTCGGCGGAACGATTTGATCGCGCAGCGCCAGGATGGAGAAAATCGCCTCCACCGCCCCGGCGGCCCCCAGCAAATGGCCAATCGCCGATTTGGTGGACGACATAGAGAGCTTATGGGCGTGCTCGCCAAACAGCCGCTTGACGGCGGCCAGTTCGATCTCGTCCCCCAGGGGAGTCGAGGTGCCATGGGCATTAATATAGTCGATCTGGTCGACCGTTAAGCCCGACCACTTCAGCGCCGCCTGCATCGCCCGGAAAGCCCCGTTGCCATCAGGGGCCGGGGCGGTGATGTGATAGGCATCGCCCGACATGCCGAAGCCCAGAACCTCGGCATAGATCTTAGCACCGCGCGCTTGGGCGTGTTCCAGGCTTTCCAGAACAAGCACACCTGCACCCTCGCCCATGACGAAACCGTCGCGGTCCTTATCCCAGGGGCGCGAGGCTTTGGTCGGCGTCTCATTAAAATTGGTGGACATGGCGCGCGACGCCGCAAAACCGGCAAAGCCGATCCGCGATACCGCCGCTTCCGTACCGCCCGCAATCATCACATTGGCATCCCCCAGGGCGATCAGCCGGGCGGCGTCACCAATCGCGTGCGCGCCGGTGGAGCAGGCGGTGACCACGGCATGGTTCGGCCCCTTAAAGCCCCAGCGCATCGACACATGGCCCGACGCGAGGTTGATAAGATTGGCCGGAATATAGAAGGGGCTAAGGCGGTCGGCCCCCCGTTCGCTCACCGTAACCGCGCCCTCGGTAATGCCGATCAGCCCGCCAATGCCAGAGCCGATCATAACGCCCGTGGCTTCCCGGTCGGCCTCGCTTTCCGGCGTCCACCCCGCATCGGTGATCGCTTCTTGGGCAGCAGCCAAGGCATAGACGATGAAATCGCCCATGCGGCGCCGGTCTTTTACCGAGACAACGGCGTCGATATTAAAATCGCCAGGGCCACCATTGCCGCGCGGGATGACCCCGCCGACTTTGGGGGCAATGTCACTAACGTCGAAATGGTCATCGACGCGCTTCAGGCCCGATTGGCCTTCCAGCAGGCGGGACCAAACGTGATCGACGCCGGTGCCAAGCGGGGTAACCATGCCGAGGCCGGTGACCACGACGCGCTTTAGGGTGATGTGCTTTTCAGTGCTCACGTGCGATTTTCGCCTTTCGCCGTCGAAGGTGGGGGGCCGAGCGGCCCGTCCCGAACGCCCCTTGCGGTGAGAGCCGCTTTCGGGGGTCCGAAACCGGCCC
>CAZNVY010000028.1:15197-18192 GCA_964576605.1 uncultured Elstera sp. | reverse complement strand
CTTAGGCGTTCTGCTTTTCGATGAAGTCGATCGCGTCCTTCACCGTCAGGATCTTTTCGGCGGCATCATCGGGGATTTCAACGCCGAATTCTTCCTCAAACGCCATGACCAGTTCCACGGTATCCAGGCTGTCCGCGCCGAGATCGTCGATGAAGCTGGCATTGTCCGTGACCTTGGCTTCGTCCACGCCCAGATGCTCGATGACGATCTTTTTAACGCGTTCGGCAACAGTGCTCATTGCGAATTATCCTCAAGAGTAACCAATGATCGTTCCGTGTAGCCGGTCTGGGCAGGCCCGACAAGCCCTTCCGTACCGCGCCGCACAGAGGGGCGTTTCGGTCCGAAAGCCGCCCCGTGTAACACACTTCCCGCCCCCACGCCAGTGCCTCGCAGCACCGGCAATCCCAGCGGCAGCAGCTTAAAGCATCGCCATCCCGCCGTTTACATGCAGGGTTTCGCCCGTCACATAGGCCGCTTCGAGGGAGGCCAAGTAAACGACGGCGGCGGCAATCTCCTCGCCGGTTCCCATCCGCCCCAATGGAATGGCGGTCAGCAACTTTTGCTTCTGATCGTCGGGCAGCCCTTCGGTCATTGCGGTTTCGATGAAGCCCGGCGCAACACAATTGACCGTGATATTCCGGCTGGCCACTTCCTGGGCCAGGGACTTGGAAAAGCCGATCAGCCCAGCTTTCGAGGCGGCGTAATTGGTCTGCCCCGCATTGCCGGTGGCCCCAACGACCGACGTGATGGAGATGATCCGCCCGAAGCGCTTTTTCATCATCCCCTTCAGCACCGCGCGCGATAGGCGCATCGCCGCCGTTAGGTTGACATCCAGCACCATCTGCCAATCGGCATCCTTCAGGCGCAGCAACAGCTGGTCGCGCGTTAGGCCGGCATTATTTACCAGAATATCAACCCCGCCTGCCGCCGCTTCCGCCGCCTTAATCAGGGTTTCGGCGGCATCCGGCTGCGATAGGTCGGCGGTAAGCACGTGCACCCGCTCCCCGCCCAGGCTGGCGGCCAGATCGGCCAGGACGGCCGCACGTGTGCCGGTCAGAATGACCGTTGCCCCACGCTGATGCAGGGCCGCAGCAATCGCCCGACCAATCCCACCACTGGCACCGGTGACGAGCGCGGTTTTTCCGCTTAAATCAAACATTTATTCTTCTTTCTTAGAGCGACTTCAGGAAAGCGTCCACATCGGACGGGCCATTGACGGCCACCCCTGCCGCGTCTTTAGCGATGCGCTTAACGAGACCGGTCAGCACCTTGCCCGATCCAAGCTCGACGAAATGCCGAATGCCCATATCATGCGCCATATAAAGGATAGATTCGCTCCACCGTACCCGGCCCGTCACCTGCGCCACAAGACTATCCCGCAGCTTCAGCGGGTCCTGTTCCGGTCGGGCGGTGACATTGATAACCACCGGCAGGCTGGGCGCGACGAAGGTAACCTCGGCCAGCGCCTCGGCCATCGTATCGGCGGCCGGTTGCATCAATCGGCAATGGAAGGGGGCTGAAACCGGCAGCGGCAGGGCGCGCTTAACGCCCTTCGTCGGCGCAACCGCCACGGCACGGGCGATTGCGCCCGCCGTGCCCGACAGCACGATTTGCCCGCCGCCATTATCATTGGCGATATCGCACACCTCGCCGTCAGCCGCCGCATCGGCGATTTCTTGCGCGACCGATAGTTCAACGCCAAGCAGCGCCGCCATCGCCCCGGTCCCCAGCGGAACCGCCTTCTGCATCGCCTGCCCACGGCGCTTCAACAATCGGGCGGTATCGGCGACGGTCAAGGCCCCGACGGCCGCCAACGCCGAATATTCGCCCAAGGAGTGCCCGGCGACGGCAACGCCAAGATCCGCTAACCGCTTACCCGTTTCGGCTTCCAGAACGCGGGTAACCGCCAGTGAGGTTGCCATCAGCGCGGGCTGGGCATTTTCGGTTAGGGTCAGGTCTGTTTCCGGCCCTTCCCACATCAGGCGGGAAAGATTTTGCGACAGGGCCGCATCCACTTCCTCGAAAACGGCGCGGGCGACGGGAAACGCCTCCGCCAAATCCTTACCCATGCCGACAATTTGGCTGCCTTGGCCGGGAAACAGGAAGGCTAGGGTCATGATGGGGACAATCCTTGCGGTTCCGAATGTCGCGCGTTTGTCATACTCGGTCGTGACCTGTCAAGACTTCAAGGAAGATTGCGGTTTTTTTACGATGAAAGCCACTGGGATTAGCTTGCATCGCGGTTGGAAATCGCTATAGTCCGCGCTCCCCTGCCGGGGCGCTTTGTCTCGGCACGGCTCCTTGCTGACCCGTTTCGGCAGGTCAGCTGGGCGCGGGGAGGCCCAAGAGCAATGTTTTTAATCGTGCTTCTTGGGGGAATCCGCGCCGAATCAGCCATAAGGAGAGCAGATTTATGCCTTTGTACGAAAGCGTGTTCATCGCACGCCAGGATATTTCCGCCGCCCAGGTAGAAACGCTGGCCGAAACTTTCGCCGGTATCGTCACCGCTGAAGGCGGTTCGGTTGCCAAGCGCGAATATTGGGGCCTGCGCAATCTGTCGTTCAAGATCCGTAAGAACCGCAAGGGTCATTACGTGCTGTTCAATCTCGATGCCCCGGCCCCGGCCGTGCTCGAAATGGAACGCAATATGCGGATCAACGAAGACGTCATCCGCTTCATGACCGTGCGCGTCGATGAGTTGGAAGAAGGCCCCTCGGCGGTTCTGTCCAACCGGGGTGAGCGGAGCGAGCGCGGGGAACGCGGCGAACGTGGGGAACGGGGCGACCGCGGTGATCGCGGCGACCGTTATGATCGCGGCCCGCGCCGCCGGGATGATGACGATCGCGGCCGCGGTGCCGACGATCAGATTGGGGAGTAAGACTAATGCAAGCTGGTGGCCGTCGCCCGTTTTTCCGTCGCCGCAAGTCCTGCCCGTTCTCCGGCCCGAATGCGCCGAAGATCGATTATAAGGACATCAAGCTGCTACAGCGTTTCC